>DASSPM010000044.1:0-10335 GCA_035699625.1 Candidatus Limnocylindrales bacterium | reverse complement strand
CGTGTCCACGTTGGCGGCCACGACCTGGCCATCGCTGGTGCGGTCCGTGGCCAGGCGCGCGAAGCGACTGCGCCGCGGCAGGACGGCACGGACGAGTGTCCGCCCCTCGGCGGCCTCGACGGCCACCCAGTCGCCCACCGCGGGCAGCGCATCGCGGCCTTCGGTCTCGTAGCGCAGGCGGCCGGCGAGCACGGCATCGGCCTCGCCCTGCGCGGTCACGACGCGATAACCGCCACGCTGCTCGCCGATGACGCGCGCGGGCTGCAGGCCGGCCGCCCGGTGGCCGGCGAAGCCGGCCTCCAGGGCGTCCGACCAGCCCCAGTCGAGCAGGTCCATCAGCCGACCCGCTTGAGCTTGCCGGTGCGCTTTGCGTAGCGCTCCGCGCGGCCGAAGGCCCAGATGCCGAGCGGGATGAAGAGCACCGCCATCACCAGCAGCGGCCAGACGTCGTGGAGGAGCGCGCCCACGGGCACGCCGTCCATGAGCCCCTTGCGCACGCCGTCCAGCACGTAGGTGCCCGGCACCACGCGCGACACCACCTGCATCCAGGGGGGCAGGATCTCCACGCTGAAGTAGACGCCGCTGAAGAGCAGGAGTAGCGACTGAAGCACGAACGTCATCTGCGCCCCGCGCTCGACGTAGAGCAGGGGCAGGATGGCGGCGATCATGCCGATGCCGACGATGGAGAGCGAGCCGACGAGCACGAACACGAGGGCCGTGGCGAAGTCGGCGTGCGACAGGTCGAGCCCGAAGAAGAGCGACAGCACGGCCAGCACCAGGGTCGTGTGGACGATGCCGTAGACGACCGCGAAGGCGGTCGAACCGAGCAGCTGCGTGTAGCGCCGGATGGGCGCCATCATGGTGTATTCGAGCGTTCCCTCCCAGCGCTCCCAGGCGACCGTCTCGGCGATGAAGCCGAAGACGATCGAGAGGTAGTTCCAGAAGACGGCGCCGATCATCAGCGAGAGCAACAGCCGCTGGTCGCCCTGGTCCTGGCCGATGAGGGTGATCGAGAGCGCTCCGGCTACGGCGTAGACGAACCAGGCGATCTCCCAGCCCCAGTAGCGTTTCATGAGGTGTGCGTTGCGGGCGACGAAGGCGTAGCTCGCCCGCAGCTCGCGTGCCATGGTGGTCATCGTGGTCTCCGGGAGGTGAGGTCCGGCCCGGTCACAGGGACCGGGCCGGACGCGGGGCATGCTCGGCGGCGATCCGCTCCCCCAGGCGGATGATCGACGCGCCGATGGCCCGACGGATGGACTGGCCCTCGTGCCGCCGCGCGCCGCGAGCCAGGCGCTCGCGCTGCGCGGACGCGCGCAGGGCCTCGACGCGCTGCGCGTGCAGCGCGCGCGAGATCTCGTGCATCTCGTGCATCCGGTTCACCTCCCTTCTTCGTCGTTCTCGTCCGGCTCCTCGACGTCGTCGTCGAGCGAGCGGCCGGTGTAGGTCATGAAGACGCTCTCGAGCGTCGCCGGCTGGCCGTGGTCGTGGGCGACCTTGGCCTTCAGTTCGTCGGGCGTGCCCTCGACGACCATCCGCCCGGCGGCCAGGATGGCCATCCGGTCGCAGAGGCGGTCCGCCTCTGCCAGGTCGTGCGTGGTGAGCACGATCGTCGCGTCGTGGGTGGCGCGCAGGTCCTCGATGAAGCCCTGCACGTCGAGCTTCGAACGGGGGTCGAGCCCGGTCGTCGGCTCATCCAGCAGCAGCAGCGTCGGGCTGGTCAGCAGCGCACGCGCGATGGCCACCTTCTGCTGCATGCCCCGGCTCATCTGCTCCAGCGGCCGGCCCAGGCGCGTCTCGGCGATGCCGAGGCGAGCCAGGATGGCGACCGCCTCGCGGGCCGCCCGGCGGGCATCGAGCCCGTAGAGGCGGGCCGCGTAGGAGAGGTTCTCGGCCGGCGACAGCTTCTTGAAGAAGGCGGCGTCGACGCTCACCCGGTTGATGAGCCGCTTGACCGCCATCTCCTCGCGGACGATGTCGTGGCCGAAGACCTCCACCCGGCCGGTATCGAGGGTGAGCAGCGTGCTCACCAGCCGGATCAGGGTCGACTTGCCCGAGCCGTTGGCGCCGAGGACGCCGTAGATCTCGCCGCGCGCGATGCGCAGGGAGACGTCGTCCACGGCCATCACCGGCTTCTTGCGCCGGCCGACGACGAAGCGCTTCGTGACGTGCTCCACCAGGAGCGCGGGCACGGCGTTCGCCGCGGCGATCGGCGCGGCCGGGCCGTCGGGCGCGGGCGCGGCCAGCCGCTGGGCGGAGGGCCGGTTTTCGATGGTGACCGTCATGGTCGTGCTCCTGGTGACATCGAAGTGGTACTCGACAGGGGCCCCGTGGTGACGGCGGGGGTCGGCTTCGATGCGCACCTCGCACGACGCGAGGCATCAAAAAAGCCGGGGGCCCGATCCGGCCCTCCGGCTTTCCTTCGCTGGCGGCTGGCGCCGCCGGGTCAGGTCGCGTGGGGCACAGATCTCCCGCTCTCGACGACGTCGACGGGCGTCGTCGTCCGCCGCCGAAGGGCAGCGGTGCTGAAGAGGCGGATGGTGGACATCTGTGTCGCGGTCTCCTGTGCTGGACGTGGCTCCGCCCGAGGTGAGCGGGGTCCGGAGTCTAGGCCTGCGCGGTGGCGGCTGTCAACGTCGAAATGACAACCTGGCTGTCAGGTATGCGACTCGTGCGCCCTGACGCGCTCGACGAGCGCATTGATGACGCAGCGCTGCACGCTCGGGAACTCGTCCATCAGGCTGTGGAACTCGCGGTGGCCAAGGACCAGGAGCCGGGTCGGCGCCTCGGTCACGACCGTGGCGCTGCGCGGCTTGCCGTCGAGCAGTGCGATCTCGCCCAGGAAGTCGCCGGTACCCAGGCGGGCGATCTCGTGGTCGCCGTGCATCACGCGCGCGGAACCGCTGACGATGACGAAGAACTCCTGGCCGCTCTGGCCCTCCCGCGTGAGCGTCCGGCCGGCCGGCACGTCGACCTCGTCGGCCAGCTCTCCGAGGCGGGCCAGGTCGGCGTCGCTCATGGTCCTGAAGAGCGAGACGTGCTTCAGCAGCTCCAGCTTCTCATCACGGGCCATGCCCATCCTCCTCGTGCGCTCGTGGCGGGCAGGATAACGCGCCCGACGGCCCTGGCAAGGCCGCTGGCGCGGGCCCCCCGATCAGGCGCCGAGCCGGTAGACTCCGCCACCTGCCAGGGCCCGCGCACGGAGGAGGCATGGAGGGGTCAGAGCCGACAGAGGAGGCCGTCCGCGAGCGCGCCCCTGGAGCGGGTCCGGCACTCGACGCGCCGCTCTGGACGCGGATCGACGGCGCGTCCCTGCCGGAGCGGCTCGTGGGTGGCAAGGCGAGGGGCATCCAGCGCCTGCTGGCGGCGGACCTGCCGGTCCCGCCGGCGGCCTGCCTGACCACGGCAGCCTTTGCCCTGCACCTCGGCCAGCCGGTGCCCGCGGCGGCACTCCGAGTCCTGGGCGGGTCGGACGACGCCGACGAGGCCATCGCGGCACTCGTCGAGGCGATCCTGGCGGCGCCTCTGCCCGAGGCGCTGGCGGCCGCGCTGGAGGAGGCCGTTGCCTGGCTCGGCTCGGCCTGGCCGGGCAGCCCCCTGGCGGTCCGCTCGTCGGCGGTGGGTGAGGACGCCGGGGGCGCTTCCTTCGCCGGCCAATATCTGACCCGGCTGGGTGTGGCACCGCGGGACGTGCCCCGCGCCGTACGAGAGTGCTACGCCTCGCTCTGGTCGCCGGCGGCGGTCGGCTACCGGCGGCGCGCCGGCGCGGACCTGGCCACGGCCGAGATGGCCGTTGTGCTGATGCCGCTCGTACCCGCCGAAGCATCGGCGGTCGCCTTCAGCCGCGATCCCGTGCTGGGTCGCCGGGACGTCCTGCTGGTGGAGGCGGCGCGGGGTCTTGGCGAGGTCATCGTCAGCGGCGAGGTGACGCCGGACTCGATCGTGCTCGACCGGGCCAGCCTCCAGGTTCGCTCGGTGACGACTGGCGGCCAGCAGTGGCGGTTGCGCGCCGATCCGTCCGGCACGCCGGTGCGCGAGCCGGTCGTCGACGGCGGATCCGCGCTGGGCGACCGGCAGCTGGCGGAGCTGGGCCGGCTCGTGCTGCAAGCGGAAGAACGACTCGGTGGCCCGGTCGACGTGGAGGCGGCATGGGCCGACGATCGCTGGTGGCTGCTGCAGGCACGACCGATCACGGCGGGCGTCGGGGCATGAGCCGCTTCCTCGTCACCTGGGACGATCCGGCGGACGCCGAGCTGAGCTGGGAATGGGACGACATGCACATGCCCTTCCCGCTGGCACCCCTGGCCGCCGACTATGTCCTGGCCATCGCGGGCGGTTTCGACTACCGCTACCTGAAGCTGCGCCTGCCGCTGCGCATCCGCGGCCGCATCTGGCACGGCTACGCCTACTTCGCCGAGGTGCTGGACGTGCCGGAGCACCAGCGGGCGCGCTTCGGGCAGCGCATCAAGTCCGCCCGGCGGCAGGCAGCCCGGCGCGCCAGGCGCTACTGGGACGGGCACGTCATGCCCGGCCTGCGGGAGTGCTACGCGACCATCGCCTCGGTGGCGGTGGAGAGCCTCTCGCCGGCGGAGTTGGCCGAGAGCTGGCAGGCCGCCTGGGCGGCCACGGATCGGGCGTGGCAGTTCCACTTCGCGGCGATCTCCGGCGTCTACGCCGTCCTCGACGAGCTGGCCGACCGCTACGAGGCCATCGTCCCCGGAGCCAGTCCGGGCGAGGCGCTGCGGCTGGTGCAGGGCGCGCCGACGGAGATCCAGGCCGTCGAGCGGGAGCTCCATGCACTGGCGGAGATGGCCCGCCGGCACCCGGCCGTGACGGACTGGCTGCGCGCCGAGCCGGCGGGCGGCGACGAGGCGCCGGAGGCCGACTTCGCGGCTGCCCTGGCCGCCTTCCTTGAGCGGCACGGTCATCTGGGCCAGCCCTTCGACGACCTCACGCTGCCCTCGTGGGGCGAACAGCCGGCGCTGCTGCGGGCCGAGCTGCGCAAGCGCCTCGACCAGCCCGCGGAGGATCCGGAGGCACGGAGGCTGCGCCTCCGGCGCGAGGCGGACGAGCTGGCCGCTGCGCTGCTGGCCCGCCTGCCCGAGGGCGACGAGCGCCGCGCCCCGTTCGAGTCGACGCTGGCCCTGGCGCGGGACATCGGGCCGCTCAGCGAGGGCCACAACTACTGGATCGACCGCATGGCCCAGGCACGCCTGCGGGCGCTGTGCATGCGCGTCGGCCACCGGCTGGTCCGGGCGGGCGTCATCGAGCACGCCGAAGACATCTTCTACCTGCATCGGAGCGAGGTACCGGAGCTGCTGCTCGCGCCGGCCGATCGACGGGCGCTGGTCGGTGAGCGCCGCGCGGAGCACGACCGCCAGCGGTCGATCCAGCCGCCGCGCTTCCTGGGCAAGCCGCCCGACGACGGGCCGGCCGGCCGCTTCGATCAGCCGCGACCCGAGCAACCCGTGGCCGACCGGCTGACGGGCATCGGCGCGTCCGCCGGCGTGGCGCGCGGCCCCGCACGTGTCGTCCTGTCGCCCGCCGACTTCGGCCGGGTCCAGCCGGGCGACGTCATCGTCTGCCCCTCGTCCAATCCCTCATGGGTGCCCCTCTTCGCTATCGCCGCCGGGTTGGTGACCAACACCGGCGGTGTCCTCTCGCACGCTGCCGTGGTGGCGCGTGAGTTCGGCCTGCCGGCCGTGGTCGGCACCGGCGAGGCCACCAGGCGCATCGCCGATGACCGGCTCGTGGAGCTCGACGGCGCGACCGGCGAGGTGCGGCTGTTGTGAACGCCCCGGCCGGGACGCCCCGGCCGGGAGCCGGGCAGCCCGCGGGCTCCGGCCTCGCCGCGGCCTTCGTGGGCGTCGCCCTGGGCGCCATCCTGGTGCCGCTCAACTCGACCATGCTGGCGGTGGCCCTGCCCAGCCTGATGGCCGACTTCGGCGTCGGGCCGGCCACGGTCGCCTCGCTGGTGACGCTCTATCTCGGCGCAGTGACCGTCGCCATGCCGGCCAGCGGCGCCATCGGCGACCGTCTCGGCCACCGGCGGGTCTTCCTGGCCGGCGTCGCCGCCTTCGCGCTCGCCTCGATCGTCGGCGCGCTCGCGCCGAGCTTCCCGGTGCTGGTGGCCAGCCGCATCGGGCAGGCCGTGGCCGGGGCGTCGATCTCGACCAACGCCGCGGCCCTGGTGCGGGCCATGGCACCCGCCGACCGGCGAGGCACGAGCTTCGGCGTCTTCGAGCTGCTCGTCTCGGCCAGCGCCGCAGCCGGGCCGATCGTCGGCGGCCTGCTCGTGGCCGCGTTCGGTTGGCGCTCGCTGTTCGTGGTCGCCGCGCCCGTGGCCGCGGCCTCCGCCGTCGTAGTGGCAGTGGTGCTGCCGGCCGCGCTCAGCGTCGCGCGGCGCGGCGGCCGACCGCTGGACCTGCGCGGACTCGGGCTGCTGGCTGCCGCGCTCGTGGCGCTCGTGGCGTTGATGGCGGGGGATCTGCCGCCCGGCGCGGCCGCCGCCACGACCGTGGCCGGCGCCGCCGTGGCGGTCCTCTTCGTGCGCCATGAGCTGGGCTCTGCGGCGCCGGCCGTGGACGTGCGCCTCTTCGCCCGACGGCCCTTCGCGGCGGCCGTCCTGGCCGTGCTGGGGGCGACCGTCGTGCTGCACGGCACGCTCGTGGTCGTGCCGCTGGCGGTGGAGGGACTGCTGGGTGGCCACGCAGCCGAGAGTGGCCTGGCCCTGCTCGGCGTCTCCGGCCTGGGCGCGCTGGCCGCGCCGCTCGGCGGCCGCCTCTCGGATCGCTCCAGCCGACGCTTGCCGGCGGTCGTCGGCGCTCTGGTCATGGCCGCCGCGCTGCTGGTGCTGGCGCTCGTCGGACCGCTCAGCCTGACGCTCCTGGTGGGACTCCTGGCCGTGGCCGGCTTCGGGCTCGGCTTCAGCGGGCCGCCGCGCCTGGTGGCGGCGCTGGAGAGCGTGTCACCGGCGCAGGCGGGGATGGCGGCCGGGACGTACATGACGGGGCGCTACCTGGGCGGCGTGCTCGGGGCCACCCTGGCCGGCACGGTCCTCGCGGCCGGTGTGTCGCGCTCCTCGGTGGCCTTGGCTTTCGTGCTCCTGGCGGTCGTCGCGCTCGCCGTGGCCGCCGCTGGCGCTGGCCTGCAGGGACGCCGATCGGCCGCCGTGTCAGGTCCCGATTGACGCCTCCTGCTCGCGCCTCCTAGGCTGGCCGCTCCGCCACCGCAGGGGCCCGAGATGGACGAATTCGCGCAGCACCGGGGCTGGTGGGGCTATCACTGGGCCCCGCCCCAGCCGCTCTCGATCACGCGCATCATCGCCTCGGGGTCGCTCGACGCCGAGCTGGCGGCGCTGCTCTGGCTCCTGGTCGAGGGCAGGTTGCCCGTGCTGGTCGCGGCAGAGGCGCCGCTCGCCGGCAAGTCGACGACGCTGACCGCGCTGATGGACTTCCTGCCGCCTGGCACACACAAGCTCTTCCTGCGCGGCTGGGCCGAGACCTTCGACTGGTTGCCCGACGCCGATCGGCTCGGCTGGCCCGGCTGGCAGGAGGCGCTCGCGGAGGGCGCCGGCGTCTCTGCCCGCGATCCGCGCGTCAGGGGCCGGCTGGCGCAGCTGCAGCGCAGGATGGAGGAGGAGACAGGGGGCGAGAGCCAGCCGCGGGCCGCCGACCCGGCCACGACCTACCTGCTGGCCAGCGAGCTGAGCAGCCACTTGCCCGTCTACACCTGGGGCGTCCAGGCGCGCATCCTGGTGCGCGCGCTGCAGCGCGGCTATGGCCTCGGCAGCAGCATGCACGCCGACTCGCTGGAGGAGGTCTTCTCGGAACTGGGCACGCCGCCCGTCGGCTTGACGGAGGACGAGCTGCGCTGGCTGGGGGTGGTCATCGTGCTCCGCCTGGTGGGCGAGGATGGGGCCGCGCTCCACTTCCCCGAGGGCTCGCTCGAGGCCGAGATGGGGCCCCTCCAGCCGTGGGTGCGGCGGCGCGCCGTGGCGGTCCACTACCTCCGGCCGCCCGAGCGCGACGGGGCCGGCCACGTCCAGCGACGTCCCCCGGCCGTGCTGGCGACGTGGGACCCGGCGACCGACTGCTTCGAGCACTTCGCCTGGGGTGTCACGCCTGAGCTCGCACTGCGGGTCGGCCGGACGCAGGCCGACTTCGAAGGTGAGCAGGAGGCGCGCGCCGCCTACCTGCGCGGCTTGGTCGAGGGTGGCGTCTTCGGTGTGCCAGCGGTGCGCCGCGCCATCGACGGCTATCGCGAGTCCACCGGGGCCCGTGGCGACAACTGAGCGGGGCGCGTCGGCGCACCGCTTGGCGGCATCCTTGCCGACTGCATGGGCGTCGCACGCGTAGGCTCGCCGCATGGTCTGGCCACAGCTGACGCGGCGCGAGTCCGGTCACATCGGCGACACCGGCGCACGCTCGCATCGAACTCGGGCGGGGGCGGCCCGGGAGATGATCGATGCGGCTGCCCCGTGCTTGTTCGATGGCTTCGTGCTCAGCGTGACCATGCAGCCGGCACGTGCGGGTCCGGCCACGGATACAGGACGCGCACGCCCTTCCGGCACGTGCTCCGGTCGTGGGCGGGCCGCCCAGCCGATGCCCGCACGGCATTCTGCGTCGTGGCCCCGCTGCCGCTGGACGTGACACCGCCCGGCCGGGGGAGCCGGCCGGGCGGGTGAGGGGATCCATCCGGCCGGCACTCCCCAGTGGGTGCCGGCCGGGCGACGGTGTGCTACGCCGGGCTGGCCATCTCCGAGGGCCGCAGTGCGGCCCAGAGCGCCCAGCCGCCCACCACGAGGTGAAGGATGTTGTCCGAGGGGCTCTCCAGGTTGGCGATGCCGAAGGTGTTCGGCTCAGCACCCCCGGCGGCCACGAAGCCGTAGATGCCGAAGAAGAGGGCGATGATGCCGACCAGGACGACGATCCACTTGTAGTACGGCGCAAGGGCGCCGTTCAGGCCCGGCAGGTAGACCGCGGCCAGGGCGACGGCGCCCAGCGCCAGGTGGGTGATGTTCTCGGCCGGATCGAGCCAGAAGAACGGTGTGCTCGTCTTGTTGAAGATGCCCACGAAGCCGACCAGGCCGAGGACGACGAGGATCGCCCCGCCGACGGTCAGGAAGCCCTTGGGCGTGAAGATGCTGGCCATGGTTCAGGGTCACTCCTCCGCACTGGCGCCCCGCACGCGCGGGCGCGGGGCATGAGTCGATCGACAACAGCGACCGCCCGTGGCGGTGTGACGGATCCTCGACCTGTCGCTCCAGTCCACGTCCCGTGGGCCCGGAGCGCGCGCGAGGCTCGTGCCGGTCCCGGTGACGGCGGGACGTATCGCGAGTGATACGCCGCCGCGGGGTCGCTGTCTAGTGGTCACTTCGCGCTGCACCGGCCGGCGGATGAGTCCCGCGCCCGCCGCCTGCGGACGGAATGCCGACGGCTCGCGGCCGGTCGCGCCACCCCGCGATTGACGCTCCCGCCGGGCGCGCGTAGCCTTCGCCCCCCGACCCCGCGCAGCCTGGAGCGTCCCCGTGGAGCCATCGACCGTCACGCCGACCCCCTTCCCGGCGGACCATGCGGTCGACGCTCGCCCCGCCACCATCGGCGCCCTGCGCGCGACGGGCTGGCGCTCGCGCAGCGTGAAGCACGAGCTGCGCGCCAACCTGCTCGCCCGGCTGGGTGAGGGGGCCGACCTTTTCCCGGGCGTCATCGGCTACGACGAGACGGTCATCCCGGCGGTCGAGAACGCCATCCTGGCCGGCCAGGACATCGTCTTCCTGGGCGAGCGCGGCCAGGCCAAGACGCGCATGGCGCGCCAGCTCGTCGGCCTCCTCGACGAGGCCATCCCCATCGTCGCCGGCGGCGAGCTGAACGACGATCCCCTCGCGCCCATCAGTCCCGCGGCGCGCGCGCTGGTGGCGCAGCACGGCGACGAAACACCCGTGGCCTGGCTCGGGCGCGACCGGCGCTACGGCGAGAAGCTGGCCACGCCCGACATCACCATCGCCGACCTGATCGGCGAGATCGACCCGGTCAAGGTCGCCGAGGGCCGCTACCTGGCCGACGAATCGACCATCCACTACGGCCTCGTGCCGCGCCACAACCGGGGCATCTTCGCGCTGAACGAGCTGCCCGACCTGGCCGAGCGCATCCAGGTGGGCCTGCTCAACATCATGGAAGAGCGCGACGTGCAGATCCGGGGCTACAAGGTCCGGCTTCCCATCGACGTGTACGTCGTCGCTTCTGCCAACCCCGAGGACTACACCAACCGGGGTCGCATCATCACCCCGCTCAAGGATCGGTTCGGCTCGCAAATCCGCACCCACTACCCGCGGACGGT
>DASSPM010000043.1:0-17890 GCA_035699625.1 Candidatus Limnocylindrales bacterium | reverse complement strand
GACGAGCGGGAACGGAAGCCGTCGAGCGTCCGGTCGGACATCATCGAGGGCGTCCGCTGGCTCGTCGCGCATCCGCCGATGCGGACCCTTGCGCTGACGATCTTCACCTTCAACGTCACCTTCGGTGCGGCATGGTCCGTGCTCGTGCTCTACGCCGACGAGCGGCTCGCCATGGACGAGGTCGGCTTCGGCCTGCTGACCACCGCCGTCGCCGTCGGCGGCATCGTCGGGCTGACGGCCTACGACCGGCTGGAGCGGCGCTTCTCGTTGGCCGACCTCATGCGCGTCGGGCTGCTCATCGAGACCGGCACCCACCTGGCCCTCGCAGTGACGACCTCACCCTCGATCGCCCTCCTGACGCTGGTCGTCTTCGGTGCCCATGCCTTCGCATGGGGTACGACCTCCACCGTGGTCCGGCAGCGCTCGGTGCCGGACGCACTCATGGGCCGAGTCGGGAGCGTGTATCGCATCGCGATCATCGGCGGTCTGGTGATCGGAACGCCCATCGGCGGCCTGCTGGCGGGGGCCTTCGGGATCACGGCGCCCTTCTGGTTCGGGTTCGCCGGCTCGACGCTCCTGGTGGTGATCCTGTGGCGCGAGTTCGACCACATCGTCCACGCTGCCGAGCAGGACCCCGAGCCGCACGGAGCCTGACCGCCGCCCACGTCCGGACGGGATCGCCTCGAGCACGAGCCTCGGGATACTGCCCACCCCTGCCTCCGACCGTGGGCACGCCCGAGGCTCGCTATCCTGCCGTCGATGGCAGAGCCGCAGGAGCGCCGCGATTGGCGGCTCATCCTGGCCGTCTTCTGGATCACCTCGCTGGTCGAGGGCGCCGGAGTCAGCCAGATCTTCGCCCTGCTGCCGGCGTACCTGCGGCAGATGGGCATGGCCGAGGCCGACCGGCTGCCCTTCATCGGCATCTTCGGGGCGCTCATCTTCGTGGTCGGCATGCCGCTCGTGCCGCTCTGGGGCGTCTGGGCCGACAAGTACAGCCGCAAGGCGGTCATCGCCCGCAGTGCGGTCGTCGAGGCGGTCGTCTTCGCCGGCGTGGCCCTCTCCGGCCAGCCCTGGCAGCTGGCGCTCTCGATGCTGCTCATCGGCTTCCAGCTGGGTAACACAGGGGTGATGCTGGCCGGCATCCGCGATGTCACACCGCGTCATCGACTGGGCACGACCATCGCCCTCTTCGGGGCCTCTGGGCCGATCGGCTTTGCCGTCGGGCCGGCCCTGGCCGGGTTGCTCATCGACGGGCTGGGCACGTCCATCGCGACCGTCTTCTGGGTCTCCGCGGCGCTCTCCGTGGGCACCGCGCTGCTGGTCTGGTTCGGCTCGCGTGAGATCCGGCCCGAGGTCGTGCCGACGGGGCGCATCCTGGAGCTGGCCTACGGCGCCGTGCGCGGCGTCCTGGCCGACCCGACCGTGGTGCGCATCTTCGCCATCTTCGGCGTGGCCTTCCTGGCCAGCCAGATGAGCCGGCCCTACGTGCCGGTGCTCGTCGAGCGCCTGGTGGGCATCGGTCCCGGGCTGGCCAGCGGCATCGCCCTCGTGGCCGGTACGGCGGCGCTGGTCGGCGCGCTGATGTCGCCACTGGGAGGTGTGCTGGGCGACCGCATCGGCTTCCGACCGGTGCTCATCGGCGCCCTCGCGCTGGGCGCGGTCTCGCTCGCCGGCATGCCCTTCGCGCCGAGCCTGCTGGCACTGGCTGGGCTGGCGCTCGTCTTCGCCGCGTGCGCCTCCGCCGTCAGCGCCATGGTCTTCAGCCTGCTCGCCACCGAGGTGCCGGCGGAGCGCCGCTCGGCCACCCTCAACCTGGTCTACCTGCCGCTCTATGCCGCCGGCATCGTGGGGCCCGCCAGCGGCGGCGTGCTGGTCAGCCTGGGAGGCCTCTCGGCGCCTTTCCTGGCCGGTGCAGCCGTCTTCGTCGTCGGCGCGGCGGCCATCCTCCGCTCCGTTCGGCGCGGTCGCGCCGGTCGCGCCGAGCCGGTCGCGCCGATGCCCGACCCGGAGGGGATCTGATGGCAGGCAACCAGACACCGGTCGAGGTGCGCGACATCACCGACGGCCTGTGGCTCTGGCGCCAGCGCCACTGGGAGTGGCAGGAGGGTGACGACTGGGAGCCGGAGGTCTCGTCGTGGGTGGTCGAGTCGCGCGGCGAGGTGCTGCTGCTCGACCCGCTGGCGCCGCCGCCGAGTGCGCGGCACGTCTACGATCGCCTCGAGGCGCGCCGCCCGACGGGGGTGGTCATCCTCAAGCCGGATCACGTGCGCGATCTCGATCCCTTCGTGCACTGGTACGGCATCCCATCCTTCGGGCCGTGGCTCTTCTGGAAGAACAACCTGCCGCGCACCGAGCCGACACCCATCCGAGCCGACGACACCCTGCCGGGGGGCCTCGTCGCGCTCCACGACGGTCGCGGTTCGATGGAGACGCCGCTCTGGCTGCCCGAGCAGCGCACCATCGTCTTCGCCGACGGCATGACCGCGCCGGGCGGCAGCCTGCGCGTCTGGTGGACACCGGTGCTCCAGCGGCGGACGCTGCCGGCCCTGCGCGAGATGCTCCAGCTGCCCTTCGAGCGGGTGCTCGTCTCGCACGGCGAGCCGGTCCACACGCGGGCCGACTTCGAGGCTGCCCTCGAGCGCGAGCCCTGGTCGATGCCCGGGGACGGCTGAGCGGCAGCCCGACCGGGCCGCTACGATGTGCCGGAGGTGTCGAGGGGCCCCAGGGCGGCCCGGTTCGCCCTTCCGAGGTGCAGAGCAGCGGACGAGAAGGGGGTGCTTCATGGCGACCAGGGTCGATCTGCCGCGGGGAACTCCCTCGGCCGAAAGCTACGAGCGGTTCCTGGCGGGTATCGTCAGCGCGGGCGAGGTGCTGCACCTGGCCGTCCTCTCGACCGAGAAGCGCGACCTGGCGCCGTTGCTGGCCGGCTTCTACCGTCTGGCCGCCTCGCGCAACGGCTGGCTCGCCCACGGCTCAGGCCACGGCCAAGTCGATCACGACCGCGCTCTGCTGGCCGAACACGGGCTGGAGGTGGCGGCGCTCCAGGCCCGGGGGCAGATGGTGCTGGGCGAGCTCGACCTGACCGCCGATCCGGCACGCTGGGCCGAGGAGTGGCGCATCGCCCTGGCCACGCGCCAGGCCGACGACGGTTTCGACGCCCTCTGGTTCTCGCGTTTCCCCGTGCCACCGCTGGATGCGTTCCTGCCCTACGACCAGGCCTTCGCGCAGTGCTTCGCCGGGCACCGCGCGGTGGGACTCTGCACCTACGTGCCGGGCACGGCTGCCTACGAACGAAGCCGTGTAGCGACCACCGTCGACCGGATCCACGACGTGGTCCTGCTCGGCTGATCTCCGCCCGGCCGCTACCGACCAGGTGACACGAGCCATGCCGGAGGACCTGCGCCGCTTCTTCCAGCGCTATGCCGAGCACTACATGGCCGGCGACGCGGATGTCGTGGCTTCCGAGATGTACGCTGCGCCGTTCCTGGCGGTGCGCGACGGCTCGCCCATCCACCTGGCTGACCGGGAGGCCGTTCGAGACCACCTGACCGGTCTGATGGCGGCGTACCAGGCCTCGGGGGCAGCCGTGGCCGAGATCGCCGGACTCGACGTCATGGCCCAGGGCGACAGCGCGGCTTGCGTGACCATCCACTGGGCGATCCGCTCCGCCACCGGCCAGATCGTGCGCGACCTGCACACGACCTACCAGCTGACCGGACCGGAGCCCTGGCTTATCCACTCGTACGTCAACCACGACACGTCGCCCACCAGGTGACGCGACCCGGCCCCCCCACCAGTCGCAGGGAACCGACGCCCGGGCCGAGATCGTGGCACCACGGCCTCGTGGCGCGCTGGTGGGCCGAGTTCGAGCGTGCACGGCCCGAGGAGGTCGCCTACTACGCCGCGGCCATCCGCCGCTTCGGGCAGCCGGCGCTCGACCTCGGTTGCGGCGCCGGCCGGCTGCTTGTGCCACTCCTGGACGATGGATTCGACGTCGACGGCGTGGACATAGCGCCGGATATGCTGGCCCACGCCGCGGCCGCCGCCCGCGAGGGGGACCATGCCCCCGTCCTGACCGTCCAGGCGCTCCACCAGCTCGACCTCAAGCGGACCTACCGCACGGCGTATGGCAGCGGCGTCTTCGGCATCGGCGTCGCGCGGTCGGATGATCGCGAGGCGCTGCGGCGCATCCACCGGCACCTGGAGCCGGGCGGCGCGCTGCTGCTCGAGCACGAGCTGCCCTATGCCGGCCGCGACGAGGCGAGCTGGGCGCGCTGGCTGGCGGGTCGTCGTCAGGGGATCCCGCGCGACTGGCGGGCCCGGGGCGACCGGCGGCGTGCCGCGGACGGCGACGAGATCGAGCTCATCACCCGTCTGGCCTCGTTCGACCCGCTCGAGCAGGTGCAACGGTTCGAGATCCGCGCGCGCCTCTGGCATGCCGGCGAAGTCGTGCGCGAGGAGGATGACCAGCTGACCGAGAACCTCTACTTCGCACAGGAGCTGCTGCTCCTGCTCGAGCAGACGGGTTTCGGTCCGGTCTCGGTCGAGGGCCCGCACACGGGTCGGCCGGCAGAGCCGGACGACGGCACGGTCATCTTCGTTGCGCGTGCCTGACCGGTCGCCAGCCATGCCGGCAGCGGGGCCTGACTTCCTACCGGCTGACCTCGCCGCCTTGTCGCTGGTCGACTCGGGGGACGAACGCCGGCTGGAGCGCTTCGGCCCGTACCTGCTCGATCGGCCGGCGCCGGCAGCGCGCTGGCCGCAGCGGCGCCCCGATGCCTGGTCGGCAGCAGACGCCCGCTTCGAGCGAGCCGGGCCAGACGCCGGTGCCTGGCTTCCCGCGGGCGCCCTGCCCGAGGCATGGGTCGTCGAGCACGGGCGGCTCCGGCTGGAGCTGCGGACGACCACGTCCGGCGGGGTCGGCCTCTTCCCGGAGCAGGCGCCACTCTGGTCCTGGCTCGCCGAGCAGGCCGCGCGGCGGGTCAAGTCGGCAGCGCCGCCGGCAGTGCTCTCGCTCTTCGCGCATACCGGTGCCGCGACGCTCGCCCTGGCCGCGGCCGGCGCACACGTGGTGCACGTGGACGCGTCCCGGCCGGCCGTCAGCTGGGCGCGCCGGAACGCCGAGCTCTCCGGGCTGGCGAGCGCACCGGTGCGCTGGATCGTGGACGACGCCCTGGCCTTCGCGCGCCGCGAGGTCCGCCGCGCCCGCCGCTACGCGGGCATCGTGCTCGACCCGCCCAGCTACGGCCACGGCCCGACGCGGTCCGCCTGGCAGCTCGGCGAGCACCTGCCGGCGCTCCTCGACGCCTGTGCGCTGCTCTGGGCGACCGACGGCTTCGTGCTGCTGACGGCGCACACGCCGGGCTTCGGGTCGGAGCGACTGGCGGGACTCCTTGGCGCCGCGCTGGGTCGTGCGACCGGCGAGCTGGAGGCCGGCGAGCTCGGCCTCGAGGCCGAGTCCGGCGCCCACCTGCCGGCGGGTGCCTACGCTCGAGCGGGAGGCGGCTGATAGGCGTGCTGCGCATCGAGAGCGTGCACAACGAGCGCGTCCTGGGCGTGGCGCGCCTGCGCGACCGGCGGGAACGCGAGCGGACCGGCCGCATCGTCATCAACGGTGCGCGAGAGGTCGCCCGCGCGCTGGCCGGCCGGGTCCGCATCGTGGAGGGCTTCGTGGCACCCGAGCTGGCGACGAGCGACGAGGCCCGCGCTGCGGCCGCCGCCCTTGTCGCCACCGGCCGGGTGGTCGAGGTCTCGCAGGCGGCCTTTGTGCGCATGGCCTATGGCGACCGCCACGACGGGGTGCTCGCAGTGGCCGAGACGCCCGCCACGGGGCTGGCCGCCCTCGAGTTACCCCCCGAACCGCTGGTGGCGGTCCTGGAGGGCGTGGAGAAGCCGGGCAACCTGGGCGCCGTGCTGCGCAGTGCCGACGGGGCCGGGGTCGACGCCGTGGTGCTGGCCGACCCGCGCACCGATCCCTGGAACCCGAACGCCATCCGCGCCAGCCTCGGCACCATCTTCCACGTGCCGCTCGCGGTGGCTCCAGGTGACGAGGTGCGGGCCTGGCTGGCGGAGCGCCGGCTGGCCATCGTGGCCGCCCGGCTCGAGGACGCCGAGCCGTATTCGCAGGTCGCCCTGGCGGGCCCGTTGGCGATCGTGCTGGGCGCCGAGTCGGTCGGGCTGTCGCCGGCCTGGCTCGGACCGCAGGTGCGCGGCGTGCGCCTGCCCATGCTGGGTATCGCCGATAGCCTCAACGTCTCGGCCGCCGCGGCGGTGCTCTTCTACGAGGCCCGCCGGCAGCGGGACGAGCGCGCGGGGCCTGCGGCGCCGAGCGGATAGACTCGGCCGCGATGCCCGGTGGCCCGCCTCTCGTCACCCTTGCCGCCGCGCGCCGCGTGGCCGTGCCGGTGCTCGTCGCGGCCGTCGCGGCGGTCGGCCTGCTGGGCGCCGACCCGCGCCGCCCGGGGGCGGCCGTCGCCGTCACGGGCGAGCCGGACGTGCGCATCACCGGCGCTCCGCCGGGCAGCTGGGACCCCGTGCGCGCAGGCGACGTGGCCACGGCGGCCACGCTGGCCCAGGTCCACGAGGGGCTGACCGCCTTCGACGAGCTTGCGCGCGTGCAGCCGGCGCTGGCCGAGCGTTGGCGCATCGAGGACGCCGGCCGGCGCATCGTCTTCGAGCTCCGGCCGGGCATCCGCTTCAGCGACGGCAGCCCCATCCGGGCGCAGGACGTGGTCGCCAGCTGGCTGCACGTCCTCGAGCCCGGCCAGTCGCCGCTCTGGAGCCTCCTGTCGGACGTTCGCGGCGCCGCCGCCTACCGGGACGGGAGCGGCCGGCGCGAGGAGGTGGGCATCCGGGCCGACGGTGACACGGTCGTGATCGAGGCGCGGCGCCCGGCCGCCTATCTCGTGGCCGCGGCAGCATCGCCCACGCTGGCCGTGCTGCAGGAGGGCGCCGCGGCGCGCATCGACCGCCCCGCCGTGCCCGAGGGCTTCGTCGGCTCGGGCGCCTACGTGCCGGTGAGCGCCACGGCCACGGCCATCCGGCTCGAGGCCAACCGGCACTACTGGGCAGGGCCGCCGCCGCTCGACGTGGTCGAGCTGGTGGTGGACCTGGAGCAGCGGACCACGGTCGAGGCCTTCGAGGAGGGGCTCATCGACTACACCGACATCAGCGCCTTCGACGCGTCCTGGGTGCGCTACGACAAGACGCTCGGGCCGCAGCTGCGCCGCGTCGACAGCCTCTCGGTGGAGTACATCGGTTTCGACACGTCACGACCGCCCTTCGACGACGCGCGCGTCCGGCGCGCGGTGGCCACGGCCGTGGACTGGGACCGCATCGCCGCTCTCGCCGGCCTGACCGGACCTCCCGTCACGTCGCTCGTGCCGCCCGGCATCGCGGGTCGCGGCAGCGAGGACTTCACGCCCGATCACGACCCGGAGGCCGCCCGCGCCGAACTCGCGGAGGCGGGTTATCCCGGCGGTCGTGGCCTGGCGCCGGTGCGCCTCGTCTTCGGCGGGCCGTCCCAGGGGGAGCCGCTGATCGAGAGCGTGATCGCCCGGCAGCTGCGCGACGAGCTCGGCATCGAGACGATCATCGAGGCATACGACGGCGACCTCGTGGGCTACCTGGAGGCCGATCCGCCGCCGATCTTCCGGCTGTCCTGGATCGCCGACTACCCGGCGCCGCAGGACTTCCTGGGGCTGCTGCTGGAGACCGGCAGCGGCAACAACTACGGCCGCTGGAGCAATGCCGCCTACGACGCCGCGCTGGATGCCGCCGCCACGACCGACGACCCGGCCGCACAGGCGCGCCACTACGCCGCGGCGCAAGGCATCCTGCGCGACGAGGTGCCCGTGGTGCCCATCGCCTACGGCGAGTCGTGGGCGCTCGGCCGCCGCGGTCTGCTGGGTGCGCTCGAGTCGGGCGTCGGCTTCGTGCGCTTCGCCGGCCTCGACGTTGAGGCGCCCTGATGCGCAGCCTGCTGCTGGCTGTGATGCTGGCAGCCGTGGCGCTCGCGGCCCCGCCAGCCGTGCGGGGCGCCGAGGTCAGCTTCGAGTCGACCACGGCGAGCGGTGCCTTCGGCGGTCCGCACCGCTTCGAGACGCGCTTCCGCTCGGCCGAGCCGCCGCTCCGTGTGGAGCTGCTTTATCGCCTCCAGGGTACGGTCACCTGGGATGTCCTCGCGGCACAGGTCAGCGGGCGCGGGTCGTACGAGGCCGGCGCCAGCCTGGCCGGGGGCATGCTGCCCAACAGCACCATCGTCTATCGCTTCCGGGTGGTGACCGCCTCGGGGGCGTTCGAGGGGCCCCAGGCGCGCCTCGAGATCCGGGACGACCGGTTCCGCTGGCGCAGGCTCCAAGGCGACCTGGTGCGCCTCCACTGGTACGAGGGCAGCGAGGCCTTCGCACGGCGCGCACTGGAGGTGGGCGAGGACGCGCTGCGGCGCATCGGCGGCGTGCTCGGCGTGCCCGCCGGCCAGCCCGTCGACTTCTTCATCTATGCCGATGCCGAGGCCTTCCAGGAGGCGCTCGGGCCCGTCGCCAGGGAGTACGTGGCCGGTCTTGCCATCCCCGAGACGCGCACGCTCTTCGCGCGCCTGACGCCCGACCAGATCGACTCCGACTGGGTGGACGAGGTGGTGGCGCATGAGCTGGCGCACGTGGTCATCGACGGGGCCATCCAGCCGCACCGGCGCATCCCGCACTGGCTGAGCGAGGGCCTGGCGGTCTACCTCTCGGTCGGCTTCAGCGATCGCTGGCGCGCGGAACTGCGCGACGGCATCCGGTCGGGCCGCGTCCTGCCCCTGGCCGGCCTGGCCCGCAAGTTCCCGCCTGGCGAGGAACGCTTCGGGCTGGGCTACGGCGCGGGCGCCTCGGCGGTCGACTTCTTCGTGCGCCGCCACGGCGAAGCGAAGTTGGTCCAGCTGGTGCGCAGCTATGCCGAGGGCATCACCGACGACGAGGCGTTCCTCGGCGCCACGGGTCAGGACTTCGCGGCCTTCGACCAGGCCTGGCAGAAGGAGATCGGCGTCGGGCCACTGGCGTCCTTCGGGCCGCAGCCAGCTGTCGCCGGCCCTCGGCCGCCGGGCTGGGAGGGCGTCGTTGGCGGGACGCCGGCACCCGCGCGCACGGGCGATCCGACGCCCCCCGGGCGATCAGGCGGCCGCGGCGCGGAGCCGGTGCTGCTGGCCCTGCTGGGTGCGCTCGCCGGTGCCGGGCTGCTGGCGCTGCTCGTCGTGGCGCGCCGGCCGAGGGCAGCACCGCCGCGCTGGCCCGACCGGCCACCGGACGCGTGACCGCCCTGCTGGCGCGCCTGCGCGCCATCCCCAGCTGGCAGGTGACCCTTGGCCTCGCGCTCTTGGCGCTGGGCTTCCTCATCGCCGTCCAGCTGCGCGCCGAGGCGCCACGGGCGCGCTACTCGAGCCAGGAGCGTCCGCCGCTGCTCGAGACGGTCGAGCAGCTGCAGCGCACCCAGGAGGGCCTGCAGGCCCAGATCCTCGAGCTGCGTCGGCGCATCCAGCAGCGGGAAGAGGCGGCCGCCGGGGCCGACCGCCTCGTGGCCGAGCTCAACCGTCAGCTCCGGGAGGCGCGCCTGGCGGCGGCGTTGGTCGAGCTCGTCGGGCCGGGCGTGGTGGTCGAGCTGGAGGACTCGGCGCATTCGGTGCCGCCCGGGGCGGCTCGCCAGGACTACCTCGTCTCGGCCAACGACGTGCGCGACATGGTCAACGAGGTCTGGCTGGCGGGCGCCGAGGCGGTCAGCGTCAACGGCGAACGGGTCGGCGTGACCACCGCCTTCACCGATGTCGGCACCTCGGTCATCGTCAACGGCCGCTACCTTCAGCCACCGTACGTCATCTCCGCGCTCGGTCCGGCCGACCTCTACGACCGCCTGGCCGAGTCGGCTGGCTTCGCGCGTTTCCTGCGCCAGCGTGCCGAGGCCTTCGGCATCGTCGTCGGCGTGGCCCGCTCCGCGGAGGTGGTGGTCGCGCCGTATGCCGGCAACATCAGCCTCATCGAACTGCGCGCCGTGCCTACGCCGACTCCGAGCATCGGGCCGTGAGGGCGCGTCGCGGGCAGGCCGTCCTGGCGGCGGTGCTCTTCGTGCTGGGCCTGCTGATCGTGGTGCAGCTGCGCGCCCAGAGCGGTTCCGCAGGCCTGCAGCAGTTGAGTTCGCAGGACCTGACCACGCTCATCGCCAACCTCAACACCCGCAACGGCCAACTGCGCACCGAGGTCAACCGGCTCGAGACGCAGCTGCGCGACCTCGAGAGCGCCTCGCGACGTGGCGAGTCGAATGCCGGCGACCTGCGCCTCGAGTTGCGGCGCCTGCGGCTGTGGGCGGGCGTCGAGCCGGTGCGCGGCCGAGGGGTGCGCGTCCGCTTCGACGGACCGATCACGGCGGACGCGGTCAACGACGTCATCGACGAGCTGCGCAGCGCGGGTGCCGAGGCGCTCGCCCTCGAGGAGGTGCGCATCGTGCCCGGCAGCGTCGTGGGCGGCAACCCGGGCGGCCTCTCGGTCGAGGACACGCCACTCCCCGAGCGCTTCGTGCTGGCGGCCATCGGCGATCCCACCAACCTGACCTCGGTGCTGGTACGGCCGGGCGGTGTGGTGGCGCGCATCCAGGCCACGGACGCGGAAGTAGGCATCGATGTGGAGCCGGCCGAGGCGCTGGCCCTTCCGGCCACCAGGCGCACGCTCCTGCCGGCCAACGGCCGGCCGCGGGTGTGAGGTATCCTGCCGCGGCGATGCGAGACCTCCATCTGCGGGCGCTCGACACGGCCGCGCAGCAGGGTGCCAGCTACGCAGACGTCCGCATCGTGCGACGCGCCGAAGAGGCCATCCGGGTCAAGAGCGGGCGCGTCGAGGCGGTCGCCGTCGGCGAGAGCGAGGGGCTCGGCGTGCGCGTGCTCGTCGACGGTGCCTGGGGTTTCGCCTCCTCGAGCCGCCTCCGTCCGCAGGAGGTGGACCGCGTGGCGGCCGAGGCGGTCAGGATCGCCCGGGCGTCGGCGACCGCGCTGCGCGACCGGGTCGTGCTCGACGACCGCCCCCCGGCGCACGGCAGCTATCGCACTCCGGTCGAGGAGGATCCCTTCGCCGTGCCCATCGAGGAGAAGGTCGGCCTGCTCCTCGCCGCCGACGAAGCGATGCGCGCAGTCCCTGGCATCGGCTTCACCGAGGCCGCCTACAGCGCGCAGCGCGAGTGGAAGCACTTCGCCGCCTCGGACGGCAGTGACACCGAGCAGGAGCTGACGCACGTCTGGGGCGGCATCGAGGCCAACGCCATCGAGGGCGACGAGCTGCAGCGGCGCAGCTATCCCGACTCGGGCCAGGCCGCCGGCTACGAGTGGTTCCGCGGCCTCGACCTGGTCGGTCGCGCGGGCCCCCTGGCAGAGGAGGCCATGGCGCTGCTCAAGGCGCCGCAGTGCCCGCCCGGTCGGCGCACGGTCATCCTCGACCCATCGCAGCTCTACATGCAGATCCACGAGTCGTGCGGCCATCCCACCGAGCTGGACCGGGTCTTCGGCACGGAGGCCTCCTATGCAGGCACCAGCTTCCTGACCGTGGACAAGCTCGAGTCCGGCTTCCGCTACGGCTCGGACCTGGTGACCATCGTGGCCGACGCCACGCTGCCCGGCGGCATGGGCACCTTCGGCTGGGACGACGAGGGCGTCGCCGCGCAGGCTGTGCCGCTCGTCCAGGACGGCGTCTTCGCGGGCTATCTCTCGAGTCGCGAGACGGCGCCGCGCATCGGTCGCCGCAGCGGGGGCGCCATGCGTGCCGACGGCTGGAACCGCATCCCGCTCATCCGCATGACCAACGTCAGCCTGCTGCCACGGCCGGGCATGAGCCTCGACGACATCGTGGCCGACACCGACGATGGCCTTTATCTCTCGTCGAACCGCAGCTGGAGCATCGACGACCGGCGTCTCAACTTCCAGTTCGCCACCGAGGTGGCCTACGAGATCAAGGGCGGCAAGCTCGGCCAGCTCTACAAGAACCCGACGTATACCGGCATCACCTACGAGCTGTGGCGCTCGTGCGACGCGGTGGCCGACGAGCGCAGCTGGAGCGTCTACGGCACGCCCAACTGCGGCAAGGGCGAGCCCGGCCAGGCGGGCCATGTTGGACACGGCGTGAGTGGTGCCCGCTTCCGGGATGTGCAGGTGGGGGTCGGCAAGTGGTGACCGCCGCGGAGCGCACCGGACTGGCCCTGGCCGAGGAGGTGCTGCGCCATGCCGAGGCGGCCGGCGCTACCCAGGCCGAGGTGCTGGTGATGGGCGGCGACTCGCAGCTGACCCGCTTCGCGAACAGCCAGATCCACCAGAACGTGGCCGAGTCGGACACGACCGTCAGCCTCCGCTTCGTGGACGGCAAGCGCATCGGCGTCAGCGCCACCAACCGGCTCGACGATGCGTCGCTGCGCCGGCTGGCCGAGAACGCGGGGCGCATCGCGCGGCTCCAGCCGGAGCTGGAGGACTTCGTGTCACTGCCCGGACCAGGCGCAACGCCCAGCGTCGCGGGCGCCTGGTCGGCCGCCACCGCCGCCGCCACGCCCGAGGCGCGCGCCGAAGCGGCGCGTGCCGTCATCGCCGCCGCCGACGAGGCCGGCGTGGTCGCCTACGGCTCCTTCGAGACCGGCGTGGAGCGCATCGCCGTGGCCAACTCGCTGGGCGTGCGCGTCGAGGAGGAGCGCAGCGAGGCGCACCTGGTGACGGTCCACATGGGCCCCGACGGTGAGGCCGGTTACGCCGAGGACACGGCGGTCGACGTGGGCCGCATCGACGCGGCGGCGGTCGGTCGCGAAGCCGCCCAGCGCGCGCGGGACTCGCGCGGCGCGGTCGAGCTGGGGCCGGGCGACTACCCGGTCGTGCTCGACGAGTACGCCGTGGTGGACCTCGTCGACATGCTCGGCTACCTGGGCTTCTCGGCGCTCGCGGTGCAGGAGGAGCGCTCCTTCTTCGAGCCCGGGAAGCGCATCGCCTCGAAGCTGGTGACGATCGTCGACGACGCCTCGGACCCGGCTGGCACGCCCGCCTCGTTCGACTACGAGGGTGTGGCCAAGCAGCGCGTGGTGCTGCTCGAGGCCGGCGTCTGCCGCGACGTGGTCTACGACTCCCACACCGCCGGCCGCGAGGGCCGCGCCTCGACAGGGCACGGCCTGCCAGCGCCGAATCCCTACGGGCCCTTCCCCCTGGATGCGGTCATGGCCCCCGGCACGGACAGCCGTGAGGAGCTCATCGGCGGCCTCGAGCGGGGCCTGCTGGTGACCCGCTTCCACTACACCAACCCGGTCCACCCCAAGCTGGCCATCGTGACCGGCATGACGCGCGATGGGCTTTTCCTGGTCGAGGGCGGCGAGGTGCGCGGCCCGGTGCGCAACCTGCGCTTCACGCAGAGCTATCTCGAGGCTCTGGCGGGCGTCGAGGCCGTGGGCCGTGAGCAGCGCCACCTCAAGGGCTTCCTCGGCTCGGTCGTCGTACCCGCCGTGCGCATCGCCTCCTTCAGCTTCACCGGTGCCACGGAGCACTGAGGTGCGGCCGGTGCGGCCGCCACTGGAGCTCCGCCTCGGCGAGCGCCTGGAGTTGCGCAAGCCACACGCATGCGGCGGCCGGAGCTGGTCCGTGGCGCGCCTCGGGGCGGACATCGGCCTCACCTGCGAGTCCTGCGGGCGTCGCGTGCTGCTCGAGCGCCCAGAACTCGAGCGCCGCTTGCGGCGCCGCCTCGACGAGAACGAGGGCGACGGGTGAGCGACGCCGACGAGCGCCGCATGGAGGCCACTCCCGGGGACCCGCCGGCGGGCGACGAGAACGGTGGCTTGAACGAGGAGAGCGCGGCGGCCGTCCTGCGCAACCGGCGCTTCCTGGCGCTCTGGCTTGCCCAGCTGGCGACGCAGGTCGGGGCCAACATGGTCCTCTTCGGCCTGGCCGTGCTCATCTCCGAGCGGACCGGCTCGAACTCGGCCGTCAGCCTGCTGATCCTGACCTTCCTCGTGCCGGCGGTGGTCTTCGGCGCCGTGGCCGGCGTCTACGTCGACCGCTACGACCGACGGCTCATCCTGGTCGTGACCAACCTGCTGCGCGGCGTGGCCTTCCTGCTGATGGTCCTGGTCGACGACCGGCTCGCCTTCATCTACCTGCTCAACGTCTTCGTCTCGACCGTGACCACCTTCTTCGCCCCGGCGGAGGCGGCCATGATCCCGCTCCTGGTCGACCGGCGCCAGCTGTTGGCGGCCAACGGCATCTACATCTTCACGCTCCAGGCGGCTTTCGCCGTCGGCTTCGCGCTGCTCGGTCCGCTGGTCGTCAACCTGACCGGCGTGCAGGCGCTGCTGGTGGCCGTGGCGGTGCTCTACTTCGTGGCCGCTGCGCTGTGCATGGTCCTGCCGCCGGCCAAGCCGAGCGTGGAACGCGGTCTGACGCCCCAGGAGGCCATCGGCGAGGCCGAGGCAGCCGTGGCCGGCACCCTCGGCCAGCTGCGCGAGGGGATCGACTACATCCGCAGCAACCGGAGCATCTTCTGGTCGCTCAGCTACCTGGCCATCACGGCCTCACTCATCGGCGTGCTGGGGGTGCTCGGCCCGGGCTTCGCCCGGGATGCGCTGGGGTTGGGCCCGAAGGACTTCGTGGTGGTGGTCCTGCCGCTCGGCTTCGGCCTGGTGATGGGCATCCTCATCCTCAACTCGTACGGGCGGCTGCTGGACCGGCGGCGCGTCATCGAAGGCGGCCTCATCGGCCTGGCCGTGGCGCTCGCGCTGCTCTCGGCGGCGGGTCCGATCTCCCGCTTCCTGACCCGTGCCTCCGAAGGTGGTGCCGTGGACCTGGGCCCCATCGTCTCGCTGCTGGCAGTGGTCGTCTTCCTGGCGCTGCTGGGCGGCGTGGCCTACGGCATCGTGGCCGTTTCGGCCCAGACGCAACTGCAGGAGGAACTGCCGGAGGACGTGCGCGGCCGCGTCTTCGGCGTGCTCAACATGCTGGTCAGCGTGGCCTCCTTCCTGCCTATCCTCATCGTCGGACCGGTCGCCGACGTGGTCGGCACGCCTGTCGTCATCTTCTTCTGCGCCCTGCTCGTCGGCTTGGCCGGGGTGGGCTCCATCCTCAAGGCGCATCCCCTGATCTCGGCGCGCGCGGTGCCGCACACCTACGGCGCGCCGGTCGACCCGGTGGCCGTCACCAGCCGGCCGCTCGAGCGTCGGCGGCGGGAGGCAGCGACGCTCGCTCCCGGTGCCGCCGCCGATTCGGAGGCTGCGCCGACGGTCACGATGGAGGAGCCAGCGCCGGGCAGTGGACCCGACGCGCCTCTCGAGCCGGCGAAGCAGGAGCCAACCATCTTCGAGCGCATCGCCGGCGCCTTGGCAGCCGCCAGCCCACCGCCCGAACCGAGCGAGCCGACGGGCCCCAGTGGAGCCGAGCCGTCGGCCGGCCCGCCCGCCGACGACACGCCGCGGCGCTTCGAGATCCCGGCCCGGGAGGCAGCCAGCCGGCCGGAGAGCGAGCGGCCGACCGAGGTGATCGAACACCAGCCACCGCCGACCGAGCCCGACGACGAGCGGCGCTGAGATGGCGCGGGTGGCGGTCGTCTTCACCGGCGGCACCATCTCGATGCGCTTCGACGCCGCGGCCGGCGGCGCCGTGCCGTCGCTCGACGGGGCCGCCATCCTGGCGCGCACGCCTGGCCTCGACGGGATCGCCGACGTGGAACCGGTGGACTGGGGCCTCGTGCCGGCCTCTCACCTCGCCTTCGGCCAGCTGCTCGACTTGGCCGGCACGGTGCGTGCCGCCCTGGCCCAGCCCGACGTCGATGGTGCGGTCGTCGTCCAGGGCACCGACACGATCGACGAGAGCGCGTTCGCGCTCGACCTGCTTTGCGACGGCGGCAAGCCGGTCGTGGTCACCGGCGCGATGCGCAATGCCGGCGAGGACGGCTACGACGGGCCGGCGAACCTGCGCGATGCGGTGCGCGCGGCCGCGCACCCGGACCTGCGCGGGCAGGGCGGCCTGGTCGTGCTGGCCGGCGCCATCCTGCCCGCCGACGATGCCCAGAAGATGCACACCACGGCCTACACCACATTCCAGGCGCCGAACACGGGGCCGCTGGGCGTCGTTCAGGCCGGTGAGGTGCGCGTCCACCATCGGCGTGCCCGCCGGCGCGTGCTGCCGGGCCTTCCCGCGACCGTGCCCGAGCCGATCGTGCTGCTCACCGCCGTGACGGGCATGGACGGCACCTTGGCCCGACTGGCGATCGGGCAGGCCGGCGCGCGCGGGCTCGTGGTGGCTGCCACGGGCGCGGGCAACACGCACCCTGACCTGCTTGCGGCGGCCGTGGAAGCGATGACCGGCGGGGTGCCCGTCGTCCTCGTCAGCCGGGCGACGGCGGGCGGCGTGCAGCCGAGCTACGCCTTCCCGGGCGGGGGCGCCCAGTGGCTGCGCGCCGGGGCGATGCTGGCGGGCACGCTGACGGGTCCGAAGGCGCGCATCGCGCTCGGGCTCGCGCTCGGCGCGGGGCTCGAAGGCGACGCCCTGGCCGCCCTCGTGGCGGGCTGAGGCTCGCGTGGCGGGCGCCGGGCTGGTCGACCTGCTCGTCCTGGGCCGCGTTGCGACGCTCGAGGGCGTCCACGGCTTCGGGTGGGTCGAGGCCCTGGCCATCGGCGAGGGACGCGTCGTCGCTGCCGGGCGGCGCGCCGACGTGGAGCCTCTGGCGGGGGCCGGCACGCGGCGCCTGGTGCTCGACCCGGCGCGCCACGTGGCGCTGCCCGGGTTGACCGACGCGCACCTGCACCTGGTCGATGCCGCCGTCGCGGAGGAAGAGCTCGACCTGACGCGTGCGCCGGATGCCGGCGCCGTGCTGGCCGCCGTGTCCGAGGCGCACCGCGCTCGTGCGCGTTCGGGCGACCAAGACGGCTGGCTCCTCGGCCGCGGCTGGGCCGTGGATCGCCTCGGGGCCTGGCCGACGGCCGAGGCGCTGGAGGCGGTGGCACCCGGCCGGCCCGTCGCGCTCTGGTCGCACGACCACCATGCCCGCTGGGTGAGCCCGGCCGCGCTGGCCCAGGCCGGCATCGATGCCGCGAGTGCCGACCCGCGGGGCGGCTCGCTGCACCGCGACGAGCAGGGACGGCCCACCGGTGTCCTGCACGAGCACGCCGCGAAGCTGGTCGATCGGGCCATCCCGGGGCGCGACGACGAGGCCGCTGCTCGGGCGCTCGAGGCCTACGCGCGCCGCCTCTGGGCGTGGGGCATCGTGGGCTGTCACGACCCGGGGGAGGCCTCGCCGGAGCCGGACCTGCACCGGGGACCGGCGCTCCTCGGCCGGCTCGCCGCCGAAGGCAGGCTGCCGGTCCGCGTCCATGCCTGCGTGCGTGCCGAGCAACTCGATCGCGCGGCCGAGCTCGGGCTGCGCAGTGGGGCCGGCGTCGAGCCGGATGACCGGAGCCCGGGCATGGCCAGAGCCTCCGCCCGCTTCCGCGTCGGCTGGCTGAAGCACTTCGCCGACGGCACCCTCGGTTCGGCCACGGCAGCGCTCCTGGCGCCCTACGAGGGCCTCGCGGGCGACGCGCTGCCGAGCGGGCCGGCGGGCGGTCTGCTGCTCTCGCCGGAGGAACTGGCGGCGGACCTGCGCCGCGCGGCGCGGGCGGGTCTGGTGGCCATGGTCCACGCCATCGGCGACCGTGCCGTGCGTGTCGCGCTGGATGCCATCGAGGCGTCGCTGCCGGAGGCGCGTGAGACGCACGGCGGGGAGCTGCCGCTGGCGCCGCGCCTCGAGCACGTGCAACTCCTCGACCCGACCGACCGGCCGCGCTTCGGCGCGCTCGGCGTGGCCGCCTCCATCCAGCCGGCACACCTGCGCACCGACAGGGGGCCCGCACAGCGCCTATGGGGTCGGCGGGCCGAGCA
>DASSPM010000042.1:0-45112 GCA_035699625.1 Candidatus Limnocylindrales bacterium | reverse complement strand
GGAGGTACTCGTGATCGAAGTCCGGACCGCCGTGCAGGACGATGATCGGCCGGCCGCTCCCGATGGGGCGGACATGCAGCCGGCCGTCGCCGCTCGATACCCACGCTACTCGCGGCTTCAGCATGGCCCCGAATGCTACAGCGGCCCAAGTGCGTTCCGACCGTGCGGCCTGGCGGGGTCGGAGCACCAGCTCGACCGGACCGAGGCGACGTTGACGTGTGCATATCGGTGAGGGGCGTATTCATATGTGGTGAGTCGAGTAGGCGAACGCGGTCAGATCACGATCGAGAAGGCGATCCGCGAGGAGCTCGCGATCCATGCCGGGGACGAGGCGATCCAGCGGGTCGAAGATGGCCGCATCGTGATCGAAGTCGTGCCGGGACGGCATCGGCGCTCGCTGGCCGGGAGCCTGAAGGACAAGCTCAAGCGGCGCCCGGACGACGAGTCCTGGGAGGTGCTTCGCCGGGCCGCCTGGGAGGCGCCGGATCCCGATCGGCGCCCGTGATCGGCATCGACACTTCCGTCCTCGTGCGCTACCTCGTCGGCACGCCGGCGGGGCAGGCACGTCGGGCCGCCGCGCTAGTGGACGGACCCGATGAGCTGGGCGTGTCGCCGGTCGCGCTCGCCGAGTGCGTGCACGTCCTGCGCACCCAGTACGGGGTCGAGCGGGCCGCCATCCTGGACAGCCCCATCAGCCTGGTGCAGCGGGAGAACGTGCGGCTGCTCGGCCTGCGCAACGACGTCTTGCTCGCCGCTCTCGTCCGTGCCCGTCAGCTGCCGGGCCGCCCCATTCCCGATGCGCTCATCGTCGCCGCGAGCCAGACATCCGACGCGCTCCCGTTGGCGACGTTCGACCGCGATCAGGGTCGGTACGGCATCGCCATCCGCGAACCCTGATCGTCAGAGGTAGCCCTCAGGCACGGGCCCGATGACCTCCATGCCGTAGCGTCGGGCGATCTCGGCGAGGGAGTCGGGGTCCATCTCGCCGCGCGCGATGGCGGCGCTCAGCTCGTCGAAGTAGCCGACCATCGCGGCCGGCACGTAGATGTTCAGCTTGCTGCTCGGCCCGCCACCGACGCGGAAGCCGTGCGGCACCCCGGCCGGGATGTACACGAACGATCCTGCCGGGCAGACGTGCTCGTCGCCTTCGATGAAGATGACGTATTCGCCGCTGACCACGTAGAACGCCTCGGCCGCGTCGTGATGGATGTGCATCGGCGGGCCGAACTCCGGCGGCTCCTCCGCGTAGAGCAGGCTGAACGCCTGACCGGTCTCCTCGCCTGATGCCTTCAGCGACATCCGGAAGTTGCCCAGGTCGATATCGCGCCCTTCGCCGGGCCGGAGGACGAACGCCCGGGATCGCTCTCCGCTCATCTCCGCACCTCCCCTACGTGTGCTTTGGCGCCCGGTCGGCTGCCGAGCCCCCGGCTGGCTGCCTCGCCGCCGCGCGGGACTCCGCCGCGGCCGCTGGGACGAAGGCGACGCAGCAGTAGCCCGGCTGCGGATCGAGCACCGGCCGCAGGCCGGTCGTGCCGACGCCGCGGGTGACGCCCTCGGCCAGGGCGAGGTTCGTGCCGCACACCAAGGGCCGGTGATCCTCGACCAGCGCATGGTAGGGGCAGTTGCGCAGCCGGATCGTGCCCTGCTCGTCGGCCTGCGGCTCGTAGCCGCCGGCCTCGAGGGCAGCCATCAGCCGCTTCGTCGCGCTGCGTCCACGCACCCGCCCGGCGAGGTCCTCGCCGAGCTGACCGGCGGCGTGGCGGAGCGGGTCCGGCACGGCTCCACCGCCAAGGCGCTCCAGGGCAGCCGCGAAGAGCTCCGCGGCGCGCTCGTAGCGCCGCTCCGGCACACTCACCTCGAAGGCGCGGCTCGCTCGCCAGTAGACGCGGGCGGGCCGCCCGGCACCCGGGCCGACCCTGCCGCTGAGGCGCTGGTAGCCGGCCTCGAGCAGGCCGGCGCCGGCGAGCTTGTCCAGGTGGAAGGCGGCCAGCGGGCGCGTGATGCGCAGCGCGCGCGCCGCCTCTTCGCGGCCCACCGGTCGGGCCTGCCCCACCACCCAGTCATAGAGTCGCCGGCGAACGGGTTCGTCCAGCAGGCTGAGGGCGCCCAGATCTTCGTCGCGCGTCGCTCGTGGCATGCCACCGACTCTATCACACGGGTGTGCTCGCGATAGAGTTGACGACGAGGCCCCTGCAGTGTATCACTAGCGCATGCTGGTGATAGAGAGCACGAGACGACTGCTCGCGGAGGCGCGCCGCCTGCCGGCGCTCAGCCGACTCGGACTCTTGCTCATGCTCGGGGCCGGCGTGCTCGACGTGGTCGTCCACCTGGCGGCCGGCGACGCCGCCGGCCATGGATCACCCGTCGCCCATGCCGCCCACGTGCTGGGTATCGCCGGCATGGTCCTCGTCCTCTCGGGTGTCGTCGTCGACGGCGCCCGTCATCACGCCCGCCAGCCGGCGGCAAAGCATGGAGGTCTCGACCCAGATGCCCTTCGGTGACTTCGTCAACCTGATCCCGGCCCCGGTCTTCCTGCTCATCCACCTGACCGCCTTCGCCATCGGCGCCTTCTTCGCCTGGCGCAGCTTCAACGCGGGCGCGACGACGCTCGGCTGGGGCTTCAGCCTCTTCGCCCTGGCCGAGATCAGCTACATGACCTACCACCTCGACTGGACGGTCTTCCTCTTCGCCCACACCATCAGCGAGGTCCTCGACCTGATCGCCTTCGTGCTCGTCTTCGCCGCCGCCACGCGAGGCGTGCTCAGCCTGCGGCCGGCGGTCCGAGGCGCATGAGCACGCCGTCCATGGGGCGGGTGGGGGGCGTCAGCCGGCTGGGGAACCTCTTGGCGGTCCCGGCAGCGCTCCTGCTGGCGGTCCTGCTCGCGGCCTGCGCCTCGACGCCGGCCGCCCAGCCGGTGGCCACCAGCCAGGTCGACCTGCCGCCCTCCTACCGCTTCGAGCCCGAGACGATCAGCGTGCCCGACGGCACGACCGTGACCTGGACCAACCACGACAACTTCAGCCACACGGTGCGCCTCATCGACGACGGCGGCGAGGTGCTCTCGATGTCCCCCGGCCAGAGCGTCAGCTTCACCTTCCGCGGAGCCGGCGAGCATCGCTACGACTGCTCGCTCCATCCCACGAACATGAAGGGCGTGGTGCTCGTGGCGCAGCCCTAGCTCAACGGTCCCCCGAGCTCGCATCCCGACCGCGCCGCGGCCAGCCGTAACGTTCACCGGTCGATGGGCGTCGTCAGGGTGAGCATCTCCCCGCGGGGAGCCACCGTCACGCCGATCGTCGGTGAAAGGGACACCGTTGGACTCGCCGGCTCCGCGCCGATCACCGTCTCCGAGGATCGCGGCTGCGATCGTGGCGGTGGTCGCCGTCGTCGTCATCGGGGCGGGCGCCCTGCTGCAAGGGGGGCCTTCCGTTCGGCCGAGCCAGTCGCCCGGCGGCACGGCCGGCACGAGCCCCGGTGCGACGGCGCCGGGCAGCAGCCCGAACGAGGACTGGGCCGCGCTCGACCTGGCGCCGGTCGCGGCGACCGCCACCCTGGAGCCAAGCGGGCAGGATCCGGCGGGCATCCCGCGCGACGCATCCTTCAGCCTGAAGAGCCTCGCCGGTGAGCCGCCCGAGGCACTCGCCGCGCGCCTCGAGGTCTCGCCGCGGGTCGCGCTGACGGTGACCGGTTCTTCCGGTGACCGCGCCACGGTCAAGCCCGCACGGCCACTGGCCCCTGGACGTGCCTACCGCTTCCTGCTGCGTGCGCCCGACGGCACGCTCGCCGGCTCGTGGCTCTTCCGCGTCCGTGGCCCGGTGCGGGTCGCGAGCACCATCCCCGGGGCGCGCGCCACGGGCGTGCCGGTGGCGACCGGCATCGAGGTCACCTTCGACCAGGAGGGGGTCGCCGACATGGCCGACCACTTCTCGATCTCGCCGAAGGTCAACGGGAGTTTCCAGCGGCGCGGCCGCGTGCAGGCATTCGTGCCCGAATCCCTTTCGCCGGCCACCCTCTATACCGTGACGCTGCGCGCCGGCCTCGCGCGGACGGACACCGACTTGGCCCTCGAGTCCGACTACGTCTGGCGCTTCGAGACCGAGGGGCCGCAGTCGAGCGCGCCGCGCCTTCGCTTCGGGCGCGAGGTGCTCGAGGCCAGCCCGACAGAGCGACCGCTCGTCGCCCTGCGCGCCATCGTGCCCGAGGTCAACGGCGCACCGGGGCCGATGCCCTCCACGACCGCGGTGCGCGTCTACCGCTTCGCGTCCCTCGACGATGCGGCACGCAGCGTGTCGGCCTTCCTGGCCGAGCCCCGCTGGAGCGAGCACAGCGATCCCCTGATGGCGACCGATGGCCTGCCCGTGGCGGCCAGCTTCTCGGCCACGCTCGAGCCGCTGCGCGACGACCTGCTTCTGCTGCGCTTCCCGGCACGCCTCGCGGTCGGCAGCTACATCGTCGAGATCGGCCAGGGCCGGAAGGCGCATGCCTTCCTCCAGGTGACGCCCGTCTCGGCCTGGGTCTCGGTCCTCAGTGATCGCACCGTGGCCTGGGTCAACGACGTGACCACGGGCGAGCCGGTCGAGGGTGCCACCGTCGCGCTCGGCACCGGCGAGGCATTCGCACGCTCCCGTGCCGACGGCCTGGCCATCGGCCCCACCCCGCGTGGCCTCGTGCCGCCGCTGACCGAAGACGACGCCCAGATCACCCAGCCGCCCATGCTGCGGATCCGTTCGGCCGCCGGGGAGAGCCTGCTCGTGCCGTTCGGGGCGGGCAGTGACGGAGGCATCTACCGCGGTGAGTGGTCGGAGAAGTCGTCCTCAGCCGACGAGACCTACTGGGCCATGCTCTTCACCGATCGCGGCCTCTACCGAACCGACGACCGCATCCAGGTCTGGGGCTACCTGCGCTCACGCGACGGCGGCGTGGTGCCGCGCAGCGTGGACGTGCGCCTCGTGGCCCAGGCGGCGCAGGCATCCGGCGCCCAGCCGGCCATCGCGAGCGCGACGGTGACGCCCGCCTCAAGCGGAGCATTCACCGCCAGCCTGCCGGTCATGGCAGCACCGCTCGGGTCCTACGAGGTCCAGGCGGTCGTCGACGGCCGCGTCGTCGTCTCTCGCTGGCTCGAGGTGGCGGTCATCCGCAAGCCGGCCTATCAGCTCGGGCTCTCGACCGACCGCCAGGCGGTCGTGGTGGGGACGGCGGTCCGCTGGCGGACGGCGGCGACCTTCTTCGACGGCACACCGGTACCTGCGCTGCGACTCCGACTGGCAACCAGCGACGACCAGGAGCGCGAGCTGACGACCGACGACCTCGGCGTCGCCAGCGTGGCGCTCGAGGCCCCGTCGCTCCATGCGGGCGAGAGCTGGCAGGACCCCGACTGGTGGGCACCGACCGTGTCCCCCGTGGGCCCCGAGACCTCCGAGATCGGCGCGTCCCACCCGATCCTGGTCTTCCCGTCGGCCTATGACCTGCGCGCAAGCGGCGTGGTCGAGGACGGCCGACTCCGGGTCGCCGGCTCCCTGCATCGGGTCGACCTGGCGAAGGTCGAGCGCAAGCTCGCCGCGGACGAGTGGGACGGCGATGCCGCCGGGGCCGCCCTGGCCGGCAAGGCCATCAAGGCGGTGGTGACCGAGCTCATCCCGATCCGGCGGCGCGTGGGCACCGACTATGACTTCATCGAGAAGGTGGCCCGCCCGCGCTACGAGTACGAGATCCAGCGCCGCGAGCTTCGGTCGCTGACCGTGGAGTCAGGCGCGGACGGTCGCTTCACGCTGGGGCTGACCGTGCCGGATCCGACCCACGAGTACGAGATCGTGCTCGCAGCCACCGACGGCGCGGGTCGCCGGCAGGAGCGCACCATCCAGGCCGGCCAGCCCGTCGAGGCATGGTGGTCGGATGCCGGCGTCGTCTTCAAGACCAGCGATGGGCGGCCGGCCGGCGAGACACGCTACGGGATCGGCGAGCGCCTCGCCTGGAGCATGATCGACGATGGGCGCGCCTTTCCGTCAGGCGGCACGGACCGCTATCTCTATCTCGTGGCGCAACGCGGCCTGCTTTCGGCGACCGTCACCGACAGCGCCACCTTCAAGCGCACGTATCGGGCGGACGACGCGCCCGGCATCTTCGTCGTGGGCGTCCGCTTCACGGGCGCGACCTACGCGCCGAAGGCGGCGGCCTGGGCGGACTTCGACCCGACCGAGCGGGAGATCAAGGTCGCCCTGAGCGCCGCGCGACCGCGGTACCAGCCCGGCGACGACGTCCAGCTCAGCGTGCGGACGACGGACGTCGACGGCAAGCCGGTGGTGGCCACCGTGCTTCTCCAGGCGGTGGACGAGAAGCTCTTCGCCATCGGCGGCGCCTCCGTGCCGCAGCCCCTCGACGACCTCTACCTGCGCGTCGACAGCGGCATCCTCCGGCTGATCGGCAGCCACCAGGTGCCGACCAGGTCGGGCCCGGAGAGCGAGGGCGGCGACACGACCGGCGGTGGCGAGCGCAGCGACTTCCGTGACACGCTCGTCTTCCGCGAGTTGACGACCGACGCCAACGGCGAGGCCAGCCTGACCGTGCGCCTGTCGGATGACCTGACCTCGTGGCACTTCACGGCCGGTGCCGTGACCGGCGACCTCCAGGCCGGCGTGGGCGAGCTGCTGGTGCCCGTCGGCCTGCCCTTCTTCGTCGAGGCGACCCTGGCCGACGCCTATCTCGCGTCCGACCGGCCGGTCATCCAGCTGCGGGCCTATGGCGATGCCCTGCGCGCCGGGGACCGCGTCGAGTTCACGGTACGCTCGTCATCCTTGGGCATGGCGCCCACCACGGTCAGCGGCACGGCGTTCGTCGCCGCCGGGGTGGCGCTGCCCGCGCTGGCGCTGGGCGGCCACTCCCTGGACGTCGCGGCCGTGGTGCCGACGCGTCTCGATGGCTCGGGCAAGCCGCGCTCGGACCGCCTCGTGCGAACGTTCCAGGTGGTGGCGTCACGCCTGACGGCCGGCCAGACGGCTTACGGCCTCGTGCGCGACGGCCTGCCGGCCATCGGCTCCGCCTCGGGCCTCGCCACGTACACCTTCAGCGACGCCGGCCGCGGCCGCTACCTGCCGGTCCTGCTCGACCTGGTGGAACCTGCCGGCGCCAGGCTTGATCGGCTGCTGGCACAGTCGATGGCGCGGCGGCTGCTGGTCGCCGAGTTCGGGCAGGAGCCATCGTCGCTGCCTCCTGCGGCGTTCGACGCTGGGCGCTATGCCGTCGGCGTACTGGAGGGGGAGATTCCCGATAGCCGCGTGGCCGGCGTTGCCCTCCTCCCCTACGGCAGTCTCGACCCTTGGTTGGCAGCGCGCGTCGCGATGCTGGCGCCGGATGACCTTTCGCGGAGCGAGTTGCTCGAGGCCTTGCAGGCGACGCGCGACGACCCCGCCACGAGGCGCGACCTGGGCATCGCCACGCTGTCCGGGCTGGCAGGCATGGGTGAGCCGGTTCTTCCCGACCTGGTGGCGGCACGTGGCGCGAGCGACCTGACGACGATCGAGCGGCTCCATCTCGCGCTCGGCTTCCAGGCCATGGGCGATGACGCCAGCGCGCGCGACATCGAGCGCGACTTGCTGGCCCGACACGGGGAACGTCTCGGCTCGTGGGCACGGCTCCGGCTGGCCGACCCCGACGAGACGGTCGAGGCGACGGCGCTGATGGCCGTCCTGGCCGGTGGACTGGGCGACCCGGTCGCCGCCGGGCTCACCGAGTACGTCGCCTCAAACCCGGGCACCACGACCACGCAGGCGCTGGAGCTCGCCGCGTATGCCGCTCGCGGGATCCACCGCACGCCGGCGCGAGTCGCATCTTTCGCGTACACCGTCGGCGGCACCCGGAGCGTGGTGAACCTCCAGGCGGGGCAGGCGTTCGCTCTCTCGCTCACGGCCGGGCAGCGCGCCGGCTTCAGTGCAGAGACCCTCACCGGGGACGTGGCGGTGGCCGTCAGCTGGCGCTCGCCGGTGGACCCGGCGACGCTCCGGCCCCACGCAGACCTGACCCTCTCCCGGGCCACACCCGCCAAGATCGAAGCGGGGCGGATCGTGAGCGTCGAGCTGACGGCGAAGTTCGCGGCCAGCGCGCCGCAGAGTGGCTGCTACGAGGTCGTCGAACTCGCGCCCTCCGGGCTGGCGCCGCTCGAATTCGGCTCGGAGGAGGCCGATGGGCAGAGCATCAGCGGGCCCTCGAGCGTGTCGGGTCAGCAGGTTCGCTTCTGCGCCAGCAACGACGTCCGCAGCGGGGGCACCGCTCGGCTGCGCTACCACGCCCGCATCGTCAACCCGGGCACGTTCACCTGGGAGCCGGCCACCATGCAGCTCTCCGGTGCCCCCGAGGCACTGGCCGTGACGCCGGCGGGCAGCACGATCATCGGAGGGCAGTAGAGCTTCAGAGGTGCCCCGCCGGAGGGTGCGCCGAACGGGTCTTGACATTGGAGGGACTCCAAGGTCTACGGTGCGTACATGGCCGTCACGCCGGAGTCAGGCTTCCTCGTCATCGCCGACCTGACCGGGTATACCGCGTACCTCTCGCAGAGCGAGATCGAGCACGCGCCCGCCATCGCCGGCGACCTGCTGGAGACGATCGTCGGCCGCCTGGAGCCGCCCTTCCGGCTGGCCAAGTTCGAGGGTGACGCAGCCTTTCTCTTCGTCGAAGACGGGCGCGCCGAGCCCTCCCTGCTGCTCGACGCGGTCGAAGCGGCCTACATCGCCTTCCGGCGGCGCCTGCGCAGCATCGACCAGGCGACCAGCTGCGACTGCAACTCCTGCATGCTGGCGCCCCGGCTCGACCTCAAGCTCTTCGTGCACCACGGCTCCTACGTGCGTGGCCGCATCGCCGGACGGGACGAGCTCGCCGGTCCGGATGTCATCGTCGTCCATCGGCTGCTCAAGGGCCCGGCCGCGACGGCGGCAGGCGCCGCAGGCTTCGCGCTCTTCACGGCCGAGGCGGTCGCGGCGCTCCGCCTGGATCCCGTGGCACTCGGTCTGACCGCCGCCCGGGAGTCGATCGAGCATCTCGGCGAGGTCGAGACCTTCACGCTCGACCTGGAGTCGCGCTGGCAGGCAGAGAGCGGCCAACGGCGGCTCGACGCCGCCGACGGCGACCACGCGATGGAGCTCGAGACGACCATCGCCGCGTCCCCATCCGTCGTCTGGGCCCACCTCACGTCGCCCGCGCTGCGCACGCTGTGGGAGGGGCCGATCGTCATGGAGGAGCGGTCGCCGGGCGGCCGGCGCGGCGTGGGCACGGTCGCCCAGTGCGTCACCGGCCGGCTGGCCACACTCGAGGAGATCGTCGACTGGCAACCCTACGACCACGTTGGCTGGCGGCTGGCCGTGCCCGGGCTCGGGCTGGTCGTGAGCACTGCCGACCTGGAGAGCGCCGCCGGCGGTACGCGCGTCCGGCTGCGCTGGTCCCTCCAGGGTGATGGCGCGGCCGAAGGAAGCGGCCTCGAGCGCGTCCGCGGCGAGCGCATCTCCGCCTTCGCGCGTCTCAACCAGGTCATCGCCGGCGCAACGCCGACGACTCCCCAGTCGGACGTGCCGTCGTGAGCAGGTTCGAGGCAGAGACGACGATCGAGCGTGCGGCCGCCGACGTCTGGGCGTACGCCGCGGACATCCTGCGACATCCGGATTGGATGACCGTCGCCGATGCGCATCTCCTGCGCGGTGACGGCACCCAGGTCGGCGCACGCGGGCGCGAAAAGCTCCACTTCGGCCCGTTCCGGTGGGATGTCGATCTCGAAGTGGCGGAGGCCGAGCCCGGCCGGAGCATCGTCTGGCGGACGGTCGACGATCCTCGCCTCGATGGGCGGACGACGCTGGAGCTTGCTTCGACCGGTCCCGCCACGACGCGTGCCACGTACAGCTCCGACGTCCGGATGTGCGGCTGGTGGAGGGTGCTCACGCCGCTCCTGGCCATCGAGGCGCGCGCGGGCGTCAAGCGGGAGCTGATGCGGCTCAAGGCGAACCTGGAGCGAGGCGCCGGCGGCACTACAGGCGAGGACGGCGCTTGACTTTCGAGTCACTCCAAGGTTTGCTGGCAGCATGAGGATCGGTCAGCTGGCCGAGCGGGCAGGTGTCTCGACCGATACGGTCCGCTTCTACGAGCGCTCGGGCTGGCTGCCCCGCGCGTCCCGGCGCGAGAACGAGTACCGGGAATACGGCGAGTCGGACGTGGAGCACCTGCGCCTGATCATCGACCTGCGCCGCCTGGACATCCCGCTCGAGGATGCGGCGCGCATCGCCGGCTGGTGCCACTCGGGTCACTGCCTCGAGGCGAGCTCCGAGTTGCCGAGGCTGATCGGCCAGCAGCGGGCGGTGGTGGCCGACCGCATCGCGGGGCTGCAGGCGCTCGACGCGCGCCTCGCCGACCTCGAGCGGCATCTCGGGCGTGCTCGCCGTTCGCTGGCCGTGCTGAGAGGCAGCGGTCCGTGCTGTGACGCGGCCGGGGCCGTGCTGGGCACGGTGGAAGGCGGTTGTGCGTGCTGTTCGCCCCTGGCGTCGGGCGGCGGCCAAGGTGGCCGCTAGGCGGACTCAGCCAGGGCGGGCGGCGGTTCGGTCTCCGACCGCAACATTCGACGATGCCCGATCCGATCGCCGACACGCCGGGCGGCGAAGGCGACGCCGAGGAGGATGACGCCCTCCACCAGGAGGGCGGAGCCGAGGCCCGCACCTTCCGCGATGTATTGCGTGTTGAGGTAGGTCAGCCCGAGCCAGATGCCGAATGCCGCCGGCCAGACATAGGCGGTCGCGTGGTGAAGGACGCCCAGGCCGACGAGCACCGCCGCGACGCCGACGATGAGGACAGCCCCGAGCCAGGCCGACACGACGAGGTCGCCTCCGCCGAGCTCGTGATACGGATACCGCTGCTGGACGGCGATGAAGGTGCCGATGACCGCGGTCAGCCCGACGGCCAGGCGCCCGAGCGAGGTCTGGTCGGTTCCCTCCGCGCCCCTGTGGAGGGGCGGCAGCAGGAGGGCGGCCATGCCGCCGGCCACGAGCCACCACCAGCCCATCGTGAACAGCACACGCAGCAGGGCCTGCTCCGGCGCCATTCGTCCCGGACCGAACGCGTCGGCTGCGCCCGGGAAGAGCACCGGCTCGACCCAGGTCAGGAAGGTCGCAGCGAAGCCGACGGTGGCCAGCGCGACCCCGAGCTGGGTGCTCATCCCCCGCCGCACCTCACGGAAGGCGACCACGGCGAGCAGCGCCAGGACGGTGCCGACGAGCCCGGACCCCGCGTCCACGCCGACCGGCCCGGAACGCAGGGCATGCAGCAGGGCGGTCACGCCGATCGCGACGTGGGGCACGGCCGCGAGCAGGGCCAGGCCGGCGGCGCGGCGCATCCGGTCGCTGCCGCGGCCGAGGTACCAGCCCATCGCCGCCAGGGCAGCGCCGGCGCCGATGGTCGCCAGGCCGATGAGCGTCCCCTGCCCGGGGAACGTGGTGTTGACCATCACGTGCCACGCGAGGAGCACAAAGACCGCGCCGAGGTAGGCGAAGATCTCGCTGGCGCTGAAGCCCGGTGTCAGCCAGGCGGGGAGGCGCGAGGCCGGCGCGTCCACGTTGGCCGCTTCGATGTCGGGCGGCGGCGGGCTCGCCGCGGCGTCCTCCAGCGCGCGCAGCCGCTCGGCCGTGGCGTGGTCGATGACCCCCGCGCGTTCCCAGGTCGCGATGCGCTCCAGGACGATGGCGGCGGGCATGCTCGCTCCTCCGTGACTGCCGGGGCCCGGCGGGGCTCACCATGGTGACGCGCGGTGGGCGCCCGTGTGACACTGGCGACCTCGGCGGCGGAGGCCCATGCGTGCGCTGGTCCTATCCTTCCGGCGTGACGTTCTATCGGCTGGAGCCCACGCGCGACCCCGGCGACCTTCGCGAACCGGTGATCATCGTGGCCTTTGACAGCTGGGTGGACGCCGGGGCCGCCAGCACCTCCGCGGCGGGCCTGCTGGTCGAGGACGCGCCGACCGTGGCCAGGTTCGACCCAGATGCGCTCTTCGACTACCGCGCACGACGGCCGACGCTGGAGATCGTCGACGGGCGGCCACGGGAGCTGACCTGGCCCGAGTTGACCCTGCGGCGTGCGAGCATCGGCGGGCGCGATCTCCTCGTCCTCGTCGGCCCCGAGCCCGACTACCGCTGGCGAGAGCTGGCCGAAGCGGCGGTCGAGCTGGCGCGCGAGCTCGGCGTGGTGCAGTGGATCAGCCTCGGGGCCATCCCGGCCGCAGTGCCGCACACACGCGCGGTGCCGGTCATCGGCACGGCCTCGGAGCAAGGCTTGCTGCGCGGCGACGTCGAGCCCGGGCCGGAGGGCATCCTGCGCGTGCCGGCGGCCTGCATCTCGGTGCTCGACATGGCGGTGACGCGTGCCGGCACCCCGGCCGTGGGCTACTTCGCGCAGGTGCCGCACTACATCAGCGGCCCGTACGCGCCGGCGGCCCTGGCACTCTCCGAGGCGCTGGGGCGACACCTCGGCGTGGAGCTGCCGCAGGGTGCGCTGGCCGAGGAGGCGCGCGAGCTGCGCGAACGACTGGACGCCGCGACCGGACTCGACGAGACCACGCGCACCTACGTGCAGCGGCTCGAGGCGATGTACGACGAGGCCCGGCTCCCCTCGGGCGACGACCTCATCGCCGACATCGAGCGGTTCCTGCGCGAGCGGAGCAGCTAACCGCAACGCGGGGTCCGCGTGGGGATACACGATCGACCGGCGCGTGAGCCGGGCCCCCACGCGGATGCGCCGGGTGACCGCTAACGCCGGCGCGCGGCGGACTCCCTGGCCGGCATGCACGGGTGACCGCCGACGGCGCCGCGCGACCGATTCCCTAGCGCTCATGCACCGGGTGACTGCTAACGCCAGTGCGCGGCCGATCCTCTGGCCTGCATGCATCGGTGGACTGTTCGGGTCAGATCGCGCCCGATCCGATCGGCAGGCATCGTTCCCGGTGATCGATGACCGGCATCGTCACGCTCGGGCCGGCTCGCAGCCGACCCGACTCTTCGACCGTGACGTTGGTCGGTGCGGGGTCAGTCCTGTTTACCATTCCCGCCGCGCGTATATGCCAAGGCAGGGCGCTCCGGCAGGCGCGACGCTCCGGCAGGCTCGACGCGCCGGCAGGCGCGCTCATGACGCGACGTTCCGGCAGGCGCGACGCTCCGGCAGGCGCGACGCTCCGGCAGGCTCGACGCGCCGGCAGGCGCGCTCATGACGCGGCCCACCACGGGCCGGCCAGCCGGCGGGTAGCATCGGCACGCCCATGTCCCCCTCCCCCACCCTGACCGAGGGCCAGCTCAACCGCGCCACGCTCGCTCGGCAGATGCTGCTCGAGCGTGAGCGGCTCGACGCGATCGAGGCCGTCGAGCGGCTCGTCGCCCTCCAGGCCCAGGAGCCGGCGTCGCCCTACATCGCCCTCCACACCCGGCTCGACGGCTTTCGCGCCGCGGAGCTGGACGCCGCGTTCCGCGAACGGCGAGCGGTCAAGGGCCACCTGATGCGCGTCACGTTGCACGCCCTCAGCGCCCGCGACTTCGGGCACTTCTGGCCGGCCATGGCACCCAGCATGCGCGCCTGGCGCGAGCGCCAGGCGAAGCGGCTCGGCCTCGAGGTGGACCTCGACGCCATGGTCGCGCGGGCGCAGCGCTTCGCGCGCACGCCGCGCACCGGGCCGGAGATCCGCGCCCACCTGCCGCAACTGCCCGAGCACGTCGCCGGACCTGGCATCCAGCGCGACGCCTGGTGGGCCGTCCGCATCCAGGCGCCGTTCCTGATGGTGCCCGACGATGTCCCCTGGTCGTTCGGGCGGCGGCCGCTGTTCATCGCCGCCGGGGCATGGCTGGACGGCGAGCCGTTCGCGAGCGAGCACGATGGCCTCGACCATCTCGTGCGCCGTTACCTGCGCGCCTTCGGGCCGGCCTCGCTGGGCGACATGGCGCAGTTCACGGGCATCCAGGTGGCGCGGCTCCGGCCCTCCCTGGAGCGGCTGCTCGCCGAGCTGCGCACCTTCCGGGACGAGCGCGGCCGCCAGCTCTACGACGTTGCGGATGGGCGACTGCCGCCGGCCGACACGCCCGCCCCGGCCCGATTCCTGCCCATGTGGGACAGCGTGCTGCTCGCCTACCAGGACCGCACGCGCATGCTGTCCGAGCCGCACCGCCGCCGCGTCATCCAGAAGAACGGTGACTTCCTGCCCGCCTTCCTGGTGGATGGCGTCGTCGCCGGGCTGTGGCGCGCGGACCGGACGGAGGATGGCCGCACGAGCATTCGCTGGCAGCCGTTCGAGCCACTGTCATCGGCCGCCGAGGAGGAGCTGGCCTCCGAGGCCGAGCGGCTGGCTGCCTTCGTCGAGCCGTTGGAGCCGGCTGTCTACAGGCGCTACGCGACGACCTGGATGGATCGCGCGGCTCGCTAGCCCAGCACCCAGCCGGGCCTGCGGCCCGCGAGGATGGCATCGACGGACGCGTAGTCGTCGATCTCGTCCAGTGCTGACAGGTGCATGCGATTGATGGCCACGCCGACCGCGACCCTGACGATGCCGATGGCGTCGCCGGCCACGACCGCCCGGGTCACCGGCACGAACGGCCCTGCTCGATGAAGGGCGCGCGACATCGGGTCCGCACTCGGGACGGCGTGCACCTCGCCCTCCACGAGGTACGGTCCGACCTGCGCCCGGACGCGCGTCACCTGGGTATGGACGTGCCGTCCCGGGTCGCCAGGCGGGCCGGACAGCTCGATGATCAGGAACTCGGACGCGGCGAGGCGCAGCGTCGGGCGTTCGAGGTGCTCCGGTCCGCTCAGCGCGTCGACGGACGCGCCCAGCAGCTCGATCTCGTCGGAGCTGTTGAGGGATTCGAGCAGCCGGTCGCCCGTGAGGACGTAATCACCGGCGATACGGCAGTCCTCCGAGTAGCCGATGAACGGGAGCGTCGCCATGTCGTCTGCGCCTCGCGCGCCGCCGGCCTGACGCCCCAGGTCGCTGCCGTCCTGCCCAGCCTACGCCGCCCGGTGTAGGTCGCGCATCGTGCGGATGCCGTAGGTCACCCGGGCGCGGATGCCGTCCGCCCCCAGCTCGCAACGCCGATGTCACGCCGAGCTCCCCGGGACGGCACGGTCGGCAAGGCGTATCTGGTCAGACTCCGACCATGTCTTTCGACCCCGGCGCCCGACTCGACCCCACCCAGGTGCGCGACGTGCGGGGGCGCGGCGGAGCCATCGCCGGCATCGGCGGCGCGGGCGTCCTCGTGCTGGCGCTCGTCTACGTGCTCCTCGGCGGCGATCCGGCCGACCTCCAGGGTGCCCTGAGCGGCCCGCAGGGGGGCGAGCCCGGCCCCGGAAGCACCACCCTGCAGCAAGAGTGCCGCACGGGCGCCGACGCCAACGAGCGCGACGACTGCCGCATCCTCGGCTACGTCAACAGTGTGCAGGCCTTCTGGGAGGGCGAGTTCAAGGCATCGGCCCAGCCCTATCAGCCGGCCGAGACGGTCCTGTTCACCGGCTCGGTCCAGACCGGCTGCGGCACCGCCACCTCGCAGGTCGGCCCCTTCTACTGCCCCACCGACGGCCGCGTCTACGTCGACCTCGACTTCTTTGCCGTCCTCCGCTCCGAACTCGGGGCCCAGGGTGGCTCACTCGCGCAGGGCTACGTCGTGGCGCACGAATACGGCCACCACGTCCAGAACCTGCTGGGCGTGCTGGGGGAGGCGCGCTCGGGCGACACTGGGCCCGACAGCGGCGCAGTGCGGGTCGAGCTGCAGGCCGACTGCTATGCCGGCGCCTGGGCGAACAAGGCCGAGGAGACCGGCTTCCTGCAACCCCTGACCAAGGCGCAGATCGCCGACGCGCTCGACGCGGCGGCTGCCGTCGGCGACGACCGCATCCAGCAGAAGGCCGAGGGCCAGGTCAACCCGGAGCGCTGGACCCACGGCTCGGGCGAGATGCGGCAGCAGTGGTTCACGACCGGCTATGAGTCGGGCGACCCGGCGAGGTGCGACACCTTCAGCGGCTGACCCTCTCCGGACCGCGGGCATGGCGGCCCCGAACGCCGGGCGGGATGCCGTACCCTGCCGCCGATGACCAGACCCGACATCGAGAGCGCCGTGCGCATCGCCTGGACGGCAGAGGGCTACGAGACGATCACCGTGCTGGCGCCGCGGCGGTCACGAGAGGAGTTGGACAACTTCGCCCGCGGTGTAGCCGACGAGGCGCTGCTCAATCGCAGCCTGCACGGCTTGCGCTCGGCGCTTCGTCAGCGGTTCGATGGCACCTTCGAGTTCGACCATCGGCGCCGAGACGGCGAGGGCCGGCCGATCGTGCTCGTCAAGCTGCACCCGCCGCGCGGCCAGCCGAATCCCGACCCCGACCTCTGATGGAGGCCCGCCCGGGCGGAGGGAGCCCGGGCGGGCGATGGCGGGCCGCTCTCCCATGCGGCCCGCGGGCATGGTCCTCTCAGCCGTTGGCGCAGTGGTCGCCGCCCTGGCCGGCGCCCTGACCGGGTGTGCCGATGGGTGCCAGGGGCAGGCTCAGACCCGCCGCGAGCAGGTGTTCCTTGGCCGTCCCGTTGTTGTTGGATGGGCTGTCCGCCGCGCTGGCGTGGCAGTCGGTCGCCGGCAACCCGATGTGATGGAAGCCGAGTGCGGGTCCCGGCAGGGCGAGGCCGGCGACGAGGGCGCCGACGAGGACGATGCGCTTCATGGATCACCTCTGCTGCGGTCCCGCGGACCCGGGCCATGGTGCGCCGGGTGCGGAGACCTCTCCAGCTGGCATACGTCGATCGGCGCCCGAGCGGTTTCGGCTTCAGGCGTCCTCGCCCGCGGCGATGCGTTCCAGGGTCAGGCAGAAGCCGTCGAGGTCGGCTTCGGTGGTGGGCAGCGAGATGGCGCCCATGCCGCGCGGCGCGAGGAGGTAGCCGTCGCAGGCCAGGGCCAGCCAGAGGTCCGCGGGCCGTAGACCGCGCAGGCCGACCTGGAAGAGGGAACCGACGCGCACCATGTCGGAGCCGGGAGCCGCCGCCAGCGCCGCGCGCAGGCCCTCCTCGACGCGCGCGCCGAGCGCATCGAGCCGGCTGTAGGCGTCGGCGGTCAGCTGGCGGAGGGTGGCCAGGCCCGCGGCGGCCGCGACCGGGTTGCCGTTGAACGTGCCGCCGTGGTCGATCCGCTCGTGGCGCCGGGCATCGAAGCGCTCCATCACGTCGGCCCGCCCGCCGAAGGCGGCCAGCGGGTAGCCACCGCCGATGATCTTGCCCAGCGTCGTCAGGTCGGGCCCGATACCCAGCTGCCCCTGCACACCGCCCGGTCCGAGGCGGAACGAGATGATCTCGTCGAAGACGAGTAGCGCCCCGTGCGCCCTCGCGTAGTCGCGCAGGAAGCGCAGGAATTCGGGCTGCGCTGGCCGCAGGCCGCCGGAGCCGCGCACGGGCTCGACGATGATCGCCGCCAGCTCGGGCTCGCGACCCGCCAGGGCCCGCGTGACCGCCACGGGGTCGTCCCAGGGCAGCTCCACCACGAGCTGCGAGAGCGCGCGAGGCACGCCCGGCGAGCCGGCATAGACCTGATCGTGCGTACCGTGGTAGCTGCCCTCGAAACGCGCCACGAGCTCACGGCCGGTGAACGCGCGCGCCGCGCGCAGGGCCATCATCGTCGCCTCGGTGCCCGAGTTGGTGAAGCGCAGCAGCTCCATCGACGGAAGCCGGCGACGGAGCTCCTCAGCCAGCTCGACCTCGAGCTCGGTGGGGGCGGCGAAGGCCGAGCCCTGCGCGGCCTGCTCGCGCACCGCCTCGACCACGACCGGGTGGGCGTGCCCCAGGATGAGCGAGGTGTAGTTGTTGAGCAGGTCGAGGTAGGCGTTGCCGTCAACGTCCACGATCCGGGCTCCCTCGCCACGCGCGGCGTAGGGCGGGTAGGGCGGGCTGTAGACGGTCGTGCGCGTCGAGCCGCCGGGCAGGCTGCGCGTTGCGCGCTCCCAGAGCGCGCGCGAGCCGGGTGTGCGCGCCAGGTAGCGCTCGAGGCGTGTCGTCGCGCCTGCCAATGTCATGCCCACCTCCCTGCCGTGTCGGGCCGATGGTACGCCGCGCGGCATGTGAGACTCCAGCCTCGATGGCCTCCTCCGTCCTGGTCCCGCTGACCGCGCCGCTCGACGTGCCCGGCTCCATCGAGCCTTTCCGCCGTTGGGGCGACGACCTGCTCGACCGCTGGGACGGCCAGCGGCTGCTGCGCACGGTGCGCCTCGCCGGACGGACGATCGCCGTCGCGGCCGAGTCGGCCGGCTCGCTCGATCGACCGGCGCTGCGGGTGTGGGCGGCCGAAGTGGCCGACGCGCCGGCGGCCGGGGCCGCCCTGGCGAGGACCTTCGTGGTCGCTCCGGCATCGTTCGCCGGGCTGCTCGGCCGCGACCCCGTAGTGGCCGACCTCGAGCGCGCCCACCCTGGCCTGCGGCCGGTGCTCGTACCGGACCTCTTCACCGCCCTGGTGCGCTCCATCAGCGCCCAGCAGGTCAACCTGTCGTGGGCAGCCACGACACGACGACGGCTGGCAGGGGCCTTCGGCGAGCGCCACGCGGTCGGCGGCGGCGAGGTCTGGTCGATCGCGGCAGAGCGACTTGCGACAGCCTCGCCGGAGGAGATCCGGGCGCTCCAGTTCACGAATGCGAAGGCGCGCGCCATCGTGGCCGCGGCGCAGGCTCTCGCCAGCGGCGCCGTCTCACAGGCGGAGCTGGCCAGCCTGCCGGACGAGGCCGTCATCGATCGGCTCGTGGCACTACCCGGCGTCGGCCGCTGGACGGCGGAATGGATCCTGGCCCGGACGTTCGGGCGGCCGCGCGTCGTGGCCGGCGACCTGGGTGTGCGCAAGGCGGTGGCCCGCGCCTACCTCGGGCGCGACATCGCCTCGCAGGATGAGGTCCGGAGCGCGACTGCACACTGGGGCGAGTCGGCCGCGGTGGCGCAGGCGCTCCTGCTTCGGTCGCTGGTCGCGGAGCCGCCCGGTGACGCCCCGTAGGTGTCGCCGGTCTCCGGCAGCCTTCCCACCGCCCCTACCATGACCGCTGTGGGTCACGACTTCCCGAGCGGCAACGTCACCTTCCTCTTCACCGACGTGGAGGGCTCGACGAGGCTCCTCCTCGCCCTCGGCGAGCATGACTATGCCGCGGCCCTGCACGAACACCGCCGGGTGCTGCGGGCGGCGTTCGCGCGGCACCGGGGCGTGGAAGTGGACACCCAGGGCGACGCGTTCTTCGTCGCCTTCGCCAGCGCGGACGATGCCGTGGCCGCCGCGAGCGACGCGCTCGATGGTCTGGCCGGCGGGCCGATCGCCGTCCGCATGGGCATCCACAACGGGTCGCCCCTCGTCACGCCCGACGGATACGTGGGCGTCGACGTCCATCGCGCCGCGCGGGTGGCTGCGGCCGCACACGGCGGGCAGGTGCTGCTGACGGCAGCCACCGTCGGCCGGCTCGGGAGCGAGCGGCCGCCCCTGCGAGACCTCGGCGAGCACCGACTCAAGGACCTCGCGGTGCCCGAGCGCATCTTCCAACTTGGCGACGAGACGTTCCCCGCGCTCAACGCCCTGTCGCCGTCCAACCTTCCGGTCCCGCCGACGCCCTTCCTCGGGCGCGAGCACGATCTCGCGAGCGTGACCGCGATGCTGGCCGATCCGACCGTGCGGGTCCTCACGCTCACCGGTCCCGGTGGCATCGGCAAGACACGCCTCGCGCTGCAGGCGGCCGCCGAGAGCTCGGAGCGGTTCCTCGACGGCATCTGGTGGGTCGCGCTCGCTTCGCTGGTCGATGCCGCGGAGGTGCCAGCCGCGCTGGCACGCGCGGTCGGGGTCCGCGAGGAGGAAGGAGTGGACCTCTGGTCGGCACTCCGAACCCGCCTCGAGGGTCGCCGCACGCTCGTGCTCGTCGACAACGCCGAGCATCTGTTGCCGGAGTTCGCCAGCCAGGCCGCGCGCCTGCTGGAGGTCTCCCCCGGGCTGCGTCTGCTGGTGACGAGTCGTGAGCGCCTCCAGGTCGCGGGCGAGCACGTCTTCGCGGTCACGCCTCTGGGCGATGACGACGCCGTCGTGTTCGTGCAGGCCTGTGCGGCGGCCCTCGGGGTCCCAGTGCCCCGCAGCGCGGCGGTGGAGACGCTCTGCCGCCGCCTGGATGGGCTGCCCCTGGCGCTCCAGCTGGCAGCCGCCCGGCTGAGCCTCTTCACGCCGGAGCAGCTGCTGGACCGCCTCGGCCGGAGGCTGGACCTGCTGACGGGGACGCGGGACGTCGAGGCGCGCCAGCGGACGCTGCGCGCCACCATCGAGTGGAGCCACGACTTGCTCGGCGAGGACGAGCGTCGGCTTTTCCGGAGGCTGGCCGTCTTCGTCGGCGGAGGCACGATGGAGGCCATCGAGTCGGTCTGCGAGAGCGACGCCGCCGTGCTCCAGGGATTGCTCGACAAGAGCCTCGTGCTCCGCCGGGACGGCGGCCAGGAGCCGCGCTTCGTGATGCTCGAGTCGATCGGGGAGTTCGGCTCCGAGCGGCTGGATGAGGCCGGCGAGCGGCCGGCGCTGGCGGCCAGGCATGCCGCGTACTTCCGGGACTGGACGCAGAAGGTCGCCGCGTCCATCGCCGCGGGCGAGCCGGAGGAGGGTCCAGTGGCCGCGCTGGAGGCGGAGATCGACAACCTGCGCGCGGCGGTCGCACTCGGCAGCGCGGTCGGCGATGCGGCCCTCGTTCGGGAGATCACCGCCTCGCTGGTCATGTACTGGAACGTGCGCGGCCTCACCGGGGAGGGGCGTACCTGGATCGAGCGTGCCCTCGCGCTCAGCGGCGAGGAGGACGCGACGCGGCGGAGGCTCCTCTCCGGGCTGGCCGAGATGGCCTACATGCAGGGCGATCACATGACGGCAGTGAGGGCGTCCGACGAGGCTGCCGTGCTGGCCATGACGCTCGCCGGGGCGACGGAGCACTACACCGTCGTCAAGGCGCGCGCCCGAGCGGCCGAGATGCGCGGCGACCTGCCGGCGGCGGAGCGCTTCTACGCGGAGGCCTTCGCAGCAGCACGGGAAGCCGATAACGGGGTCGGCATGTCGGCCTGCCGCCTTGGGCTGGCCCGGGTGGCGAACGCCATCGGCCGCCACGACCAGGCCGAGGCGATCCTGGACGAGAACCTGCGCTTCGTGCGCTCGCGCGGCCAGACACGCTGTGAGGCCTATACCCTCGCCAGCCTGGCCGAGACATCGGTGCATCGTCGGCAGCCGCAGGCCGCGGAGCAACCCGCGCTGGGTGGTGCGCGCCGAGCCGGGCAGATCGGCGACCCGCCGCTGCAGACGTACTGTCTCGACATGGTCGCCCTCGCTGCGGTCGCGCGGGGAGACGGCTCGCGAGCGGCGATGCTGCTCGCGGCGACGGAGGTGGCGCGGGAGGCGATGGGTGTCGAGCCTGATGCCGACGAGGCCGCCGTCCGCGACCAGGCCATGGCGCCCCTCTCCGCCGACCGGGCCGCTCTCCAGATCGCCTGGGAGCGCGGCCGAGCGATGGACCTGGAGGCAGCCTTCCAGCTGGCCTCGGGCGCCGAGGGCGGCGAGCCCGAGTGGCACGCCGACGGGGCGGCCGCCACGGCCGGCTGACCCGCGGCTCAGTGCTTTGCCGCCGCCGCATACCATGACCGCCATGGCCCGGCCCGACCTCCCCTCCGGCACGGTCACCTTCCTGTTCAGCGACGTGGAGGGCTCGACGCGCCTGCTGCACGAGCTCGGTGCCGAGGCCTACGCGGCGGCGCTGATGGAGCACCGGCGCCTCATGCGCGAGGCCTTCGCCCGCCACGGCGGGGTCGAGGTGGACACCCAGGGCGATGCCTTCTTCGTGGCCTTCCCCACGGCGCCCGGCGCGCTGGCCGCGGCGGCCGAGGCGCAGGCCGCCCTGGCCGCGGGACCGATCCGGGTGCGCATCGGCCTGCACACGGGCACGCCGCACCTGGCCGAGGAGGGCTACGTCGGGCCGGACGTGCACCGGGCCGCGCGCATCGCCGCCGCGGGCCACGGCGGCCAGGTGCTGCTCAGCTCGGCCACCGCGGCGCTGGTGGGCCAGGACGGCCTGACCGACCTGGGCGAGTACCGGCTCAAGGACCTCTCGGCGCCCGAGCGCATCTTCCAGCTGGGCGATGGGGCCTTCCCGCGACTCAAGACCCTCTACCAGACCAACCTGCCCGTGCCGGCCAGCTCATTCTTGGGCCGCGAGCGTGAGCTGGCCGAGCTGGGCCAACTCCTGGCCCGGCCCGAGGTGCGCCTCCTGACCCTCACCGGACCGGGCGGCACGGGCAAGACGCGCCTCGCCCTGGCCGCCGCGGGTGCCGCCGCCGAGCACTACCCCGACGGCGTCTGGTGGGTGCCCCTGGCGGCCCTGCGCGATCCGGCCCTGGTGCTGCCCAGCGTGACCCAGGCGCTGGGCGCCTCGGGCGAGCTGGCCGAGCACATCGGTGCCAAGCGCCTGCTGCTCGTGCTCGACAACTTCGAGCAGCTCACGCCGGCCGCGGCCGAGCTGGGCGGCCTCCTGGCCAGCTGCCCCGGTCTGGAGCTGCTCGTCACCAGCCGCGAGCCACTGCACCTGGCCGGCGAGCAGGAGTACGCCGTCGACCCGCTCGCCCCGAACGAGGCGGTCGAGCTGTTCATGACGCGTGCCCTGGCGGCCAAGCGCGACCTGGTCGCCGACGGCGAGGTGGCCGCCATCTGCGAGCGCCTCGACCACCTGCCGCTGGCCATCGAGTTGGCCGCGGCGCGGGTCAAGATCCTCTCCCCGGCGGCCCTCCTGGAGCGACTCGGAGAGCGCCTGCCCCTGCTGGCTGGCGGCTCACGCGACCTGCCGGAGCGGCAGCGCACGTTGCGCGCCACCATCGAGTGGAGTCACGAGCTGCTGACACCCGAGGAGCAGCGCCTCTTCGCCCGCCTCTCGATCTTCCGCGGCGGCTGCACCCTCGACGCCGCGGAGCAGGTCGCCGGAGCCGACCTCGGAACGCTCGGCTCGCTCGTCGACAAGAGCCTGCTGCGCGCGCGGGAGGATCGCTTCTGGATGCTCGAGACGATCCGCGAGTTCGCCGCGCAGCAGCTGGAGGCCACGGGCGACGCGGACGAGTTGCGTGCCCGCCACGCCGACTTCTTCCTGGCCCTGGCGGAAGAGGCCGAGCCGCAGCTGCGCCGGGATGAGCTGCAAGCGCTGGAGCGGCTCGCCGCCGACCACGACAACCTGCGCGCGGCGCTCGACCGGCTGACCGGGAGCCGCCAGACCCAGGCCGTGCTGCAGATGGCCGGTGCCCTCACCCGCTTCTGGTACCTGCGCGGACACATCACGGAGGGCCGCGAGCGCCTCGAGGCCGCGCTCGCCGGCGACGATGCTCCCACCGCGACGCGGGCGCGGGCGCTCAACGGCGCTTCGGTCATGGCCATCAACGCCGGCGACATCGAGGCGGCGCGGCGCTTCGCCGAGGAGGCACGCGACCTGTGGCGAGCGCTCGGCGACCCGTGGGGCGAGGCCTACGCAGGCATGATGATCGGCAACGCCACCAACGATGCGGGTGACCCGGCGGGCGCCAAGACGCTCTTCGAGCAGGCCGTGGAGGCGTTCGATCGCCTCGGTGACCAGCACATGGCGCTGGTGGCACGCTCCAACCTGATCCGCGTCATCGGCGATCTCGGGGACCGCCAGCGTGAGGAGGAGCTGCTGGGCGAGAGCTTGGCCCTGGCCCGGCGCATCGGTCATGAACGCATGGAGGCCGGCTTCCTGGCTGAGATCGCCATGGGTCAGGCGCTCTTTTTCGAGGCGCCCGGGCGATTCGAGCGGGCGCGCGAGCTGATGGCGGAGGCCATCCGCATCCAGCACCGGCGCGGGAACCTCTACGAGCTGGCCATCGACCTCGGGCGCATGGCGTTCGTGCACGCACACCTGGGGCAGGCGGCGGCGGCGGCCCGGCTGCTGGCAGGCTCGGGGGCCCTGCTGAGGTCGGTCGGCGGTCGCGCTGAGTGGACGGCGGACCGGGACCGCCGGACACGCGAGCGCGCCATGGCCGAACTCGACGAGGACGCGTTCCGCACGGCGTCCGCCACTGGCGCCACCATGGACCCGGACGAGCTGGTGGCCGTGGCCCTCGACCCGGACGCCTGAGCCGGCCCGAGCCGGCGCCGGGTCCCGTCAGGCCCGGTGCGACCTCGGGTCGAAGGCCTTGCCCTCGGCGCGCAAGCTCGCCTTGTAGGCGCGCTTGCCCTCCTGGTAGCGCGCCAGCGCCTCGGGCGAGTCGACGTCGCCCAGCGTGGGGTAGCTCGGCGCGACCTCCTCCCAGCCGGGCGGCCGGACGTCGAAGCGCTTGGCGAGGATGGCGATGAGCGAGCGCACCTTCATCTCGCCCATGCCGGGCAGCGAGCGCAGCCTGCGCTCCAGGTCGCGACCGTCGATCGCCTCGCTCCAGACGCGCGCCGCGTCGCCGCCGAAGTCACGTACCACGGCCGCGGCGAGCTCCTGGGTGCGGCGGGCCATGTTGCCGGGAAAGCGATGCAGCGCCGGCCGCTCACGGAAGGCCGCCTCCAGCCGGGCGCCGTCCATGCGCGCCAGCTCCGCCGCGTCGATGGTGCCCACGCGCCGGCGCAGCTCGAGCGGGCCGCTGAAGGCCTTCTGGAGCGAGACCTGCTGGTCGAGCACGAAGCCGATCAGCAGCGCCATCGGCTCCTCCGCCAGCAGGCGGTCGGCCTCGTCGTCGCCGGTGAAATGGAGCCGCTCGGGAGCCGTCGCTGTCTTCGCCATGGCAACGCATCGTACGCCGCCGGAGGGATGCCTGCGGCGGTCGATGCAGGGCGGCGTAAGATGGCCCTCCCATGAGCCTCGACCTGCCCGCCGCTCAGGCCTGTCCGCGCTGCTCCGCGCCCGTACCGCCGGACGCACGCTTCTGCATGAGCTGCGGCCTCGATTTGACCGCCAGCGGGCCCGAGGACCTCGACCGCCAGGCACGCTTCGCCGCCGCCGCTCCGGCACCGCTGGTCGAGAAGATGCGCACGGCCAAGCTGAGCGGCGAGCGCAAGCCGGTGACCGCCCTCTTCATCGACGTCGTCGGCTCGACCACGCTGGCCGAGCAGATGGATCCCGAAGACTGGACGGCCATGATGAACGAGGCCTTCGAGCTGATGACGACGGCCGTCTTCCACTACGAGGGCACCATCGCCCAGCTCCAGGGCGACGCCATGTTGGCCTTCTTCGGCGCGCCGGTGGCCCACGAGGACGATCCCGAGCGGGCGGTCCGGGCCGCGCTCGACATGGTCGAAGGCATCGCCGAGTACTCGCGCCAGCTCAAGGCGGTGCGCGGCATCGACTTCGCCATCCGGGTCGGCATCAACACCGGCCTGGTGGTGGTCGGCAACGTCGGCACCGATCTGCGCTACGAGTACACCGCCATCGGCGACGCCATGAACGTGGCCGCCCGCATGCAGGCCGCCGCCGAGCCGGGCACGATCCTCATCACCGCCAGCACGCACCGCCTCGTGGCCACCGCCATCGACGTGGAAGACCTGGGCGAGATCAGCGTCAAGGGCAAGGCCGAGCCCGTGCACGCTTTCCGGGTCGTCGGTCTGCGCGCGACCCCCGGTCGCCGCCGCGGCCTGGCCGGCCTCGAGAGCCCGATGGTGGGCCGCGACGAGCAGCTCGCCAGGTTGCGCGAGGCCTTCGGGGTGGCACGCGCCGGCCGCGGTCGCGTGGCCGTCGTCCTGGGGGAGCCAGGCATCGGCAAGTCGCGTCTGCTGGCGGAGCTGCGTGGCTCGCTCGCCGCAGCCGACCCGGGGATGCGCTGGGTCGAGGGGCGCTGCGTCAGCTACGGCCAGAACCTCGCGTACCACCTGGCGATCGACGCCGTGCGCTCGTTCCTGGAGCTGCCCTTCGCCGGCGACGACGCCGAGACGCGTACGCTGCTCGAGACGAACCTCGCCCGCCTCCTTCCCAGCGACTGGGAAGAGCTCCTGCCCTACGTTCTCCACCTGCTCTCGCTGCCCATCGAGTCCGAACTTGTGGCGCGCCTCCCGATCAACTCGGAGGATCTGCTCACGCGCTACATCTCGGTGCTCAACTACCTCCTGCGTGCCACCGCCGCGCGCGGCCCGCTCGTCCTCGTGCTCGAGGACGTCCACTGGGCGGACCCGGCCTCGGTCGAGCTGATGGGCCAGTTGATGCCGCTGACGAGCTCCGTCTCGGTCCTGCTGGTCATCGCGGCCCGACCCGAGACGGACGTGCCCGGCTGGAAGCTCGTGACGCACGCCCGGGAGATGTATGGCGAGGCACTGACGGAGATCCGGCTGGCGGCGCTCACCGAGTCCGACAGCCGGACGCTCGTGGCCAACCTGCTGGAGATCGAGTCGCTGCCGGCGAGCGTGCGCGAGGCGATCCTGAGCCGCTCGGAGGGCAATCCATTCTTCGTCGAGGAGGTCATCCGCATGCTCATCGACCGGGGCGCCATCGAGCACCGCGACGGTCGCTGGGTGGCCACCAGCGAGGTCGCGTCGGTCGAGATCCCCGAGACCCTGCATGGCCTGCTGCTGGCGCGCATCGACCAGCTCCCGGACGCCGCCAAGCGCAGCCTGCGCGTGGCCTCGGTCATCGGCCGCCAGTTCCCCGTGCGTGTCCTGCAGCGCGTCCTCGAGGAGACCACCTGAGCCGCACTGGCCGAGGCGCTCCGGACGCGCTAGGCTGCGCACGAGGGGTGTCCCGCCGATGACTGCAGATCCGCAACTCGACACACTCGAAGCCAAAGGGCTCATCCGCCTCGCCAGCGTGGACCCGGAGCTCGAGTACCTCTTCCGACACTGGCTGGTGCAGGACGCCGCCTACGGCTCGTTGCTGCGCCAGGAGCGGCGCGAGCTGCATCGCCTCGTGGGCGAGACGCTGGAAGCGCTCTACGGCGAGCGCCGCGGGGAGCTGGCGGCCGTGCTCGCGCTGCACTTCGAGCAGGCCGGCGACGGGCCGCGCGCGCGCGAGCACCTGATGGTGGCCGCCGAACACGCGCTTGCCCGGCACGCCATCCGCGAGGCGCGCGCCTTCTACGAGCGGGCCGAGGCGCAGCTGCCCCCACCCGCCCGCGACGAGGACGCCGCCCTGCGGCGGCTGCGCGTGGTCATCGCCGTGGGCAAGATCAAGTCGGGCTGGACCTTCAAGCCGCTCGATCGCGAGCTCGAGACGCTGGCGGCGGTGGTGCCCATCGCCGAAGAGCTGGGCGACCTGAAGCTGCTGGGTGAGCTGTACATGCACGACGCGCTGCTGCGCCAGTTCAGCGGCGGCTCGGTCGCCACGAACAAGGAGTTGCAGCACTCGTTGCGCCGCATCAGGGAGATCGGCGACCAACTGGGCGATCCTTCCATGCAGGCCATGCCGAGCGCGCTGCTGGGCACGTTCCAGGTCTTCACCGGGCATCTGCAGGAGGCGGTCGACGCGCTCGAGTCTGCGGCACCGCTGCTGGAGGAAAGGGCGGAATTCGTCGGCGCCGCCTTCGCGCGCGGCGCACTCGCCGTCGGCTATGCGCGCCTGGGCGAGTTCGAGAAGGCCGACAAGGCGGCCGCGGAGTCGATCGAGCTGGCCGCCAGCGCCGATCCCATCGCCCAGCTCGACGCGCTCATCACGCAGGCCTTCGTGCGCTCGGCGCAGGGCCGGCTGGACGATACGGTGCCCCTGGCCCGCATCTGCGTCGAGAAGGCCGAGGAGACCGGCGGCACGGCCTGCCTCATCGTCAGCAACTACATCCTCGGCGACGCCTACCTGCGGCAGGGGCTGATCGAGGAGGCCAAACGCGTCCTCGAGCGCAGCAGCGAGATCACCGTCGTCACCATGCGCGACTTCTGGCGACCGTCGGTGCAGGCCTCGATCAGCCAGGCTGCCGCCCTGCTGGGCGACTTCGGCGCGGCCGAGAAAGGTTGGGAGGAGGCGCTCCACGACGCCCGCAAGGCAGGGCACCGCTTCGCCGAAGCGACCATCCTCCAGAAGCGGGCCGAGGCCGAGGCCGAGCACGGTGAGGCTGCGGCCGCCTGGACGGACTTCGCTGCCAGCGCGACGCTCTTCGAGGAGATGGGCGCGCGCCCCTACCTGGCGCGGGTGCTGCGCTCTTGGGGCGACGCGCTCGCTCGGGCCGGTGAGCCCGGTGCGGACGAGAAGCTGGCCCGGGCGCGCTCGCTCTTCGAGGAGATCGGCCTGGTCGAAGAGGCGCAGGCCGTGGGGGCGCGGACCGGCATCAGTAGCTGAGGACGCGGTCGGCTTCGAACGCCAGGTCGACCAGGCGGTCCGGTGGCGCGAACTCGACGGCCTTGCCGCCCAGCGCGTCGGCGTCGACCGCGCGGGCCTTGCTCGACATGCCCGAGGCGAAGAAGCGAGCACCACCGGCGACCAGCGCCTCGTAGTGTTCGCGCAGGCTGCCCGTGCCCACGCCCTGGATGGCATCCAGGGTCGCGTCGCGCAGGAGCCCCACGGCATCGCCGGCCAGGAAGAGATCCACGTCGTGGCCACGGCCCTGTGCCGAGCGCGCCACGAGGAAGGCCAGCGCGGCGCGGGTCGGATGCTCCGGTCCGCTCGAGAGGTGCACGAGAAGTCGGCTCACGGGTGTCTCCTGGCGTGTTCCGGGGATGGGCTGGCGCCATGCTAGCAGCGCAGCAGCCGCGGCCCGACCCGCGCTCGCAGCCCGCGGCGCGGCCTAGAATGGCCGTCCGGTCGCCACCTGGCGGCCGTGCAGCGCATGGAGGGGTCGTCGTGAGTCACCACGAGGGCAAGGCCAAGAAAGTCGGCACCAAGTCGGCCACGAAGGCCGGCAGCGGCAAGAAGAAATAGCTCGTCCGGGTCGCACGCCCGGAGCAGGCACCGACGGGGAGGGGCAGCCAGGCCCTCCCCGGCTCCGTCGTTAGGGGGCTACGGCCTCTCTGCGACCGCCTCGACGCGGAGGCCGATCGGGCATGCCACGCCCGTCGAGTGGTCCGGGCAGTAGCCACGCGGATTCTTGGCCAGGTACTGCTGGTGGTAGTCCTCGGCGAAGTAGAACTCGGGCGCGGCCCGGATCTCGGTCGTGATGGCCCCGAAGCCGGCCGCCGTGAGTCGCTCCTGGAAGACATCGCGCGAGGCCTCGGCGGCCGCCAGCTGGGCATCGCCGTAAGTGTGGATGGCCGAGCGGTACTGCGTGCCCAGGTCGTTGCCCTGCCGGTCGCCCTGCGTGGGGTCGTGCTCCTCCCAGAAGATGCGCAGCAATTCGTCGTAGGTGACGTGTCGCGGGTCGAAGACGACGCGCACCACCTCGGCATGGCCCGTCCGACCGCTGCAGACCTCGCCGTAGGTCGGGTTGGGCGTCGCACCGCCGGCGTAGCCGACGGTCGTGACGAGCACGCCCGGCGTCTGCCAGAAGCGCTTCTCGGCACCCCAGAAGCAGCCCATGCCGAACATGGCCAACTCGCTGCCCTCTGGGTAGGGCGGCTTGAGCCGGGCACCGTTGACGTAGTGACGTTCGGCCGTGGGCAGGGCGTCGGGCCGGCCGGGGAGCGCCTCTGTCTCGGTCGGGAGTCGGAGCTTGCGCGCGTCGTGGAAGAGCCTCATGCAAGAAGTCTAGCCAGCGCTCGGCCGCTGCCCATGACGCTGGCGTGACAGCGGTCGCGCCGCACAGAATTGGAGGCCCCCGGCCTGATCGGCCGGGGGCCCTGTGAGCGAGTCCCGGTCCGATCGCCCCTCGCGACCGGACCGTGCCGGGGAGTGTGCCTCCGGCGTCCGCCCGGGCGCGAGCCGGCAGCAGACAGCGGGATGGACGATGTCGCGTCGAACGAGCGGTCCGGCGATGACCACGCCCGGTGTCGGCGACCCGTCAGCGGCCATCGCGCCGGCTACCTGGGATCAGCCCCGCACAGCCCCGCCGACGATGCCGCGGATGAGACTGCCCTGGAAGACCAGGAAGACGAGCACGATGGGCAGCGAGACGATGGTCGCGCCCATGGCCAGCAGCGGCACGTCGGCCGAGTACTGGCCGACGAAGAAGGCGAGGCCCACGGGTAGCGTGCGCACGGCATCGTCGGAGACGAGCACGAGCGCCAGCAGGAATTCGTTCCAGGTCCAGGTGAAGACGAGCACGCCCAGGGTGAGCAGCGCCGGCCGCGCCAGGGGCAGCAGCACGTGGCGCAGTGCTGCCACCGGCCCGGCGCCGTCCACCGCCGCTGCGTCGAGCAGCTCTCCCGGTGCGCTCAGGAAGAAGGCACGCATCCACCAGCTGCCGAACGCGACCGAGAGCCCGACCTGGGGCAGGATCAGCGCCGCGTAGGTGTTGAGCAGGCCGATCGCCCGCATGTCGTAGTAGAGCGGGATGATGACCGCCTCCATGGGCGCCATCAGACCCAGCAGCAGGACGAAGAGCACGAGCTGCTGCCCGCGGAACCGCCAGCGCGCCAGTCCGTAGCCGGCCAGGGTCGAAAGCACCAGCGCGCCCAGCACCACGGGCACCACGACGATGAGCGAATTGGCCAGGAAGGTGCCGAACCGGCCGCGGTCCCAGGCGGCGGCCACGTTCTCCCAGTGCCACGCCCGCGGCAGGCCGAAGAAGGACTCGACCAGGTCGGCGTTGGTCTTGAAACCCGTCAGCCAGATGGTGAGGATGGGCAGGAGGGCGACCGCCGCGAAGGTGCCCAGCACGAGGTAGCCGCCCACCAGCTGGAGCCAGGTGACACGCGGCGCGTCGCGCCGGATGCGGACGCCGGAGGCGCTCACGCGGCCGGTCACGCCGCGGCCTCCGCGGCGGCCTCACGGCGGCGCACGATGAGCGCCGAGATGGCCAGCACGATGAGCGTCAGCAGCACGGCCATGGCGGCGGCGTAGCCGACCTCGTTGCGCTGGAAGGCACTGCGATAGATGAGGTAGGAGAGGACGCTCGTCTGCTCGCCCGGGCCGCCGCGCGTCAGGACGAAGATGAGGTCGAAGACGCGGAACGCTGCGATGAGGGTGAAGACCAGCGCCACGGTGATCTCGTTGCGCAGCCCGGGCAGGGTCACGTGGCGGAACTGCTGCCAGGCCGACGCGCCGTCCAGGCGAGCCGCCTCGTAGAGCGACTCGTCGATCTTCTGGATGCCGGCCAGCATGAGCACGGTCACGAAGCCGAACTCGTACCAGGTGCCGATGACCCCCACGGCCGGCAGGGCCAGCTCGAAGTCGCCCAGCCACGGCCGGGCGAGCTGGCCCAGCCCGAGGCCCTCCAGGAGCTGGTTGAGCGGCCCGAACGCGGGCGAGTACAGCCAGCGCCAGACGACGGCCACGACGACCAGGCTGAGCACCTGCGGCAGGTAGACGGCGCTGCGGAAGATGCGCGTGCCGGGCAGGCCGGAGCGGGCGATGAGCGAGGTCACCAGCAGGCCGAGCGCGATCGGCAGCAGGCTGAACCAGAAGGTGAGCAGCAGGTTGTTGGCGGCGCTCTTGAGGAAGATCGGATCGCCCAGGGCGCGCAGGTAGTTGTCCAGGCCCACCGGCACCGGCGGCGTCAGACCGTCCCAGCGGAAGAAGCTGTAGCGCAGCGTGTCCAGGATGGGCAGGAAGACGAACGCGCCATAGACGAGCAGGCCCGGGGCCAGGAAGGCCCACGGCCACCAACGCCGCTCGCCGGGACGCCGCATCGGCGCCGCGCCCCGGCCGACTACTCGAGCGTCTTGAGGAAGGCCTGGTAGTCGGCGTCGATGGCCTTCACGAAATCGCCGCTGGTCTGCCGCTTGGCCAGCACCTTGGCCAGCCCGGCGGTGATGGCGTCGTAGAGGGTGGGGCCGGCCCAGTCGATGTAGTGCCCGACCTCGTCCTTGGAGTTGGCTTCCGCGAAGGCGGCGGCCATCTCGTTCTGGAGCGCGCCCGTGCCCTCGGCACCGGGTGCACCGTGCGAGGGCAGCACGCCGGCCTTGGCCAGGAGTTCCATGGCTCGATCACCCGTCACCCAGTCGATGTACTCGGCGGCCAGGTCGGCCTTGGTGCTGGTCTTGCGGATGGCGAAGGGCAGCCCCACGCCGCCGATGGTGAGCACAGACCCGCCGGCCTGCTGCGGCGGCGTGCGCAGGAAGCCGAACTTCTCGCCCGCCGTCTGGACGAGGTCGCCACCGATCCAGGAGCCGGTCCAGAAGTAGACGCCCTTGCCGCCCGCGAAGAGCTTCCAGGCATCGTCGTAGCTGATGCCCTCGTAGCCGCGCGTGAAGTAGCCCTTCTCGCTGAACTCGAGCAGCTTCTCCGCCGCCAGGCGCGTCTCCGGGGTATCGAAGGAGCGGCCGCCCCGACCGAAGATGAAGTCGTCCAGCCAGGCGCGGTCGACCAGCGTCTCCAGGATCGAGCCGTAGATCTGGATGGCGTCGCCGCCCGTATTGCCGAAGGCGATGGGCACCTCGCCCTTCCCCTTGATCATCGCCAGCTGCTGCTCGAACTCCGCGAACGTGGCCGGCGGCTGGAGCCCGAGCGCGGTCAACTTTTCCTTGTTGTAGAAGAGCCCGACGATCTCGCCCGTCAGGCTGGCGCCGTAGAGCGAGCCGGTGCCGAACTGCTTGCCGTCGTCGCTGAAGCTATTGCGCGCGTTGACCGCCGGCCCCCAGCGCTTGTCCCAGCCGTACCGGGCGGCATAGTCGTCGAGAGCCAGCAGCGATCCAGCCTGGACCGCCGCCCCCATGTCGGGTCGGCCCTGGTTGATCTGCGTCACGTCGGGACCGTTGGCGTCCTGGAGGGCGAGCTTGACGGTGGCCTTGAGGTCCTCGAAGGACTTCGACTGGCGCTCGATGGTGACGCCGGGATGGGCCGCCTCGAACTCGTCGTTGAGCTGGTCCAACACGGGGGTGATGGCGTTGCGCACCTCCTGGTCCCAGACCAGCAGCGTGGCCGGGGCGGCCGACGGGCTGCCGCTCGGAGGCGAGCCCTGAGGGGTGACGGACGGCGAGCCCGGCGTGGGCGAGCCGCTCGCGCCGAAGCCACAGGCGGTCGCGACCAGGGCGCCGATGAGGACGATGACCACGGTCGAACGAGGGGCGGCTGCCATGGGATCCACTCTCCCCTGCCGGATGTCTCAGCTGGTCGGCCGTGCCCGAGGTCAGGGCGCCTCGCCGGCGCCCGGCTCGAGGTGGGGCGCCAGGAAATCGTAGCAGTCGTCGCCGCTGGACCGATCGCGCACGAAGGCGGCGATCTCGGACCAGGTCGGCGCCCCGAGGGAGCCGCCGTGCCGGCGCACGGAGAGGCCGGCCACGAGGTTGCCGAAGCGCAGCCGTTCAGCGAGCCCCCAGCCGGCGAGGGTACCGAAGATGAAGGCGGCGTCGAAGACGTCGCCCGCGCCCGTGGTGTCGAGGGCCTCGAGCTCCAGTCCAGGCACGGAGAGGGGCGGTCCGTCGCGTCCGTCGCTGGCCACTGCGCCGCCTCGGCCGCACTTGACCACCGCCAGCGGGACCAGCCGCGCCAGTACGCGCGCCGCCTCCCCGGCGCCCGCGGTGCGCGTGTAGCTGGTGGCCTCGATCTCGTTGGGCAGGAACACGTCCACGTGGCGCAGCTCCGCCAGGTGCTCGTCCGGCCAGCGTTCGGATTCATCCCAACCGACGTCGGCGAAGACCGTCACGCCCAGCGCCCTCGCCCGCGGCAGCCACGCCTGCCGCCGCTGGCCGAGCCAGACGAAGAGCGCCCGCGGCAGGTCACGTGCGCCGAGCACATCGGTCGGGGCCTCAGGCTGCGGCAGTTCGTGGGTGATCATGCTGCGGTCACCCGCATATGCCAGCGAGACCGTCATCGGCGTGCGCCAGTCGGGCAGCCAGTGGGAAGCGGACAGGTCGACGCCCGCGTCGGTCAGCACGGCATGCAGCCACTCCCCGTGGAGGTCATGCGCGAAGGCCGCGTGCAGCCGGACCTGCAGACCGAGCCGCGCCAGGGCCATGGCCACGTTGGCCGCACCGCCCGGCACGCCCTCGAGGCCGGCGGTCCGGACCTCGCGGCCCGGCATGGGAGCTGCCGACAGGCCGCTGAAGACGAGATCGAAGTAGACCGTGCCCGAGACGAGCACATCGGTGGGACGATCAGACATGGCCCACGCGCCGGGTCCGGAACTGGGGCAGGTGCTCGGCATGTGCCGCGAGACCCTCCTGCAGGATCGCCTCGGCGGTGGGCAGGCTGCGTACGAAGGGGTGTACCGCCAGCGCCTGCAACGCCAGGTCGCGGTCGCCCCTCGCGGCTGCCTCGGCGGCGAGCCACTCGTACTCGTGGACGGCCTGGGTCAGGCCACGCACCGGGTGCGGCAATGGCCCCATCGCCAGCGGCCGCGCACCATCGCGCCCGACGCGCGACGGCACCTCCACGACCGCCTCCTCCGGCAGCCCGTCGATGGCGCCACCGTTGCGCACGTTGACGATCATCCGCCGCCTCTCGTCCCCGGCGATGGCGCAGATGGCATCGACGGCGAAGTCGCCGTGCACACCGCCGCCGCGCTCGCTGCTCGGGTCAGGCTGGGGTAGCGTCGCCGCGCGCGCGTAGTCCGCGTAGTAGCCGGGCATGAGTGCCGTCAGGTCCTCCGCCCGGGTCGTCCCCTTCGCGCGCAGCTCCTGCACGACCTCGTCGTGGAAGAGGTAGTAGCGCGCGTAGGAGTTGGGCAGCAGCCCGAGCAGCCGGGCGAGGCGGGCCAGCTGGCCGACGGGCTCGCTGGCGCGCGTCGGATCGAGTGCCGTGAGGCGGGCGCGCACCACGGCCGAGAGGTCCTTGCCCGCGGCACGGACCCGCTCGGCCCAGGTGGCGTGGTTGAGGCCGAACCAGTCCGCCTCGAGGCCCTCCCGCGGCAGGTCGAGCAGGTCGGCCCAGAGCTCCAGGTCGCCGATGTGCTGGTCGCACAGGCCGACGATGCGGGCGTCGCTGAAGCGCAGGACGGCGTCCGTCACGACGTTGGTGGGGTTGGTGTAGTTGACGATCCAGGCGCGGGGTGCGCGCGCGGCGAGGGTACGCGCGATCCCCAGCAGCACGGGCACCGACCGGCAGGCCATCAGGAAGCCGCCCGGGCCGGCCGTCTCCTGGCCCACGACGCCGTGCCGGAGCGGGATCGACTCGTCGAGATGGCGAGCCGCAAGGCCCCCGGGCCGGAAGGTGGTCAGCACGAAGTCGACGTCGTCGAGCGCCGCTTCGAGGTCGGGCGCGACCCGCACCTGGAGGCGATCCGCGGCAGGTGTCCCGGCGTGGTCGTGGGCCGCCGCGAACATGCGCCCGGCGAGGCGGCCCATCAGCTCAACGCGCGCCTGGTCGACATCCTGGAGCACCATCTCGGAGCCGGCGAGGTCGGCCGCCCGGCCGATGAAGCCCCTGATGATGCCGGGCATGTAGGCGCTGCCGCCGCCGATGACGGCGACGCGTACGCGGGCCATGGATCGAGTCTAGTGTCCTGCGGCCGACGGCGTCGCGGTCAGCGAGTCCCTTTGCACCGCCCACCGGCTCCGCCAGACTCTGCCGGGTGCCGGGCGGGTGTCGGGTTTGCGCCCGCGCTTGACAGCGTGACATCCGCAGATAACATGATATCGGTCGGTATCACGAAACGCCGTCACCTGGACACATGGAGGGGATCCCAATGTCCGTCGTCCCTGGTCGTCGCACGCCGGCCGAGATGGCCATCCGCGTGGCCATCGTCGGGCTCACGCTAGCCACGGCCTACATCCACCTGACCCTGGGCAGCCTGCTCTTCCTGGCCAACGCCGCGGGCTACGCCACGCTGGCCGTGGCCATGGCAGCCCCCCTGCCGCTCGCCTCGCGCTTCCGATGGCTGATCCGGCCGGCGCTCATCGGCTTCGCGGCGGCCACCATCGGCGGCTGGCTCCTGTTCGGGGCGCGCTACGACGTGGCGTACCTGAGCAAGGCCATCGAGGTCGCGCTCATCGCCCTGCTCACCGTGGAGATGTTCCGCTTCGACGGCGGCCCACTGGGCGTGCTGCGCAAGGGCCTCGCCCTGCTGGGCGACGTCCGTCGGGCGCTCGCTCGCCCGCACGCGGCGTGACGCCCGGCTGACCACGGCGGTCGCTAGGGTCGCGTCACCCGCACATCGTCCACGGCGGCTTCGACAAGACTGCCCGGGCCGAGATCGGCCGCCTCGACGAGGACCCGGATGGTCTGCCCGGCGAACCCGTCGAGGCTCGACGACGCCGTCGCCCACACGGCGTCGTCGTCGTTGGCCGCGCCGCGCTCGAAGAGGACCACGCGTGAGCCCGTCTCGCCCACCACCGTGACGCGCAGGTAGTCCGCCGACGACGAGTTCGGAGCATGGGCCAGGTAGTAGCGGAAGGTGAGCTTCTGGCCGAGCGTCGCGGGCAGCCTGATGGCCGGCGAGCGGATGCTTGTCACGCCGCCGTCGATGTCGTTGGCGCTGGCACTGGCGCCCGCCGCGGCGCCCGTCACCAGGGCCGCCGAGCCGCTGGCCGTGACCCCCTGCTGCTTCGGTCCGCCGGAGGTGCTCGTGGCCGCGGGGTTGGCGCGCTGCCAGCGGCCGGCCGTCGCGGTGTCGGTGCCGGCCGGGTTGACCTGCCAGCCACGGTTGATCTCGAGGTCGTCGTAGAAGGCGCCGCAGTTCTGCTTCTCGCGGCCGCTGGCGATGTACGGGCAGCGCGCCAAGGAGAGCAGGTAGATGACGGCTTCCCGGTTGCGCGCCGTTTCGCGGCCGATGATCTCGTCCGGCGGGTAGAAGTCCGAGAGGCGGTTGTGCTCGGTCGGGTAGAGCTCCCAGGTGTAGAAGAAGATGCGGTGGCGGGCATAGGCCCAGTCGATCTGGTCGCCATCGGTGATGTAGAGGTCGCTCGACTGCATCGCCCGGTAGCCGTTGCGTGAGGCCATGGCGCGGCCCATGGCCACGAAGGCGGCGTGGTCGTCGCTGGTCATGTCGCCGGGCACGTTCGTCCGGGTGTAACCGTAGGGCCAGAGGATCAGCTCGCCGTTGACGTGCAGCGTCACGGCACTGCGGATCTGCTGGCGCCCGTTCACCACGCGGCTGCTGATGAAGTCGCGCATGGCGCGCGTCTCCGGCGCCGACCAGGGCTTCGGGCCGCGGTAGGTGAGGCTCGAGGGCGAGCCGCTCGACCCGCCGCAGCAGGCCCAGCGATAGCCGTAGTTGCGGTTGAGGTCGGTGCCGATGTAGCGCGAGCCGGGCGTCGGCTGGCGGTTCTTGCGCCAGCCGCGGTAGGGATCGCCGGTCAGGTCGTACTCGCCGCCATCGGGGTTGACCATGAAGACGATCCAGATCTCGCGCGCGTTGACCAGCCTGGTGATGCGCTCCTGGCCGGGCTTGCCATAGTCGTCCGCCAGCATGTGCAGGATGTAGAGCGCCATCTCCACGGTCAGGTGCTCGCGCCCGTGATGCAGCGCGTCGAAGAGCACCTCCGGTTCATTCTCATCAACGGTCACGTTGTCGCTGATCTTGGCGGCGATGATCTCCCGGCCCTGGTCGCTCTGGCCGATGCTGAAGGCCAGGACGCGGTCGGGGTGCGCAGCGACGACCGCCTCGACGTCCCGCCTCATCTCGGCGTAGTCGTGATAGCGGCTGTCCTTGGCCGGGAAGCCCGCCAAACGCGGCGCGCCCTCGGAGCGCTCGGTACGCGGCGCGGCCAGCGCGGAGCCGGGCAGGCTGCTCACGACCAGCACGGCCAGCAGGCCGGCGGTGAGGCGGGCGGCACGGGCCGTGCCGGACATCGTCACCTCCAGATGGTGGGCATGCTGAGGGCGTGCTGAGTGGCGGCCGTGTCCGCGGTGACCGGCTTGCGCATCACGGCGATCTCGTCGAGCGCCGCCTCGACGAGGCTGCCGCCGCCCAGGTCTGCCGCCTCCACCAGCAGGTACACCGTCTGACCGGCGTATGCCGGCGGGATGTCGACGATCTTGCGAGCCCACACGGCGTCGTCGTCGTTGGCGGCGCCGCGCTCCTGGAAGAGGAGCGTCCTGCCCGACGGACCGACGATGCTGACGCGCAGGTAGTCCGCCGACGAGCTGTTCGCCGCGTGGGCGAGGTAGAAGTCGAAGCCCAGCTGATAGGCATGGCCGGCAGGCAAACGGATGTCGGGCGACCGAACGCTGGTGACGCCGCCGTCGAGGTCGTTGGCGCTCGCGCTCGTCCCGGCTCGCGCGCCGGTGACGAGGTCGATCGACCCGCTCGTGGCCCTGCCGGATTGCTTGGGCCCGCTGCTGATGGCGGTCGGCTCCGGATCGCCACGCTGCCAGGTACCACGGACGGCGCTGTCCGTGCCCGCGGGGTTCACGCGCCAGCCACGGGAGATCTCGAGGTCGTCGAAGAACGGCCCGCAGTACTTCGTCGCCTGGCCGATGACGCGGTAGGGGCAGGCCGCGGTCGAGACGAGCCAAAGTACAGCCGAGCGGTTGCGCCGCGTCTCGGGCCCGATGGCCTCGTCCGAGGGATACCAGCCCACGGTCAGCTCGAAGGTGAAGGCGAAGATGCGGTGCCGGCCGTACTCCCAGTCCCGCGTCGTGCCCGAGGTGAGATAGAGATCGCTCGCCTGCTGTGGGGTGTAGCCGTTGCGGTAGGCCATCGCGCGGCCCATCTTGACGAAGACCTGGTGGTCCGAAGCGGTCATGTCGGAGGGCACGTTGGTATAGGTATAGCCGTAGGGCCACATCACCAACCGGCCGGAGGTGTGGAACGTGATGGCGGCGCGGATCTGCTGCCTCCCGCCGACCACGCGGCTGTTGACGAAGTCGCGCATGGCACGCGTCTCGGGCGCCGAGAAGGGCCGCGGCCCGCGGTACATCAGGTTGGCCGGGTTCGTGCTCGAGCCGCTGTTGAGACCCCAGCGATAGTCGTAGTTGCGATTGAGGTCGGTACCGATGTAGGGCTCCACCGGGGTGGGCTGGCGGTTCTTGCGCCACAGCCGGTACTTGCCGCCGCTGATGTCGTACTCGGCGCCGTCGGGGTTGACGGCGAAGACGATCCAGATCTCGCGCTGGTTCACCAGCGTGGTCACCTGGGCATCGCTGCCGTAGCCGTCCACCAGCCAGTGCAGGATGGCTAGGGTCATCTCGAGGGTCATGTGCTCGCGGGCGTGGTGGAGCCCGTCGAAGAGCACCTCGGGCTCGTTCTCGTCAACGGTGGGGTTGTCGCTGACCTTGACGGCCCACAGATCGCGGCCCTGGTAGCTCTTGCCGATGCTGAAGCGGGTCACGATGCCGGGGTGGGCTTCGGCGACAGCCTTCACCTCCGCCGTCATCTCGGCGTAGGTGTGGTAGCCGGTGTCGCCGGGCGGGAAGTCCGCCGCCCGCGCCGCCGAGGCGAACGTGGCGCCGGCGAGCAGGATGGCGAGCGCCGCGGCCAGGCGGCGGGCGAGCCGGACGATGTGAGCCACCTGACCTTCCCCCGCGCTGCTGGGCCCCGAGAGCTGTGCGCCTCAGGGTAGCCGCTGGAGGCAAGGCTGGCGATACGCGGGATGGCCTAGCCCGTTCGGGCCATGGCCGGCTCAGTCGTCGTGGCCCCGCCCGCGGCCCTTGCCCTTGCGGTCGCCATCATCCTCCGGCCGAGCGGTCGGGGCGGGCGTCGGCTTGGCCGTCGCGGCCGTCGCGGGCGTGGCGTCGCGTTCGGCCGCCGGCATCGATCCGGCGCCGCCGAAGGCGATCACGGCGACGATCAGCAGCACTGCCACGCCGACCAGGCCGGCGACGAGGCCGCGCCGCCCGAGCGTCCGGTCCGGGATCCGTGACGCGGCTGCAGGCGCGCTCACGCCGGGCCGCGGCGCCGAGGCGGCGGCCAGCGGGGCAGCGGCGGCGGCCAGCGGCAGGGCGTGGTGGGTGGTGGCGGACGGCGAGGCCGTCGCTGCCACCCCTTGCTCCCCGCCGGCGAGCCAGGCCCGCAGGGCGCCGGCCATCTCTTCGGCGCTCGCGTGGCGCTCGGCCGGGGTCGGCTGGAGGGCTCGTTCCACGATCGCTGCCAAGCCGGCCGGGGCGTCGACCAGGGCGGGCGGCCCCTTCCGCTGCGCCTCGACCAGCGCGAGCGGCGCGGCCGCGTCGTAGGCGGGCTCGCCGGTGAGCGCCTCGTGCAGCACGAGCCCCAGCGCGTAGATGTCCGTCTGCGGCACGGCCTCCTCGCCGGCCAGCTGCTCGGGCGCGAGGTAGCGCAGCGTGCCCACGAGGGTGCCCGCACTGGTCAGGCGTGCCAGGCCGGAGTGGACCGTCCTGGCGATGCCGAAGTCGACCAGCCGCACGCGGCCGTCCCGTGCGATCAGGATGTTGGCCGGCTTGACGTCACGATGGATTACCCCTGCCGCATGCGCGTGTGCCAGCGCCTCGGCCACCTCCGCGCCGACGCGAGCGGCCTCATCTGGCGGCAGGCGGCGACGACGTGCGACCAGGTTGGCCAGGGTCTCGCCCTCGACGTACTCCATGACGATGGCCGCCACATCCTCCGAGACGGCGTAGTCGTGCACGGCGAGGATGGCCGGGTGCGAGAGTCCGCCGGCGGCGCGCGCTTCTGCCTCGAGGCGACGACGGGCCGCCTCGTCGGGCAGCAGCTGGGGTCGCAGCACCTTGACCGCCACGGTGCGCTCGAGACGCCCATCGGTGGCGCGCCACACGTCGGCGCTGCCCCCGCTGTCGAGGCGCTCTTCGAGCCGGTAGCGCTCGGCGATGACCGAGCCCGGCCCGAGCGCGGGGCCCGCGCGCAGCCCGTCGACGTCCGGCGCACGCTGGCGCTTCACCGCTGCGGGCTTCGTATCGCTGGCTGTGCCGCGCGCGCCGGTCGCACGGCGGCCCGGGCGCGTGGTGGGCGCAGTCATGGCGCCACTTGTACCCGCCTGCGGGCAGCGCACGTACCCCAGGCCTGGGTCGACGCCCTGACAAGCGTCTTACAGTCGGCCCTGCGAAGACGATCCCCGGAGCGCCTCAGTCGATGCGGATACGCTCCACGTCGCGTGGCCGCTCCTCGCTCTCCTGGAGCTGGCGCAGCCAGTGGTCGAGCATGGCCCGCGCGCCAAGCAGTTGCTCCCGCATCGCAGCGCGGAAGTGGCGCCGCGCCTCGGGCGGGACCACCAGCCGGGCCAGGTCGCGCGCCATGCCGACGGCGTCCCCAGCGCGCGCTCTGCGCGGCGTTCGAGGCGTTCGAGAGTCGGCCGCAGGCGGCTGCGAGATGGGCACCGGTCCGCTGCTGGCGCGGCGCGTACGCGGACCCGCCGCAGGCCCGGACGCTGCACGTGGGCTCGAGGCGGCTGGGCGTCTGGCGTCGGTCATCGTCTGCTCCCTCTTCCGCGACCCGGCGTGCGGTCGGGACGCACTGGTGCGGTGAACTCGATGGTCAGCGTGCTGTCGTCCATGTGCGCACCCTCCGTCGGAGCCTCGATGAGCGCACGCGGCAGAACGATGGTGCGCCGCCACTGGCCGACCTGCAAGAGCAACTCGTCGCCGCGCCGCTGGAGCGAGATGTCCTCCTTGCTGGCGAAGGGCAGCTGCAGCGAGAGCAACCAGCGCCCATCGTCGCGGCGGATGGCATAGGGCCGGCCGCGGTAGAGCACCTCGGCCGGGTCCGAGTCGCCGAAGAGGCCCTCGCCCAGGCGCTCCAGGCGCGCGATGCCCACCACCTCCTGCTCGAAGTGCGGCACGATCCTGATGGGCAGCGGCGCGAAGGCCTGTTGCACCTCTTCCAGATAGCCCTCCTGCGCTGAACGCCAGTTCTGAAGGAAGGCGCCCGGATCGGCCGGCAGCAGCCGGTTGCAGACGACCAGGTCACTTGGGTAGCCGTAGAGATGGAAGTAGGTGAATGAGCGCTGTGACTCGCTGATCGACGTCCGCTCCAGGTTCAGCACCAGGCGGACGGAGGTCAGCTCGGGGTCGGTCAGCAGGTCGTTCAGCCCATCGAGCCGGCGCAGCAGTCGCTCGGCGGCCTCGAAGACCGACTCGTCGGGGACCGGCACGCCGATGACGCGCTGGATGAGCGGCCCGCCAAGGCGCGTCACACGCCGCCCCAGGGGCGCCACCCGCTCGACCCACCAGCGGCTCGCCTCCGGCAGCGAGAGGAGGCGCAGCGTCTCACCGGTGGGCGCCGCGTCCACGACGATGGTGTCGTAGCGGCCGCTCTCGACGTGGTCGGCGATCCAGAGCAGGCTGCCCAGCTCGTCCATGCCGGGCAGCACGGTCATCTCCTCGGCCAGCACCTCGTCGAGGCCGTTCCAGCTGAAGAGCTCGGCGACGTAGGCCTGGATGGTGCCCCAGTAGCGCGAGATGTTGAAGTAGACGTCGGGCTCCTGGGCCCACAGGCCAGGCAGCAGCTCGATAGGCTCGGGGCCCAGGCGCCGGTCGAGGGCATCGCCGAGGCTGTGCGCAACGTCCGTCGAGAGCACGATGGTGCGCTGGCCGCGGCGCGCGCAGGCGAGGGCCGTGGCGGCGGCCACGGTCGTCTTGCCAACGCCGCCCTTGCCGGTGTAGAGGATGATGCGCGGCACGCGGTGACCTTCCCTGATCGGTTCGTGTCCCTCGGCGTCATGGTAGCCCCCGGCGCCCGCCGAGCGTCGGGTACGCTGGGCCGATGCAGCTGCCGCCCTCCGAGCGCCCCCCGCTGCAGGCGACGCCGGTCACCCTGGAGGGTGACGCGGTCCGCCTCGAGCCGCTCTCACGGGAGCACCTCGACGGCCTGGCGCAGGTGGCCCTCGACCCCGAGCTGTGGCGCTGGACGATCGTCGAGATGCGCGCGCGTGCCGACCTGGAAGCCTGGTTGGAGGATGCCCTGCGCGGGCACCTGAGCGGGCGCGAGCTGCCCTTCGCCATCATCGAACGGGCCGGCGGCCAGGCGGTGGGGTCGACGCGCTACCTGAACATCGAGCCGGCGCATCTGCGTCTCGAGATCGGCTGGACCTGGCTGGCTCGGCCCTGGCAGCGCACGGCGGCCAACACGGAGGCCAAGCTGTTGCTGCTCGAGCACGCCTTCGAGCGGCTCGGTGCGATGCGCGTCGAGTTCAAGACCGACTCGCTCAACGAGCCGTCCCGCCGGGCGCTGCTGGGCATCGGCGCCGTCGAGGAGGGCGTCTTCCGCAACCACATGCGCACGCCAAGCGGGCGCCTGCGCCACTCGGCCTACTACAGCATCATCGAGGATGACTGGCCGGCCGTGCGTGAGCGCCTCAGGGCGCGGCTCGCCCGCCACGCGCGGGCCACGACCGGCGCCTGAGCGGAGGAAGACGGGAGGACGGCATGGACCTCGGCATCGGCGGTCGGGTGGCGTTGGTGACGGCAGCCTCGCAAGGTCTGGGCAAGGCCATCGCGGCGGCACTGGCCGCAGAAGGCGCCCGCGTGGCCATCACCTCGCGCTCCGCGGAGCGCTGTGCCGCGGCGGCGGCCGAGATCGGCGCGGCGGCGTCGTACGCGCACGACACCGGCGACGTCGACGGCGCGGCGGGGCTGGTGGAGCGTGTCGCAGCGGACCTCGGCCCGATCGACATCCTGGTCACGAACGTGGGCGGCCCGCCCGCAGGCCCGGACGCGCTGGCCTTCACGCGCGAGCAGTGGCGCGCCGCTTACCGCGACCTGATGCTCGGCCCGCTCGCGCTCATCGAGGCGGTCGTGCCGGGCATGCGCGATCGGGGCTGGGGGCGCATCCTCGGCTCGTCGTCCAACGTGGTGCGCGAGCCGATCGGCCAGCTGATGCTGTCGACCTCCCACCGCACCGGGCTCCTGGCGGCCTTCAAGATCCTCTCGCGCCAGCTGGCCCCCGACGGCATCACGGTCAACTCGCTTCTGCCTGGCCGCATCCGCACCAAGCGGCTGCTCGAGATCTACGGCTCGGAGGAGGCCATCGAGAAGATGGTCCGCAGCGATATCCCGGCGGGCAGGCTGGGTACGGTCGAGGAGTACGCCGCGGCGGCGGCCTTCCTCTGCTCGGCACCGGCGGCCTACATCACCGGCGTGGCGCTGCTCATCGACGGAGGCATGACCCGGGCCATCTGAGGCGGTCCGGGAATCGAACGGCCCGGCGGTCGCTCGCCGGGCCGCGTCTGGCTCGAGGGAGGCTCAGCCGCCGGTGTGCTCCCCGGAACGGCCGCGCGTCTCCTTGTTCTTCTTGGCCTCGCTGGCCTGGGTCGTGCCGGTCGCTCCGGCGGAGGTCTCGTGGCCGTGGTTGTCACGGGCGACCTCGCTCACGGCACCGCCGTGGTTCTCGTTCTCGCCACCGACGGCATCCTTGTCCTGGGCGACCGCCGACACGTCGGCGCCGTGGTTGTCCTCGGGCCCGTTGCCCTCGTTGTCGACCTCGGGTGCCTCGTTCTCGCCGAGCTCGTCGGCATCGAGGTCGGTGTGCTCGGCGATGGCCTGCTCGGCCTGCTGGGTCGCCTCATCGGCCGTGTCGGCGGCATTGTCGGAGGCCGGCAAGCCGGCCGCGCCGACGACGCCGGCGAGGGCAAGGATGAGCAGCAGCGCCACCGCGGCGCCGGCCCCCCAGCGCGTCTTGAAGCGTTGCATCTACCGTCCTTTCCCATCTCTCGTGGCGGGCGGGCGGCCCGCTCGGGTGGTTGGGTCAGGCCCGAGTATGCCTCAGGGCGCCGAACGATGTCTCGGGTACCTTCGGGTTGCGGGTGCGCGGGCGCACCGGCTCCCGACGCGCTCTTGGACCGGCTCAGGCCTCGCGCTCGTGGCCGCGGAGCACGGAGCGGTCGCCGATCCACTGCGCCGGCGGGGTGGCCCAGAACGCGGCCAGACGGTTGATCCGGCTGGCATAGCTGGCACGCGTGGCACGGAAATCGGCCCACGACTCGTCCGCCCCGGCCAGCCGGTAGCCGGCGGCGGCGAGCCTGGCCCGCGCCTCGTCGAACTCTGCCCGCTCGACGCCGACCGCCCCGTCCGCTCGCAGCCCGAGCGAGCCCGCCACGTCCTCCACGAGGTGGTCGCCCACGCGCTGCATGAAGCGTGCCGGGCCGCGTGGCACACCCTCGACGGTGGTCAGCACCAGGGTGGCCGCGTCGAGCACCGCGCCCACGGCGCTGACCCAGGAGGTCTGGTCGTGCGAGGAGCGGAAGTAGGCCAGGATGGGATAGGCGACGTGGCTGTCGAGCACCTCGGCCGACCAGATCTCCCAGGCAGCGAAGAGGTCGGCCAGTCCGTCGACCGTACCTTCCTGCGCGGCCGTTTCCAGCAGCGCCACGCCGGAGGGCGGCGTGCCCGCCC
>DASSPM010000041.1:0-5886 GCA_035699625.1 Candidatus Limnocylindrales bacterium | reverse complement strand
GGCGCTGATGTTGGCCATGCGCTCTCCGGGCAGGCCGGCCAGGGCCTCGAGGTAGGCCGCCGCCAGGTCACCCAGCGGCACCTCCAGCACGTCCAGTTCGCGCTGTTCGATGAGCGCCAGGAGGAGCGCCAGCGGACCGTCGAAGGCAGCCACGCTGACGTGCGTGGCCGCCTCGGGCCGTCGGGCGTCGGTGAAGCGGATCGAGGCGCCGCCCTCGGGCAGCGGCAGGCTGCCCCCGCCCGCGGCCGACACGTCGCCGGTCAGGAGAGCCGCATCGCCTGGGCGGGGCGCCAGCGCCGCCATCAGCTGGCCTGGTCGGCCAGGCGGAGCGCCTCCACCGCCCGGTCGCTGTCGGAGGCCGCCTGGCGCCGGATCAGCTCGGCGGTCCGGGCAGAGCAGCCCGCGGCGAGCGCAAACCGGGCCGAGCGCTCGGCATGGTCGCGGAGCCGCTCGAAGGCGTCGGAGAAGCCCGGCAGCAGGCCTGCCAGCCGCCATGCCCAGGCGCCGTAGCGCTCGCCGAGCGACCAGGCGATGCGCTGCCAGAGCCCGACCGAGGGTCCCTTGGCGGCGTCGTGGAAGAGGCCCGCCAGCAACAGCTCCCGGTCGTCATGGCCGGCGGCGCGCAGGTGCGCCACGACGTCGAGGCCGTGCCGCTGGTCGGCGGGATGCATCGCCTCGAAGAGGGCCAGCTGGTCGGGAGAGAGCCACGAGGCGAGCGCGGCACGCTCGGCGGTGCTGACCCTGCCGGTGAGGTGGCGCCAGGTCTGGCGCACCTTCGTCGGCCACCAGCCCGCCACGTCAGGCCCCGACGAGGAGTTCGAAGAGGCCGAAGCCGATGGGGCCGATGATGCGACCGCCCGCGAGCAGGATGACGATGATCAGGATGAAGCCGTACTGCTCCACCTGGCGCAGGTTGTAGGCCGTGCGCGAATCGACCAGGCCGGTGAGCACCTTCCAGCCATCGAGGGGCGGGATGGGCAGCAGGTTGAAGATGAAGAGGAAGACGTTGATCAGCACGAAGAACTCGAGCACGCCGTAGACGAAGCCGGTCACGGGGTTGCCGAAGACCTCCGCCTGGATCTCCGGCGAGGCGCCGATGAGCCGCAGCGGGATGGCCACGAGCACCGCCAGCACCAGGTTCGAGACCGGGCCGGCGACGGCCACGATGGCCTCCCCGCGGCGCCCGCCCTGCAGGTTGGTCGGGTTGACCGGCGTCGGCTTGGCCCAACCGATGAAGACCCCCACGAAGGCGCTGATGGCGAGCATGAGCGCGCCCATCGGGTCGAAGTGGACGCGCGGGTCGAGCGTCAGGCGGCCCATGTAGCGGGCGGTCGAATCGCCCAGCCGGAAGGCGGCCAGGGCATGGCTGAACTCATGCACCGGGAAGGCGATGAGCAGCATGATGGCCACCGCCGTCAGGGCGGGCAGCAGGTTCTGGGTCACGGTCAGGCTCCGGGGGAAGCTGGGGTGCGCCTATCGTAGCGCCCGCGGCCGGGGGCACGCCCCGCGGCCGGGCCGCGGGTCCGGACGACGCTCCGCCGCTCAGAGGCGACCGAGCAGGTCGTCCTTCTTGGCCTCGTACTCCTCGGTCGTGATGGCACCCTTGTCGCGCAGCTCGGCCCGGCGCGCGATGGTGGCCATGACCTCGTTGGCATCGCGCGGGCCCGAGCGGCCGGCGCCGGGTGGTGCCGCGCCGGGTGAGGCCGGTCGGGCCGGGGCAGCGGCCCCCGCCTCGCCGGCCCGCAGCGGGGGCGAGGGCGGCTGGCGGTAGCTGAACTCCATCTCCAGGGCGTGCTTCTGGTTGAGCATCTCGCGCTTGAAGAGGGGCGCTTGGGCGAGCATGTGGTATCGGTCGATGGCCGTATCGGCCGCGGTCAGGATGTCGAGGTCGCCGTAGCCGAAGAGCCGTCCGAAGAGGTCCTGCGTCAGCACGGCATCGTTGATCTTCTCCAGCGAGCTGTCGGCCGAGCGCTTGTTGATGATCCCGTCCACCTTGAGGATGCGCCGGTTGGTGACCAGGTAGTCCTGCGCCCACCAGGCCCAGGCGTGCAGGAGGAAGAGCAGCAGGCCGACCAGCAGCGCCACCAGCGAGACCACGCCCAGGATGTCGCTGACGCCGCGCTGCGAGGGTCCGATGAGGCTGCCGAGTACGAAGGCTGCTACGGCCAGGACCCACAGCGCGACCGAGGTGCGCGCCTCGAGCAGCAGCGCAAGCCAGTGCTGGCGCCGCCGCAGGACGACCCGTTCGCCGTCCGCCAGCAGCGTGTCCGCGTAGCGCATCCGACCTCCCTCGCTACGCCCGCGGGTGAGCCCGAGCGTAGACCTGCCTGATCCTCTCGCCGGTGAGGTGCGTGTAGAGCTGTGTCGTGGTGATGCTCGCGTGGCCCAGCAGCTCCTGCACCACGCGCAGGTCGGCACCGCCCTCGAGGAGGTGCGTGGCGAAACTATGCCGCAACGTGTGGGGCGTCACATGGGCACGCAAGCCGGCGCGCAGCGCAGCCGTCCGGATGGCCCGCCACGCCGCCATGCGCGAGAGCCGCCCGCCGCGCTGCGAGACGAAGAGCGGCCCGCCTCGCGGCCGGCCGCCGCGGGGCAGGCGTGCGCCGCCGCGCGCGTCGCCCCTCGCCAGCCACGCCGGGCGCACCTCGTCGAGGTAGCGCCGCAACCGCTCGAGGGCGACGTCGCCCACGGGCACCAGGCGCTCGCGGTCGCCTTTGCCGATGACGCGCACGAAGCCGCCCTCCAGCGAGAGGTGCTCGCGATCGAGGTTGAGCGCCTCGGAGACGCGCAGGCCGGCGGCGTAGAGCAGCTCCAGCAGCGCCCGGTCGCGGATGCCGGCGGGGCTGTCCGGGTCGGGCGCCTCCAGCAGTGCCTCGACCTCGGCAACGTCCAGCGTGTCCGGCAGGCGCAGCGCCTGGCGGGGCAGGTCGAGGTTGCCGGCCACGTCGATCTCGATCAGCTCCTCGCCGAAGGCGAAGCGGTAGAAGGCGCGGATGGCGGCCGCCTTGCGCCGGTGGGAGGCGGGCCGCAGCGGCCGCGGCGGCCGCACCAGGCGGGCCAGGTAGGCCGTGGCCGGCTCCGCGCTGCGCTCCCAGGCCGCGTCGCCGACGGTAGCCGCGAAGGCGCGCAGGTCCGAGTCGTAGGCGCGGATGGTGGCCGCGGCCAGGCCGCGCTCGACGCGCAGATAGTCGAGGTAGGCCTCGATGGCGGCCAGCAGCCGAGGTGGCCCGCCGACGGCGGCCGAGCCGGGGGCCGTATCGGCGGCGGAGCCCGCGGCCGTAGTCCTTGCCATGCCGCCTTCAGCCGGCGGCGGCGAGGCTGGCGCGTGCCTCGCCCGCCCGCGCCAGTAGTTCCGCGGCGGCGGCCAGCGAGACGGCGTCGCCGGGGCGGCCGCCGAGCATCAGCGCCAGCTCGTGGCGGCGCTCCTCGTCGTCCAGCTCGCGCACCTCGGTCACCGTACGGCCATCGCGCTGGCGCTTCTCGATGCGCAAGTGCTGGTCGGCGAAGGCGGCGATCTGGGGCAGGTGCGTGATGCACAGCACCTGGTGCTCGCGAGCCAGTCGCCAAAGGCTGCGCCCGACCGGCTCGGCGGACCGTCCGCCGATGCCCGCGTCGATCTCGTCGAAGACCAGCGTGGGCGTCGTGTCCACGGCGGCCAGCACGCGCTCCACGGCCAGCGAGATGCGCGACAGCTCGCCGCCCGAGGCGATGCGTGCTAGCGGCAGCGGCGGCTCGCCGGGGTTGGGCGCGATGACGAAGGCGACCCCGTCGGCGCCGCTCGACTCCAGCGCCGCCTCCTCAAGGCGGACCTCGAAGTGCGCCTGGCGGAAGCCCAGCTCGCCGAGGGCCTCGGTGACGGCGGCCGCGAGTCTCCCGGCCGCCTCACCACGGGCGGCGCGCAGCTCGCCGGCGAGGCGCCACGCATCGGCCTCCAGGCGAGCGGCGTCGGCCTCGCGAGCGGCGCGCTCCGCATCGCGCCCGCGCAGCCGCTCCGCCTCGGCGCGCGCCTCTTCCCCGTGGGCCAGCACGGCCGCCTCGTCGGCGCCGTATTTGCGCTCGAGGGCATGGATCCTGCCCAGTCGCTCCTCCATCGCCGCCAGGGCGGCCGGGTCGTGCTCGACCGCGTCGGCCAGCTGTCGCAGCTCGCCGGCGAGGTCATCGATCTCCGCCACGAGGCCGTGCAGCCGCCCGGCCAGCGGGCCGAAGCGGGCGTCGAGGCGGGCCAGCTCGTCGCCCTCGCGTGCGCTCCGTGCCAGCGCGTCGCGCACGCCGCTGCCCTCCCCCATCAGCGTCGCGCGCATGGTGCCCGACAGTCGTGCCAGCTGCTCCGCATTGCCGACCGCCGCCAGCGAAGCGCGCAGCTCGTCCGCCTCGCCGGGACGCAGGCCGGCCGCCTCGATCTCGCCGGCCTCGTGCTCCAGCAGCTCGATGCGCCGCTCGAGCTCGCCGGGCGCGCTGGCCAGGTCCGCCAGCGCCGCGGCGTTGTGGCGCAGCGCGGCCACGGCTTCGGCCACCGAGGCGCGCAGCTGGCCGTGCCCGCCGAAGGCGTCGAGCAGGTCGCGCTGCCGCGCGCCCGAGAGGAGCCGCTGCTGGTCGTGCTGGCCGTGGATCTCGACCAGGTCGGCAGTGGTCGCGGCCAGCCGTGCGGCGGTCACCGTCTCGTCGTCGATGCGCGCCAGGCTGCGGCCGCCGGCAGCCAGTTCACGCACGCAGACGAGCGGCTCGGGGTCGCGCTCGAAGACCGCCTCGACCCGCGCCGCCTCGGCCCCCGAGCGCACCAGGCCGCTGTCGGCCCGGCTGCCGAGCACGAGGCCCAGGGCGTCGATGAGCAACGACTTGCCGGCCCCGGTCTCGCCGGTGATGACCACCAGGCCGCCGCGGAAACGCACCCGAGCCCGCTCGATGAGCGCCAGGTCGGCCACGGCCAACTCGAGCAGCCTCACGCGCGGCACCTCACCCGGGCCGCCCCAGCCGGCGGCGTCACGAGGGCAGCAGCTCGGCCTTCTGCCGCAGCAGGTCCCAGAAGCCGGCCGCTCCCTCGGGCTCGATGAAGCGGATGGGCTCCTCGCGGGCCCGCACTCGCACCGCGTCGCCCACGCCGAGGGGGTGGTCCTCGCGCCCGTCGATGCTGATCAGGCAGTCGTAGGCGTCGACGATGCGCACGCTCACCACGTGGCGCGGGCTGACCACGACCGAGCGCACCGCCGCCAGGTAGGCCGCGATGGGCGTCACCACGAGGTTGCGGCTGGTCGGGTCGAGGATGGGGCCGCCGGCGCTGAAGGAGTAGGCCGTCGAACCGGTCGGCGTGGCCAGCACCAGGCCGTCGGCGATGTAGGTCGCCAGGTGGGAGTCGTCGATGTCGACCTCGAGGCGCACCACGCGTGCCTGCGAGCCGCGCACCACGGCGGCGTCGTTGAGGGCCACGTGGCGGCCGGTCTCGCGGCCGGACGGGTCCAGCAGCGTCGCCTCCAGGGTCATGCGCGGCTCGAGTCGGAAGCGGCCGGCAGCGACCTGCTCGAGCACGCGTTCCAGCTGCTCGGGCTCGGCCTTGGAGAGGAAGCCGACCTTGCCCGTGTTGATGCCCAGGATGGGCACGTCCACCGCGGCCACGCCCCGCGCCGCCCGCAGGAAGGTGCCGTCGCCGCCGAGCACGACCAGGGCATCTGTGCGGGGCAGCTCCTCGAGGAGCTGCTCGTACTCGCCGGCCTGCGCCGACCAGGCCTCCAGGCCGCGCACGCTGGCCCAGCCGAGCGCGCGCTCCCGCAGCTCCAGGGCAGCCTCGCTGGTCGGGTTGAAGGCGAAGCCGAGGCGCTTCATGCCGGCAGGCGCAGGTGGAGGAAGGTCTCGCGGTTGCCCGCCGGGCCGGCCAGCGTCGACTCGGCCTCG
>DASSPM010000040.1:0-15394 GCA_035699625.1 Candidatus Limnocylindrales bacterium | reverse complement strand
GCAGGCAGCCGGGCGAACCGTCGGCAGCGCACGCGCCATGGCCGAGGAGGGCATCAGCAGGGCAACTGCCGTGCCTGCCGGGGTCGCCGAGACCATCGCCTCGCTGGCGCACCTGGTACGCCGCACGGAGCGGCCCGACCGCGCCATCGAACCGATCCTGGCCGAACTGCGCCACGCCGCCGAACTGGCCGGGCGGGCCGTCGGCGCGGCGCCGCCACCGCCGTCGCGGCGCCTCCTCCGGCGGCGTGGTCGCGGCGACATCGGTGCCGCCCGGCTGGCCCTCGGCATGGCCGGCGCCCAGGCCGCCTTCGCGGCCATCTTCCGAGGTCCGCGCGAACGCTTCTGGGACCGCATGACGCTGACTGGCCTGCTGCTCGGCGGGTACGCCCTGGCCTCCAGCCCGGCGGCACGGCGCGTGCGCATCCGGCCGCGCGACGTCATCGCAGGGCTGGTCTCAGCGGCCGTGCTGTACGCCACCTTCCGGATCGGCGACCGCTTCGCGCGGCGCTTCGTGCCCGGTGCCGAAGCCGAGATCAGCGACATCTACCGGCTGGGCGAGCTGCGCCCCACGACGGAGCTGGCGCTCCGCCTGGCGACCATCATCGGCCCGGCCGAGGAGCTCTTCTGGCGAGGCTTCGTGCAGCAGGCGCTGATGGAGCGGGTGGGCCGCTGGCCCGGTGCTGCCCTGGCTGCCGCGGCCTATGGCGGTGTGCACGTGGTGACCGGCAACTTCACGCTCTTCGGCGCGGCCGGGGTGGCCGGCCTCCACTGGTGCGCCCTCTACGCCGCGGGCGTGCCTCTTGGGGCGCTTATCGTCAGCCACTCCGCCTGGGACGTCTGGATCTTCCTCCTGCGGCCTACCGTGGAGCGGCCCGCCGGCTGACCGGCGCCGGCGGGGTCAGCCGTCGGCCAGCACCGCCCGGGCAGCGCGCTCGGCCAGCGCCATGATGGTCAGCATCGGGTTCACGCCCGGTGCGGATGGCAGGAGCGAGGCGTCGGCGACATACAGGCCGGCCACGACGGCGCCGCCCGTGTCCCGCCGCAGGCGGCCCTCCGGATCGCACGCCCCGGCGCGTGGATCCCGGCTGGCGCGAGCCGTGCCCATCTGGTGCGCGGAGCCCAGGAAGCCGCGGTTGGGCGAGAAGTCGAAGCGACCCAGGCGTGCCGCGTAGGCCTCCCACTCCGCCTCCTCGGAGACGCCCGCGGGCCGGCCCTCGCGGCCGAACCACGCTGCCGGCTCACCCAGCGCCACCATCTCGCTCGCGCCGCCGGCGCGCGCCAGGCGTGCCACGGCCACGAGGGCGCGGCGTGCCGTCTCGGCGTCCCGCGCCGAGAGCCGGTACTCGATGCGCACCCTCCCCGCCCGCGTGACCGTCACCCGGCCGGCGTCACGGTCGCGCACGATGCCGACCAACGGGGCCATCGAGCGCACCCGCTCCATGACGGCCCGGAAGCTGGCGCTTCCCTCCCATGGCACGGCCAGGGCGAGGATGCCCGGATGCGCCGGCACCGCTTCGATGACGAAGCCCTCCGCCCGCCAGTGGAGCGAGCGTGCCGCCTGGGTCGTGCCTCGCCACGGCTCGACCGCGCCGGGCAGGCGGGCCAGCAACCCCACTGAAGGGTGGAGCCGCAGGTGCTCGCCGATGGCCGGATGCCGCAACCCGCTGCGGGTCAGCACGGCGGGCGTGCGCAGCGCGCCGGCGGCGACCACGACCGTCGGCGCGTGCACCACGAAGGGGCGCCGGCCACCATCGGGGAGTCGGGCCGTGCCGGCCACCCCGGCCGCGCGCCCGCCCTCCACCAGCACCCGCTCCACGGCCGCCTCGGCCAGCAGGCGGCCGCCCGCGGCCACGGCGCGCGCCAGATGCACGCGCGTGCCGGCGCGCTTCGCCCCGCGCCGGCAGCCGAACGTGCACCGTCCGCAGTCCCCGCAGCCGGTCGCGTCCCGCTCGGTCGGCCCCGCTTCCCAGCCCAGGGCGCCGGCTCCGTCGAGCAGCAGCCGGTCCTTGGGCGGCATGTCGGGCGGCGGGGCGAGTTCGAGCTCGGTCCGCAGGCGCTCCAGATCGGCGTCCGTCGCGCTCCCGTCGAAGCCTTCCAGGCCGTGCTGCGCAGCCCACTCGTGGCGGAGATCCCCGGGCGGCTCGAGGCAGGTCGCCCAGTTGACGAGCGTGCCGCCGCCCACGGCGCCGCCGGCGAGCATGACCACGCCGAGGTCGCTCGTGGAGGTCAGGCCGCGGTCGAGGAAGAGTCGTTCGTACCCCTCGAGCTCGCTCGTGGGCAGCTCCGGCTCGGGCACCCAGGGACCAGCCTCGACCACGATCACGGAGCGGCCCGCCTCGGCCAGGCGAGCCGCGACCAGCCCGCCGCCGGCGCCGGAGCCGACGACCACCACGTCGGCCTCCAGGCGCAGCACGTCACCCCCGGTACCGACGACCAGCGGAGCGAGCAGCGGCTGCGCCACCTGGTCGTCCTCCGGGAAGCGGTAGCCGATACGCGGCCAGTAGCTGTTCTGCCCGTCGCTGCCAGGATCGGCGTAGGCCAGGCGGCAGGCCAGCCGCTTCAGCGCCTGATAGAAGGTGCGGCGCGCCCCGATGCGGCTCTCCGCAGCCGCGCGTAGCAGTCGCTCCCGCCGCAGTTGGTCGAGGTCCATGAAGCGGACCGCCCCCAGCCCCTGGGCGGCGTTGGCGAGCGGGTTCTGGAGACGCCGCACCGCGTCGCGCAAGGTCGCCACGTCGTCCGGGGCGGCGATCTCCTCCAAGGCGGCCGCCGCCAACCGCGCGCGCCGGATGGCGGAGCCGGGCACGAACGTCTCGAAGACCGCGGCCAGCGTGGCCAGGTCGGTCTCCGACCAGCCGGGGATCGTCGTCGGCGGTTCGGGCAGTCGGGCCCCCACGTCGGGCGCTGGCCCTCAGCCCCGCTCGCGGCCGGGCGCCGGCAGCGGCGGACAGCGGAGCGGCCTGTCCTCGCGGTAGCCCAGCAGGTAGTCGGCCTGGATGAGCGTGTGCAGCTGGCTGGTGCCCTCGTAGATGACAGCCGCCTTGGCGTTGCGCAGGTAGCGCTCGACGGGGTACTCGTTGGAGTATCCGTAGGCGCCGTGGACCTGGATCGCGTCGAGGGCACACTTGACGGCGTGCTCGGTGCAGAACCACTTGGCCAGGCTCGTCTCGCGCGTGTTGCGCAGACCACGGTCCTTGAGCCAGGCGACCTTGAGGCAGAGCAGCCGGCCGGCCTCGATGCCGGCATGCATCTGGGCCAGCATCTGCTGCACCAGCTGGTGGCGGCCGATCTCCTGGCCGAAGGTCTGTCGCTCGCGCGCATAGCGCAGCGATGCGTCGAGGCAGGCCTGGGCCAGCCCGACGGCACCCGTGGCGACCGTGTAGCGGCCCTGGTCGATGGCGCTCATGGCGATGGTGAAGCCCTCACCCTCCTCGCCCAGCCGGTTCTCGGCCGGCACGCGCACCTGGTCGAGGAAGACCGTGCCGGTGTTGCCGGCATGGATGCCGAGTTTGCCCTCGATGGTGCCAGTGGTGAGGCCGGGCATGCCGCGCTCGACGATGAAGGCGGTGATGCCCCTGTGGCCCCTGGAGCGGTCGAGGGTGGCGAAGACCAGGAAGTGGTCGGCGAGGTCGGCCAGGCTGATCCAGATCTTGGAGCCATTGAGGACGTAGCCGTCACCTTCGCGGCGGGCGGTGGTGGCGAGGTTGGCCGCGTCCGTGCCCACGCCCGGCTCCGTGAGGCCGAAGGTGGCCAGCTTCTCGCCGCGCGCCTGCGGCACCAGCCAGCGCCGCTTCTGTTCCTCGGTGCCCCACTGCAGGAGCGTCAAGGAGTTGAGCGCGACATGGACGCTCATGATCACCCGGAAGGCGGTATCCGCGCGCTCCAGCTCCTCGCACACCAGGCCCAGGCTGACGTAGTCCATGCCGGCGCCGCCGTACTCCTCGGGGATGGGCGCGCCCAGGAAGCCCAGTTCGCCCATGCGCGCGAAGACCTCGCGGTGGACCTCGTGCCGCTCGTCCCACTCGCGGATGTGGGGCAGGATCTCGGCCTCGGCGAACTCGCGCGCCGTGCGCTGCACGAGCAGGTTCTCGTGGCTCAGTGACAGGTCCACGCTGATGGCTCCTCCTGCTCGGCGCCCGGCGCAACGGTGCCGGCGCCGGTGTCGTCCGCTGACGATAGCGCCGATGGCGGGCGGCGGGACGCCTGCACAGCGCCGGTCGGCCCCGCGCGCGGTCTAGACTGCGGTCATGAGCCAGACCATCGTCTCCGGCGACGCGGTCCCGAGTGCGGGGGCGCCCGGCGCCCACCTCTCGCCCGTGCTCGGCCGCTACCACCAGCAACGCTGGAGCCACGGCGAGGGCCATCGCCTCTTCGACAGCGACGGCGGCGCCTACCTCGACTTCGCCTGCGGCATCGCCACCACCGTGCTGGGCCATCGCCATCCCGCGGTCACGGCGGCCATCCACGCCCAGGTGGACCGGCTGCTGCACGCAAGCAACGGCCTGGGGTACTTCGAACCGGTCGACCGCCTGGCGGCCGAGCTGTCGGCAGCGCTGCCGGCGCCCCTCGACACGGTGCTCTTCCAGAATTCCGGCACGGAGGCCATCGAAGCTGCCGTAAAGCTCGCCCGCCGCGTCACCGGCCGACCGGGCATCGTCGGCTTCAGCGGTGGCTTCCACGGTCGGACCATGGCCGCGGTCGCCCTGACCAGCTCCAGCCCGAACTACCGACGGGGCTACGAGCCGCTCCTGCCGGCGGTCCACCTGGCGCCCTTCCCCAACGTCTATCGCGACTTCGCCGGGGATGAGCGGCGCGCCACGCAGGAGTCGCTGGCCGCCTTCGACCGCCTGCTGGCCACGGAGCTCGCACCGACCGACGTGGCAGCCGTGGTCGTCGAGCCCGTGCAGGGCGAGGGCGGCTTCAACCCCGCGCCGCTGGACTTCCTGCGCGGGCTTCGTGAGCGCTGCGACAGCCACGGCATCCTGCTCGTCGCCGACGAGGTGCAGTGCGGTTACGGCCGCACCGGCACGATGTGGGCATTCGAGCGGGCCGGCATCGTGCCCGACGTGGTCTGCCTCGCCAAGGCCATCGCCAACGGGTTACCGCTGGGCGCCATCGTCGCCCGTCGTGAGCTGCACGAGCGCTGGGGGCTGGGCGCGCACGGCACCACCTTCGGCGGCAACCCCGTCGCCTGCGCTGCCGGCGTCGCCGTGCTGGAGACGATCGCCTCTGAAGGGTTGGTCGAGAACGCCGCGGCCCGCGGGGAGGAGCTGCGCCGCGCCCTCGGGCCGCTCGCAGAGCGCGATGCGGGCATCGGCGACCTGCGCGGGCCGGGGCTGATGGTAGCCGTGGAGTTCGTGCGCGACCGCGGCACGCGCGAGCCGGACGGGGAGCGGGCGGATCGGGTCATCGCTCGCTGCGCGGAGCTGGGCCTGCTGCTCCTGACCTGCGGCACGGGCCACCAGGTCGTGCGCTGGATCCCGCCGCTCGACGTGTCCAGCGCCGAGATCGCCGAAGGCGTGGCCATCTTCGAGCAGGCCGTCGCGGCAGGCTGAGCCCACACAAGTCGGACCGGACGAAGGAAGGACCCGCCGGCTGGAGGGACCGGCGGGTCCGTTCTATCGCTCGGGTGGAGGGACCGAGCGCGGATCGTGCGTTGTGGCGGCGCCGGGCGCCGGGCGCCTACTTGGCGCGGTTGAGGAAGGTGACGACGTCCTCGAGCTTGAAGCGGCGGTCCCCGCGCTTGCAGACGCGGTAGAAGGGCAGCTCGCCCCGGTCGCCCAGGCGCTTGACGGTGTTCACGTGCAGGTGGAGCAGTTCGGCCACCTCGCTGGCGGTCAGCATCGGCCCGAGCTCCTGGACGGCCATGGAAGCCATCGGTCTCTTGTTCCCTTCTTAGGCGGAGTGGTGTCCCGGTCCCCTGACGGCCGGTACGGTGCGGTCCGCCCCGGTCCTGAGCCGGATAGTGGCGACTTCCACGGAACCCGACAATCGCACCTTCGGACTACACCACCGGTACCATCCGCACTCATGAGTCCCCCACAGTCCACCGCGCAGTGAGCCGGCCGCCGGATCGCCTGGCCGTGCTCGGCGCCATGCTCGACGTGGGGCTCGTGCCGATCTACACGGCGCCCGACCTGGCCAGCGCGCTCGGCGTGGTGCGAGCCTCGCGCGACGCGGGGGCGCGCGTGGTCGAGTTCACCAACCGCGGCGCGGGCGCCTACGACGTCTTCGGCGAGCTGGCCGCGACCGTGCGGCGCGACCATCCCGACGTCATCCTCGGCGTGGGCACCATCGTGGACGCGCCCACTGCCGCCCTCTTCGTCGCCGCCGGCGCCGCCTTCGTCGTGGGTCCGACGCTGAGCCGCGAGGTGGCGCTGCTGTGCAACCGCCGCCGCGTGCCCTACCTGCCCGGCTGCCTGACGGCGACGGAGATCTCCGACGCCGAGGAGCTCGGCTGCGAGATCGTCAAGCTCTTCCCGCAGGCCTCCATCGACGGGCCAGCCTTCGTGCGCAACCTGCTCGGCCCGATGCCCGGCAGCCGCGTCATGCCCACCAACATCTCGGTCGAGCCGGCGGTGATCCGGGCCTGGATCGAGGCGGGTGCGGCGGCACTCGGCGCCGGCGGCGCGCTGGTCAGCCCCGACATCCTCGCGCGCGCCGACTGGGCCGAGCTGTCCAGCCGGACCGAAGCCGCGCTGCGCGCCCTCCGTGAGGCGCGCGCGCAGCGCGACGCGCCGGACGGAGGCGGCTGAGCGAGGACGATCAGCCCTCGGGTCGCGCCGTCTCCGTGCCGTGGGCCCGGTGGCTGATGATGAGCAGGGTCGAGGGCTCCTCGCCGATCGTCTCCGCGTCGTGCGGCAGGGTGGCATCCCAGAGCAGGTAGTCGCCCGGATCGAGCTCGGCCGTGTTGCCGCCCTGCTCCAGGCGGACCCGACCGGCGAGCACGATGTGATGCTCGTCGCCCGCGTGCGCATGGAGACCTGTGCGCTGACCCGGGCGGCTGGTGACGACGACGACGCGGATGTCGCGCGGGATCCCTCCGTCCACCTCCTCCACGTCGACGCCGCCGGGACCCTTCCAGCGGCGGCGATCGACGGCGCGCACCACACGCGGCGGCGATGCGGTTGCCAGCAGGAACCAGTGCACCGGCACCTCGATGGCCTCCGCCAGCGCGGCCAGCGTCTCCAGCGATGGGGAAGCCTTGTCGTTCTCGATCTGGCTCAGGTAGCCGACGTTGAGGCCGCTTCGCTCCGCCAGCACCGACAGCGTCATGCCCCGCTCGGTGCGCAGGCGCCGCACCTGCGTTCCGATGGCGGGCCGGGTGCGGCTGCCCGGCGCCCGGGCGTCCGCCGTGCCCGAGCCCATGGCTCTTGCGCTGCCTCTCTTCGTGCTGGTCATTGTGTTGGCCTCTAGAAATACGGTATTGACAGGGCGCATAGCCCGTGCCATCATCGTGCCATGACAAACATAGTTGGCTTGGGGCCAACAGTCAAGGAGGTCATGGACGTGGACATCGCGATCATCGGGGCGGGCAATGTGGGCACGGCGCTGGCCGGCTCCCTCGTGCGCGCCGGACACAGCGTCGCCATCAGCGCCGCCGACGGCAGCCACGCGCGGCGCGCGGCCCTCGCGAGCGGCGCTCGCGCGGCGGCCGACAACATCGAGGCCGCGCGCGCCGCCGAGGTGGTCGTCCTGGCCGTGCCCTATGCGGCGGTCCCCGACCTCCTGGCCGAGATCGGCGGCTCGCTCGAGGGCAAGGTCGTGGTCGACGTGACCAACCCGCTGCGGTCCGACCTGGGCGGCCTGGCCACGGCCACCTCCGCGGCCGAGGAGATCCAGGCTCGCCTGCCCGCGGCGCGCGTGGTGAAGGCGCTCAACACCGCCTTCGCCGTGCACCAGGCCGACCCCCACGTCGAGGGCACCGAGGTCGACGGCTTCGTCGCCGGCGACGATGCCGCGGCACGAGCCAAGGTGCTGGCGCTGGTCGAGTCGATCGGCTTCCGGCCCATCGACGCCGGGCCGCTCACGATGGCCCGGGCGCTCGCGTCGCTGGCCCTGCTCAACATCAGCCTCCAGGTCCGGCACGGCTGGTCCTGGCAGAGCGGCTGGAAGCTGGTCGGGCCGACCACTGCTGCCGCCTGATCCCATCCCCTTCTCGCGAGAGGCCCCGGCACGGCGACGCCGGGGCCTCTTCACGTTCCGCGGCCCCACTCACCGGCGCTCGCGGGTGGCGCATACTGTGAACTGGCCCGCACCGCGTCGCGTGTGCCCGACCTGGGTACCGGGCGGGGCAGCCGGCCAGGAGGGACGATCGATGCCGAAGTACCTGTTCCGGGCGTCGTACAGCGCGGCCGGCGCCACGGGCGTGCTCAAGGAAGGCGGCACGGCGCGCGTCGAGGCGGTCACCGCCCTCGTCGCGAGCGTCGGTGGGCGGGTCGAAAGCGCCTACTGGACCTTCGGCGCCGACGACTTCCTGCTCATCGCGGAACTGCCCGACAGCAAGGCCGCGGCGGCCGCCAGCATGACCGTCGGCGCCTCCGGGGCGGCGCGCGTGACCACGTCCGAGTTGCTCACCGCCGCCGACGTCGACGAGATCGTCCGGCGCCGCGTCGAGTACCGCCCGCCGGGTGGCTGAGCCGTGACCGAGACCATCGCGCCGTCGCCGGCGACAACGGGCCAGGCCTTCTCGCAGGAGGAGCTCCAGCTCGCGTTCCGCAACCGGGGCATGCCGCTCGAGGCGATGCGCCACGACCTGACCCCGACCGGCCTGCACTACCTGCTCATCCACTGGGACATCCCCGACCTCGACCCAGCCACCTGGCGCCTGCACGTCGGCGGCAGCGTCGAGCGGCCCCTGGAGCTGTCGCTTGCCGACCTGCTGGCGCGACCATCGCGCAGCGTGACGGTCACCCTGGAATGCGCCGGCAATGGTCGCGCGCGGTTGGAGCCGCGGAGCTTCAGCCAGCCCTGGCTCTACGAGGCCATCGGCACCGCGGAGTGGACCGGCGTGCCGCTGCGTGACGTGCTGGCCGAAGCCGGCCTGCTGCCGGAAACGGTGGAGCTCGTCTTCACCGGCGCCGACCACGGCATCCAGGGCGGCGTGGAGCACGACTACGCGCGCAGCCTGACGGTCGCCGACGCCACGCGCCCGGAGGTGCTGCTGGCCTACGCCATGAACGGGCAGCCGCTCGAGCCACAGCACGGTGCCCCGTTCCGTCTCCTCGTTCCGGGCTGGTACGGCATGACCAGCGTCAAGTGGCTGCGCAGCATCGAGGCCGTGCGCGAGCCGTTCCGCGGCTACCAGCAGGCGGAGGCCTACCGCTTCCAGGAACGCGACGGCGAGCCCGGCGAGCCGGTCTCGCGCATCCGCGTCCGCGCGCTGATGATCCCCCCGGGCTTCCCCGACTTCCCCGAGCGGCGGCGCTACGTCGAAGCCGGCACGGTGGAGCTGACGGGGCGTGCCTGGTCAGGCATGGCGCCCGTGACCCGCGTCGAGGTCGGCATCGACGGCGAATGGCTCGAGGCACGCCTCGACCCACCGGTCGCCGAGCACGCCTGGCGCGGCTGGCGTCACACCTGGCAGGCGACCCCGGGCGCGCACCGCCTCTCGTGCCGCGCCACCGACGCCAGCGGCGCGAGCCAGCCGCTGGAGCAGCCCTGGAACGTCCAGGGTCTCTGCAACAACCTGGTCCAGACGATCGACGTCCTGGTCCGCTGAAGGGGCGCGGTGCGCTGAGGCACGACCGGGTTCTACCGCCGGGCGGCCGGCCTCACCCACAGATCGACGGCCGACGCGGCCCCGCCACGATGGCCTGCATGCGCAACTAGTGGAGGAGGACGCCATGGGCCAAGTCGACGGAAAGGCAGTCGTGCGCGAGTACCTGCGTGACGTGTTCACCGACGGTCGGCTGGACAGCGGCAGGTTCGTTGACGGTTTCTTCAAGGAGGACGAGGTCGGCCTTCTCGATCAGCTCGGAGTCCTCGATCTATCGAGCGGGCCGGCCCGCGGCCGGCATTCGCCCCTGTCGGACGTCCGCCGCCCGTAAGCCGCTCGGCAGTCCCGGAGCGAGCGGCCGGCCTTATCCTCAACAACCTCGGGTCAGGAACATGAAGATCGAAGTCTCGGAGTTGATCGACCGCCCACCGGCTGAAGTATTCCGCTTCATCGCCGTCGAACATGTGCGCAACCATCCCCGCTGGGATCCGAAGATGGAGCTCGAGCAAGTAACCGAGGGGCCCATCCGCGTCGGTTCCGTGATCCGGCGGCGCCACACCCACACTGGCAGACCGGTGGAGGGCACCATGGAGATCGTGGAACTCGTACCCGATCGTGCCCTCGGCATGGTCATCCACGACGGTGCGGTCGAGATGCACTCCCGGATGACCTTCGAGCCGGAGGGTCGCAACGGCACCAGGATCAGCGGGACGCTCGACGTACCCTCGATGGCCGAACCGATGGATCCCACCGCGATCCAGCTGAGCATGCGCCGCATGAAGGCGCTGATCGAAGCCGAAGAGTAGATCCGTTCCTTGGAGGCCGCGCCCCGGATTCGTATGGGTTGCTGAGGAGCGTCCCCGGCAGGTGCCGGGGACGCTGGCCCTCGGGGCTGGTGAGCTACGCCTACGTCACCAGCCGTCCCGCCGGGCCGCAGTGACGAGCTGAACCGTCAACTCGCGATCGTGGGGACCGGGTGGCCCTTTGGATCATGGTGGCACCGGCCTTGTCTCCGCCCGCGATGGCGAGTGCTGGCGGCACCTCGGCCAGCAGGAGCCAGCCCAGCCCGATCGCGATCGGCGCCACCAGAGAGGTAGTGGAGCCCAGCAGGCCAGCACTGGAGCGGGACAGGGCGAAGGCCCAGGTGCGCATTTGCCTGGCTGCAGTTCGCGGACAGAACTTGCCAACGCTGGTCACCATGCGCGGCGTGATTGCTGGTGACGTCGACGGCGGCTAGCTTCCCTACCGGACTGCAGTGGCTCAAATGGCCTCGTCACGCGCGAGCGCTGTCTGGGGCGATGCGGAGCGGAGACTGGTGGCCGCGCCGGGCCTCCGCACATCCATCAGCTCGTAGACCCGGCCCGCTGCAGTCTTTCCCTTGAGCTGGACAGCACCCAATTCGCGGACCTGAGCGGCGTCGCCAAGAAGCTCGCGTGTCCGCTGGCCCATGACGATGGTTCCTGGAGCCGCGAATGTCTGAAGCCTGGCCGCCAGATTCGTCGTGTCGCCAATTGCGGTGAAATTCCGCAGCTCCGCGCTCCCGATGTTGCCGACGAGCGCTGGTCCGGTATTGAGGCCGACTCGGAATCGAGGCGTGTCGGAAGCCCCAGCGACATGCCCCGTGGACTGCTGGAGGGCGAGTCCCGCTCGCGCCGCTCGCAACGCATGATCCGGTTGGCGAACGGGTGCATTGAAGATGGCCATCAGGGCGTCGCCGACGAATTGCACGATCGTGCCGCCTTCGGCAAAGATGGCGGGCACGGCCGCGCCGAACGCCGTGTTCAGCATCTCGACGACCTTCGCGGGAGGGGTTCGCTCGGAGAACGGTGTGAATCCGCTCAAATCGGCGAAGAGTACCGTGACCTCGACGACCTCGCCGCCGAGGCCCGCGCGAGCCGGGTCGTCGATCAGTGCCTGCGCAACGTCCGGCGAGAGGTATTGATGGATCAACCGATCGAGTCGTCGGTGAAGGTCGGCCACCAACCGTCCCTGGGCGAACGTCGAGCGCTCCGCATCCTCGAGGAGGCGAATCGCGACAAGCCCGATCACGATGGCCGACGCGACGAGGAACACGCTGAATATGACCTCTGGCGGGGCACCGATCCAGGCGGCTCCAGCTGCATACGTGACGACATGGAAGACACCATCGGCGAGTGCCTCCGGGAAGGCGATCCGCTGGGGAAACGTGAACATGAAGTTCAGGATCGCGGCGGCAGCGCCCAGTGAACTGAACGTGCCCGACTGGACGGTAACGAGCACGACTCCCAGCATAGAAGTCATGTTGACTGCGAGCAGCAGAAACCTCTGGGTACGCAGCGGCCGGGTGGTCACGGTCAGGAAAATGTGTGCAGCCGCATTCATCCCGATCACCACGACTGCGGCGACCATGACCGGCGCCCCGTCGACGGCGAGAAGTGGAGGTGCGACGAGCGCCGCGATCGCCCAGATGGCAGCCGCCGTGATGCTTGCAACGCGGAACCTGTGGCGATCCACCGGGGCAAGTTCCTGCCTGTACGCCTCCTCGAGGCCCGGGTCGAGGAAGCGGAGGCTCGTCGGGTCGCGGCGATCCCAGCGGTGTGTCAACGGAACTCGACTCACAAAGCCACGGGCGTCGGACTTCGGCGACTTAGCGGACCTTGGCGTGGCCCTGGGACCGAGTCACGCGTAAGCCGCGACCCGCGCAGGCCCATTATCGCTCCCGAACCCGGCGCGGATAGGTTTGCTAAGAAGTGTCCCCGGCAGTGTCTAGGTGTAGGGGCCGGTTTGGCAACCATACCCATCGCAGGCCGAGATGAGTGGGCGTTCGAGCCTAGGTCAGCCTGACGGCGTGACCCCGCTACTCACCTGAGCGACGGCAACTCGGCGGCGATCTCGACGGCGTACCGCACCGCCTCGTCGACAGACATCGCCGCGCCGGCGTCCCACGCGCGCTGGGCGTCAGGATCGTCGGTCGGACGTAGGAGCGGCGTGATCCGGAGATGCGCGAGGACGGAGTCGTCCCATACAACCCCGAAACGTTTGGATAGGGCCGCGCCGGCTCCCCGCAGCCGCCAGACTGGGTCCGGGGCGCCGGTCGACTGTGCCGCGACCGCCGATAGCCCGACGAGCATCACGGGGATAGCGCTGAGGTCACCGGCCTCGTGGAAGACTGCCAACGCCTCGACCCCGTTTCGCAATGCCTCCTGGAGCCGGCCCTCGAAGTAGGCGACTTGCGACAGCCCGAAGAGTGACCAACCAATCGCGAACCCATTGCCAGTCTCGCGCGCGAGGGCCAGGCTCTCCTCTACAAGTGGGCGTGCACCAACGAGCTCGCCGACCCTGATCCTCGACATGGCCAGCGCCCCGATTGCCATCGCGAGGCCGCCGCGATCGCCGAGCTCGCGGTATAGGCCGATCGCTTCCTCGAAGAACGGGCGGCCGCCGATGGCCAGACCCGAACTGGCTGCCTGGTTCGGCTCCGGGACATAGCCGAAGTTCGTCAGGGCTTCGGCCAGCAAGGCGCGGTCGCCGGACGCCCTGGCGAGCTCGAGTGCATCCCGGTAGAGCAGGTGCGCAGCAGATCCGTCCTCACGCCAGTAGGCGATGCCGCCCGCCGCCGTCAGGGCCCGTGCGCGGAGTTCGGGCGCTTCGCCCTGAAGGTTGGGCAGCGCCAGGACCCGCTGGGCACGTTCCCACGCCTCTAGCAGATGGCCCCGCATCTGCCAGAAGCGCCAGATGCCAGCAAGGAAGCGCAACGCGAAGCCGGCCTCGCCCCGGTCGAGGGCCCAGTCGAGCGCCAGCCGCAGGTTGTCGTGATCCTGCTCCAGACGATCCAGCATCAGCTTTCCACGCGGTCCAAACAGTTGCGGTGCTGCCTGCTCCACGAGGGCCAGGTAGGTCTGCGCGTGCCGGCGGCGGACCGCCTCTGCCTCGGATCGCCCGGCGAGCCGATCATGGGCGTACTCGCGGATGGTGGCCAGCATCGCAAATCGTGGTTCCTCGATGGCGCCAGCCACCGGCCGCATCAGGCTGATCTCGGTGAGGGAAATCAGACCGTCGAGCACCTCCCCACCGAGCTCGGTGGGCGGGCCGCAGATCGGCTCAGCCTCGACGAGGCAGGCTCCGGTCGCGAAGACGCCGAAGCGCTCGAAGAGGTCCCGATCCGCCGGGCCCAGGAGCTCATAGCTCCAGTCGATGCTGCCCCGTATCGTCTGCTGGCGCGCCGAAAGGTCGCGCGCACCGCCCGTCAGCAACGCCAGCCGCTCGTCGAGTCGATCCCGAATGGCATCGACCGATAAGACGCGGAGGCGCGCAGCGGCCAGCTCGATCGCGAGCGGTAGGCCGTCGAGTCGCCGCACGATGTCGACCACCGCCCGCGTGTTGTCGTCGGTGAGGCTGAAGCCGGGTCGCACCGCGGAGGCGCGGGCGACAAAGAGGGAGACGGCCTCCGACCCACGCGCCTGCTCGGCGGTGACTCCGTCGTCTTGCGGCAGGCGGAGTGGCGGGATCGGCAATTCCTGCTCCCCGGAGATACGGAGCGGGACGCGGCTGCTGGCGAGGACCTTGACCTGGCCGGCGTCGCGCAGGAGCTGAGCGACCGTTTGCGCCCCCTCGACCACCTGCTCGAAGTTGTCGAGGACCAGCAGGACGGACCGATCTCGCAGGTAGTCGATCACGCGCGCCAGCGGCGCGGTGGCCTGCCCCCCCGGCGGAGGCAACCCCAGCGCGCTCGCGATGGCAGACGGGACGAGTTCGGGATCGCGGACGGCGTCCAGCGCCACGAACACGACGCCGTCGGAGAATTCCTCGCTCAGCTCGGCGGCGAGCTGTATCGCGAGTCGCGTCTTGCCCGTGCCGCCGGGCCCGGTGAACGTGAGCAGTCGCGTCCCTGCGAGCAGCCGCTTGCCCAGGTCGACCTCGTCCCGACCAATGAAAGCGGTCAGCTGACGCGGCAGGTTGTCCGTTCTCGTTGCAACGGTCCGCAGTGGCGGGAACTGATCGGGCAGGCCTTCGCCGACGAGTTGGTAGAGGCGTATCGAGTGCGACACATCTCTTAGCCGGTGCTCTCCGACATCACGAAGCTCGACGGAGGGTAGCTGCGCATCGGCCGCCAGCTCCCGTGTGGCGCCAGACACGAGCACCTGGCCGCCATGCCCGGCCGCACTAATGCGCGCCACCTCGTGGATGGTGAGCCCGACGTAGCCGCCGTCGGTTAGCGTCACCTCACCGGAGTGGATGCCCGTCCGCACACGGACCTGCCGGCCATTGGGCCACGGGTGTTCCCGTAGCGCTCGCTGCATGTCGGCAGCCGCAGCGATGGCCGCGCCAGCGCGCTCGAAGACCGCGAAGACAGCGTCTCCCTCCGTCCCGAAGATCGTGCCGCCGCTGCCCTCCACGGCATCCCGGATCAGGCGGCGATGCTCCTCCAGGAGGGCGCCGTACTGCGAGCCGGCGTCGGTCAGGAGCCGGGTGGAGCCTTCGATATCGGTGAAGAGGAATGTGACGGTACCGGTCGGAAGCTCGGGCATACGTCACCTCAGTCTGCCACGCACGTACAGCTGTCAATCGCTGTCAATCGGTGTGCGGTTCCGCAGGCTGCCGTCGTCCGGCCGTGGCCCATGCCGCAGGAGCGGCGCGCCGGTGGTCGGACCACGAGGCTTGCTCACTGAACGAGCAAGGGCTTTGAGCGTCCCCGGCAGG
>DASSPM010000039.1:0-8646 GCA_035699625.1 Candidatus Limnocylindrales bacterium | reverse complement strand
CCGTAGGAGTCTGGGCCGTGTCTCAGTCCCAGTCTGGGTGATCGTCCTCTCAGACCACCTACCGATCGTCGCCTTGGTGAGCCGTTACCCCACCAACGAGCTAATCGGACGCAGGCCCCTCCCGAAGCGCCTTGCGGCTTTGATCGCCTGAACGAACAAGCGGTCACATGCGGTATTAGCCACCCTTTCGGGCAGTTATTCCCCACTTCGGGACAGGTCACCTACGCGTTACTCAGCCGTCCGCCACTAACCTCTCGAGCAAGCCCGAGAGGTCCGTTCGACTTGCATGTCTCATGCACGCCGCCAGCGTTAATCCTGAGCCAGGATCAAACTCTCCGAAAAGAAGCCCGGTCTTTCGACCGGACCTACTAGGTTCGGGGGTTTGGCCCGCTCACACTTACCGGATTACCTGCCACTCTTCACTTGTTAAGGTGCAGCGCACGGGGCCGCGGACAGCGTCCGGCGCAACAGTCCCATGATGGGGCCTGCGTCCCTGACTGTCAAACCACGGATCCCCCGGCGCCCTCCGTCGGAGGGGCCCGGCCGACGGTCCGAGGACCTGCGGCGCGGAAGAGGCATGGTAGGGCCTCGGCGCTGAGCTGTCAACGAAGCCCTGGTAAAGGAAGCCGAACCTTTGTTCGCACGGCCCGAGGGGGGCCGGGCGGGGGCTCAGAGCGGGCTCGACTCGACCAGGTGGATGAAGGCCGCCCCCGCCAGCCAGCAGAGCAGCGCCAGTGTGGCCGACCCCGGCTCGCCCACGCCGAGCGTCAGGACAAGGTAGACCGCGAGGCCGATGAGGGCGGCCAGGCCGGCCTTGAGCAGGCGCAGCACTAGTTCCACGATCAGGTTGCTCATCGCTCGGCCGGGTCCAGGGTCCGTCGGCCCTGCAGCGCACGCACCAGGGTGACCTCGTCGGCGTACTCGAGGTCACCGCCCACGGGGATGCCGCGCGCGATGCGCGTGACGCTGACGACATGGGCGGTCAGCCGCTCGGCCAGGTACATCGCGGTGGCCTCCCCTTCGAGGGTCGGGTTGGTGGCCAGGATGACCTCCTCGAAGGGCGGGCCCTCGGCCGCGCGTCCCGCAACGCGGTCGAGCAGCTCACGGACGCGCAGCCGCTCGGGCCCGATACCGTCGATGGGCGAGATGGCGCCGTGCAGGACGTGGTAGCGGCCGCGGAAGGCGCCGCTCCGCTCGAGGGCCAGGACGTCGAGCGGCTCCTCGACCACGCAGAGGCGCGTCTCGTCGCGGGACGGGTCGAGGCAGATGGGACAGCGCGGGCCGGCGCTGATGTTGAAACACTGCTCGCAGAAGACGACCTCGTCGCGCACGGCGACCAGGGCCGCGGCCAGCGTGCGCGCCTCGGAGTCGGGCGCCCGCAGCAGGTGGTAGGTGAGGCGCTGGGCGGTCTTGGGTCCGACGCCGGGCAGGCGCGAGAAGGCCTCGATGAGCCTGGCGACGGGCTCGACGAGGACGGTCACCTCAGCCCAGGCCGGGGATGCGCAGGCCGCCCGTGACGGCGGCCAGCTTCTGCTCGGCCGTCTGGCGGGCCGCGCGGAAGGCCTCGTTGACGGCGGCCGTGACGAGGTCCTGCAGCATCTCGACGTCGGCCGGGTCGACCACCTCGGGGTCGATGACGACCGAGAGCAGCTCCTGCTTGCCGCTGACGGAGGCCGTCACGGCGCCGCCGCCGGCGCTGCCCTCGAAGCTCATCGCCTCGAGCTCCGCCTGCACGCGGGCCATGTCGGCCTGCATCTGCTGGGCCATCTTGGCCAGGTTGCCGAAGCCCATGCTGGTCTGCCTCCTAGCTGATCTCGGCGACGTCGGCGACGTCACCGGCGAAGACCCGCCGTGCCTCCGCGACGATGTCGTCGTCGGCCGAGGCCACCGGCGGGAGCGCCTCGAGGTTGGTGCTGACACAGCGCACGCCGACCGTACGGCCGAGGACGACGGCCAGACCGTCCTCCAGGGCACTCCGGCGCTGCTCGGCCTTCTCGCGCAGGAAGGGCTGGTGCTCGGGGAAGCCGAGCACGACGATGCCGTCGCGCACCTCCACCGGGCGACAGGCGGCGATGATGGGGCGGTTGGCCGGATTGCGCCCGACCTGCGCCACCACCTCCGGCCAGCGCTCGCGCAACCGCTCCAGCAGCTCGTCGGCGCCCGCGGCCGTAGGGGCCGTGCCGGCAGGCGCTGAGGCCGCCGGCGCGGTGCGGGCGGCATCATCGGCGGTGACCGGTCGCGCCGGTCGGGGAGCCTTAGGCACTGCCTCCGCCGCTGGCAGGGGCGGCCCCTCGGTGCTCGCCTGGCGCGCGGGGGGCCGCTCCTCGGACACGACCTGGGTGCGCCGGGCGGGCTGGCGGCTGGCGGCGGGGGGTGCGGGTGCGGCTGCCGCGCCTGCGTCCGGTGTTCGCGCCTGGAGGGGTGCGGCCGTCGCCGCGAGGTCGATGGTGCCGGCGACCCCGGTGCCCGCCCCGAAGAGCGTCAGCTCCAGCTGGAAGCGGTAGCCGCCGGCGCTGCTGCGGTTGGCGTCGAGGCCCGTCAGGCGGCGCGCGGCCGCGGCCAGCGTGGCGGGTGAGACGTCGGCCGTGGCCGCGCTCGGGCCGGGCCGCCCGGCGAGCCGCTCGACCACCACGCGCCGCAGCCGCTCCACCACCTGGTCCCCGAAGGCGACCAGGTCGCGGCCGTCCGCCTCGAGCGCGTCGAGCACGCCGATGCCGGCCAGCGCGTCGCCGGTCACGAGAGCATCGACAAAGGCGTCGACGGCCGGCGCGTCGGCCAGGCCGAGCAGCTCGTGGACCGCCGCCGCGGTGAGCGGGTCGCCGGCCGTGCTGAGCAGCTGGTCGAGCATCGACTCCGCGTCGCGCATGCCGCCCGCGGCAAGGCGGGCCACCAGGTCGATCGCCGCCGGCTCGGCGCTGCGGCCGTCCGCCTCGAGGATGCGGCCCAGCTTGCCCACGATCTCCTCGACCGTCAGCGGTCGGAAGAGGAAGCGCTGCAGGCGGGAGACGACCGCCGGGCGGATGCCGCTGGGGTTGGTCGTGCAGAAGATGAAGAGCACGTCGTCGGGCGGCTCCTCGAGCGTCTTGAGCAGGACGTCCCAGCCCTCCTTGATGCGCTGGACCTCATCGATGATGAAGACCTTGCGGCGCAGGTCGGCCGGCGCCGTGTAGACGCGCGGCACCAGCTCGCGCATGTCGTCGACGCGGTTGTTGGAGGCCGCGTCGAGCTCGATCACGTCGAGCGCGCGACCCTCGCGGATGGCCTCGCAGGAGGGGCAGCTGTCGTCCGGTTCGCCGTCGGCCACGTTGGGGCAGTTGACGGCCTTGGCCACGATGCGCGCCATCGACGTCTTGCCCGTGCCGCGCGGCCCGACGAAGAGCAGTCCGTGCGCCAGCCGGCCCAGCCGGACGCCGTTGCGCAGCGTCTCGACCACGGCGGCCTGGCCCACGATCTGGCCGAAGGTCTGGGCGCGCCAGCGCCGATAGAGGGCGCGGTGGGAGGGCGACGGTGCGGGGTCCTGGGGCACCCGGCCATGATATCGGAGGGCCGCCCGAGGGCGGCCTCAGCCGAAATCGCCGTGCACCCTCCGTCGACCGAAGACGTTCGCGTGCCGGCCGGAGCGGTCGGCTCGGACCAGGCCTGTCCGCGGCACCCGGCGGGTCGCGCTTATCGCTGCTTCCTTCCGGACCTGACGAGGTTCGCGCGTCGCCGCTGCGCGGGACCCGATCCTCAACGTCGACCGCCCGGTGGCGTCCGCGAGCGCGGGCCTCGGGAGGGGATTCAGCCCTGCTGGAGCGGATTGCAGGTACAGGGCACCGCTAGTTCCCCGCCTAGCACGGCCCGCGGATGATACCCCGGCGGGCCCGATGGCGGACCGTCGGGTGGCGGAGAGGGCGGGATTCGAACCCGCGACGGGTTGCCCCGAACCGCATTTCCAGTGCGGCGCCCTAGGCCTCTAGGCGACCTCTCCGACGCGTTCTCCCGGAGTCACGAACGGCCGGCCCGCCCGGCCGGCCGCGAGTCTGGCGAGAGATGGCGGAGAGGGTGGGATTCGAACCCACGGTGCTTTCGCACACCGCTTTTCGAGAGCGGCACCATCAACCACTCGGACACCTCTCCGCGGGCCGAAAGGATACCAGAGGGTCTCCCGGCGACCGGCCACGGCAGGCTCCTGCCGAGCGTGGATCAGCGGCCGGTGCGGCTCCGCGGCGCGGCCGCGCCGCTGCCGTCGAGCAGCTCCGCGGCGTCCGACTGGAGGATGCCCGAGACGACCAGCAGGCGGCGCGCCAGGCCGTCGTGGTCGGCCAGCTGCAGGGCGGACCCGGCGGCGCCCGCGACCCGGTCGGGCACGGCGAAGACGATGCCGTCGGCGTCGCTCTCGAGCAGCGCCCCCACGCACATGGCGCACGGCTCGAGGGTGCTGAAGACGGTCAGCCCCTCCAGCGACGTCCGGCCCAGGCGGGCGGCGGCCTCACGCAGCGTGACGATGACCGCGTGCGCCGTGGGATCGCCCGTCTCGCGCACCTGCTCGTGACCGCCGGCGACCATGGCCTCGCCCAGCACCGCCACCGCGCCGTCGGGTCGCTCGCCCGCCCGAGCTGCAGCGCGAGCCTCGGAGATGGCGGCGGCCATGAACATCTCGTAGTGCATCGCCGGCCATGCTAGCACCGGCCGTCGCGGGCCCCGGCTACCCAGCCCGGCTGCCGCGGGCACTGCGATCGGCGGCCCGGCGACCGGGGACGGCGCTAGGATTCGGCCGTCCCTTCGCCCGTGTTCATGCGGAGCTGTCCAGTGTCCAAGACCCGGCGCATCGGCATCCTCACCGGGGGCGGCGACGTGCCTGGCCTCAACCCGGTCATCAAGAGCGTCGTCTATCGCTCGACCGAGCTCGGCTGGGAGGTCTACGGCATCCGCCGCGGCTGGCAGGGCCTGACCCACATGCGACCGGCACCCGAGCCTGACCCCGAGTACGTGCGCCCGCTCGACCGGACCAACACGCGCACCATCGACCGGACCGGCGGCACGGTGCTGCACACCTCGCGCACCAACCCGCGGCGCATGCGCGCGGACCGCCTGCCCGACCACGTGCCGGCCTCCCGGCTGGCGGCGATGGAGACCGACGAAGGACGCTACGACTTCACGCCCGTCGTGCTCGAGAACATCGAGGCGCTCGGCCTGGACGAGCTGGTGGTCATCGGCGGCGACGACACGCTCAGCTTCGCCACGGCACTGCACGCGCAGGGCGTGCCGCTCATCGCCATCCCCAAGACGATGGATAACGACGTGCAGGGCACCGAGTACTGCATCGGCTTCTCCAGCGCCATCACGCGCGCCAAGGAGCTGATCACCCGCCAGCGCACCACGCTCGGCTCGCACGAGCGCATCGGCGTCTTCCGCATCTTCGGCCGCGAGTCGGGCTTCAGCGCGCTCTACGCCGCCTACGTCACGTCGGCGCGCTGCGTCATCCCCGAAGCGCCCTTTCCGTTGGAGCGGCTGCTCGAGCTGCTGCTGGAGGACAAGCGCAACAACCCCAGCCGCTACGCGCTGGTCATCGCCGCCGAGGGCGCGGTCTGGGAGGGCGGCTCGGTCGAGGAGCGGGGCGAGGCAGACGCCTACGGCCACCGCTACAAGGCCGACATCGGGCTGGCCCTGGCGGAGGAGATCAAGCGCCGTACCGGCGAGGACGCGGTGCACTCCGAACTGACCTACGACCTGCGCTCCGGCGAGGCCGACTCACTCGACCAGATGGTCGCCATCACCTTCGCCAACTGCGCCGTGGAGCTGATCCGGGACGGGGTCAGCGGCCGGATGCTGGCCATTCGCGACGGCAAGTACGCGCACGTCGCGCTGCCCGACCCGGCGTTGGGGGCGCGGCGAGTCGACGTGGCCGCCATGTACAACACGGAGCGCCTGCGGCCACAGTACGCGGACCGGCTGCGCCTGCCACTGCTGCTGGGCGGCTCGGTGGCGGTCCCGGTCTAGGCTCGCCGCGCTCACCCGGCGGCCGAGGGAGGCGCGTCCGCTTGGCGAGCGAGCGCCCCGCGCCGCCGGCAGGCCCATTCGACTGGCATTCTCAACGCGTGCACAGCGGACTCGAGAGCGAGGCATCAGGGGTCTCTGCATCGGCCGTCGGCGGCGCCACGAGCACGCACCGTCCCGTGGCGAGCGCCGGCTGAGCAGCGGGAGGCGGCACGCCAGCGGTTCGGGGCGTGCGTGGATCGGCGCCACTGCCTGAGGTGACGGTCCGATATCCGATTTTCGAATCGGGCCCGCCTGGAGGCCGGCGTGCGCCGACGCTCGGGGAAGGTGGGCGGTCGCGTCGGACCCTGGTGCGGGCAAGGAGCTGGCGCGCCCGGCGAGACTCGAACTCACGGCCTTCAGGTCCGCAACCTGACGCTCTATCCACTGAGCTACGGGCGCTTGAGACGCGGCGCGCTGGCCGCGGTGCTGGCGGAGAGGGAGGGATTCGAACCCTCGGAGCAGGTTACCCCACTCAACGGTTTAGCAAACCGCCGCACTAGGCCTCTATGCGACCTCTCCGCGCCGGCAAGGGATGATAGCAGGGGCGACAGGGCGGACCGCCACGGGCGGCCAGGTGGGAAGGTGAACGTTGACACCGCCCGGGGCAGCGGCTAGTGTCCGGACTCCGATGCGCACGACCTGGTTTTATCGCAGCCCGGCACGCTAGCCCGCGGGGATGACCCGCCGGGGCGGGTCGTGCCGGGAGGAGCAGAGGTGACGAACCTCTGCTCTTTTGTTTTCCCGGGCCGATGCCGCGGCGGGTTGCCGCCGACAGAGGGGTACGGATGTTCGTCGTCATGTCGATCGACGCCAGCGAGGCGGAGGTCAACGGGGTCAAGAGCCACGTCCTGGCGGAAGGCCTCCAGCCGCACGAGAGCCGCGGCGCGGAGCGCTGCGTGATCGCCGTGGTGGGCGAGATCGGGCTGCGCAAGGACCAGCTCATCAGCCGCCTCTCGGCGCTGCCAGGGGTCGAGTCGGTGACGGCCATCAGCCGGCCCTTCAAGCTCACCAGCCGCGAGTTCCGGGCCGAGGACACGGTGATCGAGGTCGGGCCGACGCGCATCGGCGACGGGTCACTGACGGTGATGGCCGGGCCGTGCTCCATCGAGGACCGCGCGCAGCTGATGGAGACGGCCGAGGCGGTGGCCGCGGCCGGCGCGACCATCCTGCGCGGCGGCGCCTTCAAGCCGCGCACCAGCCCCTACAGCTTCCAGGGGCTGGGTGTCGAGGCGCTGCGCTACCTGGCCGAGGCGCGCGAGGTGACCGGCCTGCCGGTCATCACCGAGGTCATGGAGCCGTCGCAGGTCGAGATCGTCAACCAGTACGCCGACATCCTCCAGATCGGCACGCGCAACATGCAGAACTACTCGCTATTGACGGCGGTCGGGCGGGTCGAGAAGCCGGTCATGCTCAAGCGCGGCTACGGCGCGACCATCGAGGAGTGGCTGATGGCGGCCGAGTACATCGTCAGCTCGGGCAACCCCAACGTCATCCTCTGCGAGCGCGGCATCCGCACCTTCGAGACCTACACGCGCAACACGCTCGACGTGGCAGCCGTGCCGCTGCTGCACCACCTGACCCACCTGCCCGTGGTCATCGACCCCTCGCACGCCACTGGCAAGCGCTGGCTGGTCACGCCGGCTGCCCTGGCCGGCGTGGCCGCCGGCGCGGACGGCGTGATGGTCGAAGTCCATCCACGCCCCGACGAGGCGCTCTCGGACGGCGAGCAGTCGCTCACCCTGGACGGGTTCCGCGAGCTGATGCGCTCGGTGCGTGCCATCCACGAGCAGGTGCGCTTCCTGCACGGCGATCCCGCCCGCGCTGGCGCGGCCGGCAGGAGCTGATCATGCCCCTCGCCGGCACGCTCGGGGCGACCGTCACCGTGCGCGGCACGACTCGCCTGCGCGGCCGATTGCGGCCCCCGCCCGACAAGTCGATCAGCCACCGGGCGCTGCTCCTGGCCGCGCTGGCGGAGGGCGAGTCGCACATCGAGGGCGGCTCAGCGGCGCTCGACCCGGCCAGCACGGCGGCCTGCCTGCGCACGCTCGGCGTCGAGATCGAGGCGAGTCCGATGGACGAGCGGCGGGTCGACTGGCTGGTGCGCTCCCCGGGCCCGCTCGGCTGGCGCCAGCCGCCCGACGTCCTCGATTGCGGCAACTCGGGCACGACCCTGCGACTCCTGGCCGGCATGCTCGCCGGGGTGCCGCTGCGCGTCGTGCTCGATGGCGACGCGTCGTTGCGGGGCCGTCCGGTGGCCCGTATCATCGAGCCGCTGCGCGCGATGGGCGCCACGCTCAGCGCCCGGGCGAACGACGCCCTGCCGCCGCTCTCCGTCGTCGGGCGCCGCCCGCTCCGGGCCATCGAGCACCGTTCGGCCGTGCCCAGCGCCCAGGTCAAGTCGGCCGTCCTGCTGGCCGGTCTTGCCGCGGAGGGCACGACGCAGGTGCGCGAGCCGGTCGCCACGCGCGATCACACCGAGCGGATGCTGCGCGCGCGGGGGGTGACGGTCACGAGCCAAGACGAGCCCGAGGGCGGGGTCGTCGTCAGCCTGGAGGGAGGATCGCCCGTGCTGCCCCTCGCCGAGACGATCCCGGGCGACCTCTCCGCGGCCGCCTTCTGGCTGGT
>DASSPM010000038.1:0-23433 GCA_035699625.1 Candidatus Limnocylindrales bacterium | reverse complement strand
CTGAGCGACATCGCGCTTGCCGAAGATGCCACGCAGCAGGCGCTGCTCAGCATCTGGCAGGATCTGCCCCAGCTCCGCGACCCGGCCCGCTTCGAGGCCTGGTCGTACCGGCTCCTCGTGCGCGCCTGCTACGCCGAGGGCCGGAAGTCGCGCCGCTGGACGGCGAACGTGCGGCTGCTGTCGGTCGAACCGATGGTGGTCGATGGCACGGGTGCGGTCGTTGATCGCGACGAGCTCGAGCGCGCCTTTCGACGTCTCTCCATGGACCATCGGACGGTGGTGGTCCTGCACCACTACCTGGACCTGCCGCTCGACCGGGTCGCCGACATCGTCGGCGCGCCGCTCGGGACGGTGGGCTCGAGACTGCATTACGCCACGCGGCACCTGCGCACCGCCCTCATCGACGACGCGCAGCCGACGGCCCGGGAGGTGGTCCGATGAGCGAACCCAGAACCTCCGATCCGAACGTCGACCGCGTCATCCGGTCGTGGCTCCACGAGAACCGTCACGAGGACGTCTCCCGCGTCGCGGGGGCGGTCCTTGACGTGCTGGACACGACCCGACAGCGCCGAAGCCCGTGGTGGCCGGCGCGGAGGTCCCCTGTCATGAACAAGATCGTTTCCTTCGGCCTGGGCGCCGCTGCCCTGGTCGTGGCCCTCGTCGTGGGGGTCCAGCTTCTCGGCCCCCCCGTGCCCGGTGGCGCAGGCGGACCCCGATCGACCGAACCGACGGCCACGCCGTCGCCGACCGCCACCCTCCAACCATCCCCGTCGCCCATCTCCGTGCCGCCGCTGACCCAGAGCTTCACCTCGCAGATGCACGGGATCTCCGTTTCCTACCCCGAGGGATGGATGGCTCGAGCGGCGACCGAGCCCTGGACGGATCGCCCGGGCGTCCCGCAGTCCATCGACCCCGGGTTCGACATGCTGCAGGACCCGGTCCTGACCGATCACCTGTTCCTGTACTTCGGGTCGCGGCCGATCGGCGAGACCACGCCCGCGGATTGGGTCGCGGCGCAGGTGGCGGGTCATGGATGCACGACAACGGAACCGATCGCCGTCGACGGCGCCACCGGGCTGATCGGGGCCGACGACTGCCACATCGTCGCCGTCACAACCGCCGGCCGCGGCTACCAGATCTCGCTCCTCAAGTCTGAAGACGACCCAGTCGTCGTCGCTCCGTACGACAGGGCATGGTTCGAGGAGGTCCTCGCCACGGTGCGACTGCATCCCGAGGACGCGGTCGACCGACGGCCGTCGCCCTCCCCGTAGCTCGTCCCTCGCCACCAGCGATCGCCCTTACCGGATCCGCAGAGCGGGCGGCCTCGACGGCCGCCCGCTCTCGCGATCACGCCTGGAGATGCGTCGTGACCACCGAGCGCCTTCGTCGCACCGCCGCCATGGTCGGACTGAGCGCCTTCATCGCCTGCTCGCCGAACGCCACCGCTCCGTCGCCGCCGACCCGTGGCTCCGCGCCGGATCCGACCGGGGCCGCCAGCCCGTTGGTACTCGACGGCGCCAACTTGGTCATCGTCGGACGGATCATCACGCTGGACGATCCGCCGATCGCGGAAGCCGTCTTCATCGAGGACGGCTTGGTCGCCTCGGTCGGCACCCGGGACGAGGTCCTGGCGGCCGCCGGCGACGGTGTCCCGATCCTCGATATCGGCGACAACGTCGCGTACCCCGGGTTCATCGACGTCCATAGCCACTGGATCGGCGACCGCGGTTACTACGGCATCGACACCGCGGAGACCGCCATCGACGCGGCCGTCCGCCGCGGCTGGACCTCGATCTCCGAGCAGTGGGTCAACCAGGAGCGGATCGACGAGCTCACCCGACTCGCCGCCGATGGCGCCCTGCCGCTCCGCGTCGACGCCTACCTGGCGCTCAACTACGACCGCGAGTTCTTCGGGGACTGGTACACGGAGCGCGAGCCTGGCCCCGTCGATGACCGCCTCCGGGTCCGCGGGCTGAAGATCCATCTGGACGACGGATGGGGCAAGGTCATCAACTGGGTGCCGGGAGACCTCACCGCCGCCGTCAGGCGGGCCGACGCCGCGGGCTGGCAGGTCTCGGTCCATGCCATGAGCACGGCCGCTCAGGAGCTGGCCCTCGACGCCTTCGAGGCAGCCATCGGCCCGACCGGGCCGAATCGGCTCCATCATCGGGTCGAGCACGCGAGCCAGGTGAGCGACGACCAACTGGCCCGCCTGGTGGCCATGGACATCGGTGTCGTGGTCCACCTTGACGGAGCGGCCGACTGGATCCTGGACCCGCGCGTCATCGCCGAGTTCGACCGGGACGACCCCGGCGCGGACGCCGACCCCTTGGCTCGCTGGAGAGACTTCGTGGACGCCGGACTGCACGTGGCCTCGGCGACCGATGCGCCGTGGACGTTCCCGGACCTCAAGCTGACCGATGCACTCGGGCGACCCGGGGATCACATCGCCGCGGGGATGGATGGGCGTGTGCGGTCGCGTCCCGAGACCCCATCCTGGCTGCGCGACCAGCTGCTGACCGCCGACCAGGCGCTGCGGACCGTCACTCTCGACGCAGCCTGGATCCTGGACGACGACGCGCGGCGCGGCCACCTGGCACCTGGCACGCTCGGCGACGTCACGATCCTGAGCCGCGACGTCACCACGGCCTCCCCGGCGGAGATCCGGGCGATGACAGTCGCGGCGACCATCGTCGGCGGGATCGCGGCGTTCTGCGGCGACCCGCGGGTCTGCGCCACCCGCTAGCCGGCTCCTCCCCGTCACCCGCTTCACAATCTGGCGCGGACGCCGCCCATCTGGTATACCAGCGCTGCTCCGAGCCGTCGGGGGATGAGCGAGGCTGACTCACGTGGACGCTCGACCTGACCACGTGAAGACCGGGCCGGACGACGCACGTCGGGCACTCGTGCTGCACGATCGTGCCCTGGTCGTCGACCTCATCGAGCTGACCCTCAACCACGGCCTCTTCGTCGTGCGTGCCGCCAAGAGCCTGGCCGAGGCGGAGGCCATCTTGGCCGGCTGGCGGCCGCACCTGACCGTGATCGACATGGACCACGACGCCAGCACGGCCCTGCTCGGCCGGCTCCGGGTCGTGAACCACCTGCGCCAGGGCGTGGCACCGGTGCTCGGCCTCACCAGGCGTGGCGACCTGCAGACGAAGCTGAAGGCGTTCGACCTGGGCGTCGACGACATCATGACCGTGCCGTTCTCGCCAGAGGAGTTGTTGGCGCGCGCCATGGTCATCAGCCGTCGCGCGACCGGCGTCGACCGGCCGATCGTGCCGACGATCAAGCTGGGCGAGATGGAGATCGACATCGTCGACCGCCAGGTGCGCGCCGGCGGCTCGGTCGTCCACCTCAGCGGCATCGAGCAGAGCCTCCTCTACCTCCTCGCCAGTCGGGGCGGCCGGGTCGTGACCAGGGAGGAGATCCTGGACGCGGTCTGGGGCACGGACTTCGTGGCCGAGAGCAACATCGTCGACCGCCACATCCGCAGCCTGCGCGTCAAGCTCCAGAACGACTACCGGCACCCACGCTTCATCGCCACGGTGCCCGGCAAGGGCTACCGGTTCGTGCCCACGTTCACCAACGCGGGTTGGGGCGTCGTCCCGGAAGCAGGTCAACCTCCGACCGACTGAACCCTGCCTGCGCCGCACCCGGCCCGATACGCCAGCCAGACGATGACGGCCCGTCATGACGGACGGCCGCCCGGGCTGGAGACTGCCGCTGGGAGGCGGAGCGATGCTCCCAGTCGCTTGCATAAGCCCTCCAGGCGGGCCCGTTCTGGGGATCGGGCCCGCCCCGCGCGCCGCATCACGTCCGGAGCCCTCGCGATCGATCGAACGACCCGCCGCGGGAACGGGCCCGTTGGGGGACGGGCCCGTTCCTCCGCGTCGTCAGAGTCGCCGTCCACGACCGCCCATGAGCTGGCGTCGCGTCAGCCCGACGACGATGCGAGGGCCTCCGGCATGCGCTCGCCGGCCTCGATGCGCACCGGCAGCCTGTTCTCGGGCGGCGTGATGGGGCAGGAGAAGCGAGGGTCGTAGACGCAGAAGGGGTTGTAGGCGAGGTTGAAGTCGAGCGTGTAGCTGCCGTCATCCTCGGGCTCCAACTCCAGGTAGCGCCCGGCGCCGTAGGTCTCCACGCCGCTCGTCGCGTCCATGAACGGCACGAAAAGCGAGTCGTCGTCTTCGTCACCCTCGAAGCGGTACCCGGTCAGCCGCAGCGCCTGGCCGTCCAGCTCGAAGTCGAGCACACCCGCGCGCTCCGCCGGCCGCAGCCGGCCGTCGGAGGTGGGGATGGCGAAGCGTACCGGCTCCTCGCCCTCGTAGGGTCGGCGCCGCAGGCCCTCGAGCCTGAAGCGAAGGTCGGGTGGGTAGTAGCTCAGGCCGGCGAAGTCGTGCCGGTAATCGTGCGGGATCGGGCTCTGCTGGGAGTGGCGGAAGACCTCGTCCTTGGTCTGCCGGTGCGCCACGAGCGCGGCGGCGTACATGGCTGCAGGGTCGTCGTGGTCGTGCGCGGGGTGGTCGTGATCGTGCGCGGGGTGGTCGTGATCGTGCGCGGCGTGCTCGTGCGCGGCGTGCTCGTGCGCGCCATGGGCATGCGCGCCGTGGTCGTGGCCGTCGGACCGTCCGTGATCCATGCTGCTCCTCCGTGTGCTTCCCCAGTATCGGGCGCTACGCGCAACCGGGGGTCAGCGGCGTGGAGGGCCCCGCCGGCCGCATCTCCAGCACCGGTGCCGCCGACGCACCGGATGCTTCTGCCGGCGCTGGCGCGCGGCCCGTGACCCTCGCCACTAAGGCTCCGAGCGAAGGTGCGAAGGCGCCCACGTAGACACCGCCCAGCACGAGCGCTCCGCCGCTGACGTAGGCGGGCGTGACCGCCTCGCCGGCCAACGCCGCGGCCACCACCACCGCGACCAGCGGCATGAGCAGCATCACGTAGCTCGTGGCGGAGGCCGACCAACGGGTGATGACGTAGAGGAAGAGCGAGAAGACGCCCACCGAGCCGACGATCACGAGGTAGCTGATGGCGGCCAATGTGCGCGCCTGCGTGGGGAGGACGTGAGCCTCGCCGGCGGTGAGCGAGAGGAGAAGCAGGAAGCCGGCGCCGACGCCCATGGCGATGGCGTTGTTGACCACCGGATGGCACTTCGGGTAGCGCTTGACGACGACGTTGGAGACGGCCATGCATGCTGCCGCGCCGACGATGGCCAGCATCGAGACGACCGGTACCGCCGCGCCGACCCCGTCGCCGAAGATGACCGCGATGCCGGCGATCGCCAACAGGGCACCAGCGAGGCCCTGCCAGCGGAAGCGCTCCATGCCGAGCCCGACGGCCAGCAGGAAGGTCAGCAAGGGCACCACGGCCAGGATGATCTGGGCCAGCCCGGGGGGCGTTTCCACAAGGCCCCAGTAAACGAAGCCGAAGGCACCGCCGAAGCCGAGCAGGCCGTAGAGCACGCTGCCGGTCAGGGCCGGGCCGCGCGGGACCGGTATCCGCCGCAGGGCGACGATGGCGAAGAAGACCACGGTCGCCAGGCCGAACCGGATGGTGGCACCCCAGAACGGCGCCAGCTCCAGGTTGCTGAAGTGGACCGAAACACCGTTGCCGCCACCGAAGAGGACCATGGCGGCGAAGGCGGCGAGGGTCAGGCGGTCCGTTGCCAGCTGCAGCATGCCGGTTCCTCGCGTTCCATGGATCAACGAGGTCCGAGGATACGCTTCGCTGCAACCGCCCTGGCCTCCGCGGCGGGCGGTCCCGCGTCGACCAGGTGATGCCTGAACGCGCGCGGTCATGGCCCGGCCGCTGATGGTCAAGCCGCGCCAGGTCCTCAGGGCCGTCAGGCCATCCGTGTGCGATACTACCGGGGAGTATCCCACCACGCCCACCGTCCCACGAGAGATTCGAGGACCCCATGGAGTCGACCGCCAAGGATCCCGTCTGCGGCATGACCGTGCGCGTCGCCCAGGCCCGCGAGCAAGGCCTGGTGACCGTGCACGATGGCCGCGAGTTCTTCTTCTGTCGCAGCGGCTGCAAGCGTGCCTTCGAGATGGAGCCCGACGCCTACCTCCAGCCTGCCGCCAGCGGACACGGCCATGCGCACGGCGCAGCCGAGGCCTCCGCCGGTGGCGCGGCCACCGCCACTACCACGCTGCCGGTCATCGACGCGGGGATGCGCCAGTGGTACGAGGCCTGCAGCTGCTGCCTCTCCGACGCATTCCCCGAGGTCAAGGCCGCGCTCGACGAGGAGCGGCGGATGGAGCAGGCCGCCCCCGCGGGCCCCGGCATCTGCGAGGTCGCTGAAGGCAAGGTCTGACCGCCGGGCCCTTCCCGTGGCGCCCGCCACGCCCTATCGTGGCGGCGCATGGATGAGGGGCAGGGCAGCGCGTCCCCGGCGCCCGGCGCGGGCCCGGCTGTCGAACGGCGCATCGTCAGCGTTCTCTTCGCCGATCTGGTCGGCTTCACCAGCCTCTCCGAGTCCCTTGATGCGGAGGACGTGGCGGCCGTCCAGGACGCCTACTTCGCTGTGGTACGCGAGACGATCGCGCGCTACGGCGGTCGCCTGGAGAAGTTCATCGGGGATGCCGCCATGGCTGCGTTCGGCGTGCCCCGCGGCCGGGACGACGACGCGGAGCGGGCCGTCCGGGCCGGTCTCGCGCTCGTCAGCGCGGTGGAGCAACTCGGGGCGCGGCTCTCGGTCGACCTGGAGCTGCAGCTGCGCGTCGGCATCAACACCGGCGAGGTGGCGTACGCCGCGGACGGGCCTGACACGGGCCGAGTGACGGGCGATACGGTCAACGTGGCCGCCCGGCTCCAGACCGCGGCCGAGCCGGGCAGCGTGCTCATCGGCCCTACCACCATGCTGGCCACGGCAGAGACCATCGAGGCGCGCCCGGTGGCGCCCCTCCACCTCAAGGGCAAGGCCGAGCCGGTCCAGGCCGCGATGGTCGTGGGCCCGCGCCCCGAGCGCTCGCGCGCGGCGGCCGTGGGCAGCCTGCGCGCACCGACCATCGGCCGCGAACGGGAACTCGCCGCGCTGCGCGCCGCCCTCCGGCGTGTCGGGCGGGGTGGGGCGGAGCGCTGGCTGGTCATGGCGCCTCCCGGCGTGGGCAAGTCCCGCCTCCTCGAGGAGCTGGCCTCGGACAGCGGCGCGACGCTGCGCCAGGTCCGCTTGGCGCCAGAGGGTCTGGCCCCCCTCGAGCCGGTCGCCGGACTGCTCCGCTCCGCGCTCGCCAGCGCCGGCAGGACTGCCGTCGGCGCCCGGCAGGCGCCTTCGTGGCGCTCGCTCCTCCAGGAAGCGCTGGCAGCGCACGGCACCGGCGAGGAGCGGATGGCGGTCGTGCTAGAAGTCGTGGCGGGCATCCTGGAGCCGGGCGTGGTCGGCGGCGCTGCGCAGGCCGGCTCGGCCGAGCGCGAGCGCTCCATCGCCGCCTGGCTCGATGCGCTGGATGCGCTCGCCGGCCGCGTCGAGTTGTGGCTCATCGAGGACGTGCACTGGGCCGGCGCCGACCTGCTGGCGTTCCTGGGTGCGGCCGGCGAGCGGCCAGGCCCGGCCGGCCGGCTGGTCGTCGCCACGGCCCGCCCTTCGCTGGGCGAGTCGGCGCCGGACTGGTGCCGCCGGGATGCGACCCGGGGCGTGCACCGCATCGACCTGGCGCCGCTGCGGCCAGCGAGCGCGGCGGAAGCCGTCGATGCCATGACCGGGGGCACACTGCCCCGGGAACTGGTGGCCATGATCGTCGCGCGAGCGGACGGCACCCCCCTCTTCCTCGAGGAACTCCTGCGCACGTGGGCCGCGGTGGGCGTCATCGAGCCCGAGCAGGGCGGCGGCGGCTGGCGACTGACCGTGCCGCCGTCCGAGGTGCCGTTGCCGACCACCGTGCAGGCGCTCTACGCGGCGCAGCTCGACGATCTGCCTTCCGAAGCCCGGTTGGTCGCCACGCGCGCTTCCGTCGCCGGGCGTCGTTTCCCGGTCGCCGCGCTCGAGCCGCTCGGCGTGGCCGATCCGCTGCCGGGCCTGGCCGGCCTGAACCAGCGCGCCCTGGTGCGCGGCCCCTTCGAGGACGAGGCCGGCGAAGCCTTCGCCTACCGCCATGCGCTGCTGCGCGACGTGGGCTATGCCAGCCTGGCGCGGGCCGAGCGAGCGCGGCTGCACGTGGCGCTGGCGCGCTGGCAGGAGGCCGTAGCGGGTGACCATGCGACGCCCGTGGCCGACCGCATCGGGCTGCACTACGCGGCCGCGCTCGAGTCCGCGCCGGGCCTGGCCGCGGAGGTGGCGCCCGGACTGGGGAGGGGCCAGGCTGCAGCGCTGGCCGCCGGCTGGCTGGAGCGGGCAGCACAGCACGCGCTCGGCACCGCCGCCTACCAGGCGGCGACCGAGCTGATGGAGCGAGCCCTCTCGCTCACCCCGGACGAAGCGATCCTCGACCGCGCCCGGCGCGAGACCGCGCTCGGCCGGATGCTCGCCCCATCAGGCGGCACGGAACGCGCCATGCAGCACCTGCAGGCCGGCCGGGCGGGGTACGCGGCGGTCCTGGGCGGGCCCGATGGGGCATCGGCACGAGAGGGCTACTCGAGAGCCAGCGCAGCGGCCGCCGCACTGTTGCTCGAACAGCTCCGCTTCCGTGACGGCGCCGCCCTGGCCTCGGAGGCACTCGGCGTGCTCGGCGGACCACCCGACCTGCCCACGGCGCGCCTGGAGCTGGCCAGGATCCATGCCGACTATTACGAGTCCAACGACGCGCGGGCGGCCGCCCCGGCCGTCGAACGCGTCCTGCAGCTGGCCGTCGAGGAAGCCGACCAAGAGCTCGAGCTCCGCGCGCGCCGCTTGCAGGCGATCGTCCTGTCGGACCTCGGTGAGGCCGGCCTCGAGACGTTCGACGAGCTGGCCGCCTTCGCCATGAGGCTCGGTGAGTGGCCGGCGGCCGTGGGCGCCATGCTCAATGCCTCGGGCTTCCTCCTCGACGGGCGCTTCGCCGAGCTCGAGGAGCGCGTCGCGGCGGCGGCTCGGCTGGCCGACGCGCGCGGCCTCTCAGAGAGCGTGGCCTGGGCGGAGTTCACGCGGGCCGAGGCAGCCCTGGCCAGCGGTGAGTGGGACGCCGCGCTCGAACACGGCTTCGCGGCGCTCGATGTCGCCGAACGGCACGGCTACGCGCGCGTCGCCGTCCGCACCTGGTCGGTGCTCGGGTCCATCTTGAAGCTGCGCGAGCACCGTGCCGGCCTGGCGCGGATGGCGGCCTGGTTCGAGGGCCGGGAAGACTTCCCCGACTCGCCCTACGGTCGACTCCTGCACGGCGCCGTGGATGTCCTGCTGGCACCGGTGCGTGGCCTCGAGCCGTACGTGCCCGATGTCGAGCGGCTCCGCCCGGCCTGGTCGCTGTCCTTCGATGACGCCAGCACGGTGGCCTCCCGCGACCGCATCTTCGAGGCTTGGCAGGAGGCTGGCCTGGGGCAGGCACTGCGCCATGCGGTCGAGGCGGTCGGCGCCTCCCTGCAGGGGCGCTCGAGTCTCGTCGCGCGCGGGGACCAGCTGATCTGGCAGGCCGCCTTGAGTGCCGCCGACGGAGATGCAACGAGAGCGATCGATCTGGCCCGGGAGGCGCTCACGCTGCTGCGCGAAGGACGCGCCGGCTACTGGCTGGCGCTGACGCTGCGGCTGCTGGAGCGCCTGGGCGCAGCCAGCAAGGCCGAACTCGATGAGGCTGAGCGGCTCGAGGCGCGCCTCGGGGCGCCCGTGCGGGTGCCCCTGCTGGACCGGCCCTCCGACTAGCCCTCTGCGTCGCCCTCGCCAGCGCCGGCATCGCCCTGGGCACTCTCGCCCTGGGCACTCTCGCCCTCGGCTTCGGCAGCCTCGCCCTCGGCCTCTTCCTCGGCGGCCTCCGCGACCGGCTCCTCCTCGACGCGCGGCGGCTGGACACGGGCGATGGGCTCGTCCGGATCCGTCACCAGCGTGACGCGTTCGGGCAGCTTCACGTCGCGCACGTGAAGCATCGTGTCGAAGTCGATCAGCGGCGTGATGTCGAGCTCGAGCGACTGCGGGATCTCCGCCGGCAGTGCCCTGACCTTGACCGTGTCGAGCAGGTGCAGCAGGGTGCCGCCCATCTTCTCGGCCGCATGCGACTCGCCCACGACCACGACCTGCACGTCGACGGTCAGCTCCTCGGTCATCTTGACCACGTAGAAGTCCACGTGCAGCACGCCGCGCGTGACCGGATGCTCCTGCACGTGGTGCACGATGACGGGCGTGGCGCCCGTGCCGTGCAACTTGAGGTCCACCAGCGCGTTGCGCCCGGCATGGCGGCGCAGGTTGTCGAAGCTCTTGGCGTCGAGCTCGATGGCCTCGGAGTCGTGACCATGGCCGTAGACGACGGCGGGCAGCTTGCCGGCGCGCCGGAGGCGGGCGACGGCCTTGCCCAGGACCTCGCGCCGCTGCGCGGCGAGCTGGGGACGCGTGGTGGTCGTGGTGCTCACGTGGCGGGACCTCGTCGGGGAGCGCGCGTGCGCGCGGGGTTCATCGTGCTGGAGGCAGAGATGGTACCAGAGGGCCGCCGGCACGACCGTCGGGTAGCATGGCGGCCCATGTCGGCCACGATCCTGATCGTCGAGGACGAGTTCGCGGTGGCGCGCGGCGTGCAGTACGCCCTCCAGCAGGAGGGCTACAGCGTGACCGTGGCGCGCAGCGGCGAGGAAGGCCTCGAAGTGGGCACGACCCAGGCGCCCGACCTGGTCATCCTCGACGTGCGCCTGCCTGGCATGGACGGCTTCGAGGTGCTGCGTCGGCTGCGCGCAGCCGGCTCCAAGGCGCCGGTGCTCTTCCTGACCGCTCGCGACGACGAGGTGGACAAGGTCATCGGCCTCGAGCTCGGCGCCGACGACTACCTGACCAAGCCCTTCAGCCTGCGCGAATTGATGAGCCGGATCAAGGCGCTCCTGCGACGGGCCTACGGCGACCTGGCCGACGCCGCCGGCGGTCGCGTCATCCGGCACCGGGACCTGGTCATCGACCTCGAGCGGCGGCGGGTCCAGCGTGGCCAGCGGCGCATCGGCCTGACGGCTACCGAGTTCGAGCTCCTGCGCCACCTCGCCTCGCGTCCCGGCCGCGTCTTCAGCCGGCGCGAACTGCTCGAGCTGGTGCGCGACTACGAGGCGCTCGACCAGGACGAGAAGACCATCAACGTCCACGTCAGCCACCTGCGCGAGAAGCTCGAGGACGACCCGGCCGCGCCCGCCTTCATCCTGACCATCCGTGGTGCCGGCTACGCCTTCGCCGAGCGCTGAAGGGCCCGCGCCCGGAAGGCAGCGGCGTCCCCTGCGGCGGCTCGCGCCGCTGCTGCCGCGCACCTTCCGTGCCCGGCTCGTGCTCGCCTTCGGGGCGGTCGTCTTCATCGCCCTGGCGCTGGTCATGGCCACGCTGCCGCGACTGCTCGACTCCTACTTCGCCCAGCAGGAGGAGAAGGACCTGGCCACGCGAGCTCAGATCGTGGGCCTGCTGCTGGCCGACCGCATCTTCGAGGCGCAGGGACTGGGCACGGCCAATCCGCGGCCGGTGCTCCTGCCGACCGATCCGCCCCGCGCGGCGGAGGAGGTCACGCAGCTCCTGGGCAGCGCCGACGCAGGACTGGTGCGCACGCTGGCCCAGCGCATCGCCCAGGCCGACGTGGAGGTCTCCATCGCCGTCAGCCGCGATGACCCCGCCGCGGTGGTCTACCGGCTGGGCGTGCCGGTGGGCGAGGAGATCGCCAGCCCGGGCCAGCAGCGCGAGCCGATCGCCCAGTCGTGGAGCGTCGCCCTGCCCGACCCGTGGTGGACGCAATTCGCGCAGGCGGCCCCGACCCGCCTGCTCACGGTGCGCCTCTCGCAGCCCTTCACCTTCCGCGCCCAGACCATCAACACCATCGTCGGCGTGATGCTGGCGGCCGCGGCCCTGGCGCTGCTGGTGGCGGCCGTTGCCTCGCTCCTGCTGGCCGACCGACTGACGACGCCCATCCGCCGGCTGACGCAGGCGTCGCGCTCCCTTGCGGAGGGGCAGCTCGACGCGCGGGTGCACGCCCCGCCGAGCGGCTCGCCAGAGCTGAGCGAGCTGGCCGTGGCCTTCAACCGGATGGCCGAGCGGCTGCAGGCCTCGATCGAGTTCGTGCGCCGCGACCGCGACCGAAGCCGCGACTTCCTGGCCGACGTGAGCCACGAGCTGCGCACGCCCATCGCCGCCCTGCGCACCTTCAACGAGCTGCTCCAGGAGGGCTCCGTGGACGAGGCGACCCGGCACGAGTTCCTCGAGTCGAGCCGCCAGCAGATCGAGCGGCTCGACTGGCTGGCGACCAACCTGCTCGAGCTCTCCAAGCTCGATTCCGGGCTCATCGCCCTCGACCTGCGGCCGGACGACCTGCGTGCCGTGGTCGAGAGCGCCCTCCAGCAGGCGGAGGCCACGGCCGAACGCAAGGACGTCAGCCTCTCGGCCGACCTGCCCACGGAGCCGCTGCGGCAGCGCCACGACCCGCAGCGGCTCGGCCAGGTATTGGCCAACCTGATCGGCAACGCCATCAAGTTCACGCCCGCGGGCGGGCGCGTGGAGGTGCGCCTGCGTCCGACCGAGGATGGCGCCGAGCTGGCCGTCGCGGACACCGGCGTGGGCATCGAGCCGGCCGAGCTGCCACACGTCTTCGAGCGCTTCTACCGGGGTTCAGGGGCCAACGAGCTGCGCGCCACGGGCTCCGGACTCGGGCTGTCGATCGTGCGCTCGATCGTCGAGATGCACGGCGGGCGCGTGACCATCGAGAGTGCGCCGGGACGTGGCACGACGGTGCACGTGCTGCTGCCGCGGGCCTCCACCGAGCGGTAGCGGTTTCTTCACCGTGCGCGCGCCGCGCCTGAACCTGGCCGTGCCACGCTCAGGGTCCGGCACACCGCAGCGCGCGGCCACGGCAGCCTCCAGCACCATCAGGAGCAGGCAGAGATGACCGACCCGACACGATCGGGAGGGATGGCAGGGGATCCGAACCAGCCCAGCATGGCCGACGCACCCACGTCCGCCTACGCCTACTCACCGCCGCCGCCCGAGCGCGCGCCGTGGCCCGAGGCTGCCACGCCATCGACGGCGAGCGGCACCCCCGAGCACTGGTTCGAGCCCGCCCCGGCTGGCACGGCCGCCACCGAAGCGGTACCGCCGCCGACCCGCCGGCGGCGCCGTGGGGCTGGCCTGGGCGCCCTGCTCGCGGTGGGCATGCTCTCGGCGCTGCTCGCTTCGGGCGGCACCATCGCCATGCTCGGCGCCGGCGGCTACCTGGGCCGGCCGGCCGGCGCACCGGGTGCCAGCGGCTCGCCGGGGCAGCAGACCGACAGCCGATCGGTGACCATCGACGAGTCGTCGGCCGTGACGCGTGCGGCGGAGATCGTCAGCCCGGCGGTGGTGACCATCGAGGCCACTGCCCGCGCAGGCGGTGACCCGCTCGAGCTGCCCGAGCAGGGCGTCGGCTCGGGGGTCATCTACGACCGCGCGGGGTGGATCCTGACCAACCGGCACGTGGTCTGCGGCAGCGACTCGCTGACGGTCACGCTCAAGGACGGCCGCTCCTTCCCGGGCCGGGTCTACGGTCTCGACACGCTGACCGACCTGGCCATCGTGCGCATCGAGGGCAGCGATCTGCCGGCGGCGCCGATCGGCAGCGCGGCCGGTCTCAAGCCCGGGCAGCTGGCGATCGCCATCGGCAGCCCCCTCGGTGAGTTCACCAACAGCGTCACCTCCGGCGTGGTCAGCGCCCTCAACCGCCGCGTCGACATCGCCAACGACGTCTGCCGGCAGGGCCGGCCGCGCAGCCTGCGCGGCCTGATCCAGACCGACGCCGCGATCAACCCGGGCAACTCGGGCGGGCCGCTGGTCGACTCGGCCGGCCAGGTCATCGGCATCAACACGGCCGTGGCCGGACGCGCCCAGGGCATCGGCTTCGCCATCCCCATCGACCTGGCGCGCGGCATCATGCGCCAGGCACAGGCCGGCCAGCCCCTGGCCCGGCCCTACGTGGGCGTCTTCTTCGTCGATGTCACCCCGGCGCTGGCCAAGGAGGAGAAGCTGCCCATCGACTACGGCGCCTGGATCACGCGTCGCGGCGCCGACGGGCAGGTCCAGCCAGCGGTCGTGGCCGGAGGTCCCGGCGCGGCGGCCGGCCTCAAAGACGGCGACATCGTCAGCGCCATCGATGGCCAGCGGCTGGACGCGACCCACCCGCTCGACCTGGTGCTGGCCGATCGCTCGCCCGGGGACAAGGTCACCCTGGAGGTGCTGCGCGGCGGAGAACGGCTGACCCTGACGGTCACGCTCGGCACGCGCCCCGAGGAGCCCTAGACGATCGTCTGCGCCTAGGAGTCGCGGCGGCGATCACCGAGCGAGCGAGCGCGCCAGATCTCGACTCCCGCGTGGTCGAGTTGCCCGTCCACCGGCACGCGCAGCTTGCGCACGCGCACGCCGACCTCGGAGACCGGGAAGGCCACCAGGACCTCGTGGGCGATGCCTTCGGCGATGGCCTCCAGCAGCTTGAAGTGGGTCGCCTCGACCAGTTCCCGGCAGATCTCGAAGACCCGGCCGTAGTCGACGGTCTTGTCGATATCGTCGTCCACGCCGGCCGGCTGCAGGTTGGTGATCAGCTCGACGTCGACCTCGAAGGGCTGCGGCTGCTCGCGCTCCTCGTCGGTCAGGCCATGGCGGCCCGAGAAGCGCATGCCCTTGAGCACGATGCGGTCGGTCACCCGGTCACTCCTCCCAGCCGTCGGGTCGCCAGCCCCGCACGATGGCGTCGCTCATGCGCGCGACGCGGCGATTGGCCTCGACGTCGTGCACGCGCAGGATATCGACCCCGGCGGCAACCGCCAGCGCCGACGTCGCCAACGTCCCTTCCAGCCGCTCCGGCGGCTCGAGCCCGAGGACGCGGCCGATGGTCGACTTGCGGCTGGTGCCCAGCAGTACGGGCCGGCCGAGGCTGCGCAGGGCGGCGAGGTCGCGCAGCAGGGCCAGGTTGTGCTCGGCCGTCTTGCCGAAGCCGATGCCCGGGTCGACGATGAGCTTCTCTTCGGCGACGCCCGCCGCCACGGCACGCTCCAGGGCACGGCGGAGGTCGGCCACGACCTCGGCCACGACGTCGTCGTAGCGGGCGGCTGCACGGTTGTGCATCACCACCAGCGGTGCCCCGGTGGCGGCGGCGAGTCCGAGCAGGTCGGGCTCGGTGGCCACGCCCCAGACATCGTTCAGCAGGTCCGCGCCGGCGTCGAGCGCGGCGACGGCCACGGCGGCCTTGGTGGTGTCGATGGAGATGGGCATCCCCGGCAGCGCCTGGCGCAGCGCGCGGACCACGGGCACCACGCGTCGTAGCTCCTCGTCCGCCCCGACGGGCGTGTGGCCGGGCCGCGTGGATTCGCCGCCCACGTCGAGGAGATCGGCACCCTCGGCGGCCATGCGACGGGCCTGCGCCAGGGCGGCTTCGACGACCGGCCCACCAGCAGCAGGTCCACGGGCTGCGCGGGCCAGGAGGCCGTCGCCGCTGAACGAGTCGGGCGTGACGTTGATGATGCCCATCAGGTAGGTCCGCCTGCCCCAGGCGAACCGCCGCGGACCGATGTTCATCGAGTCGCCGGTGGCCAGGATGGATCCCTCCTGCTGCTCAGCGGGCCGGTCAGGCATCGTGCGGTCCCGGCACGAGCCGGCCCCGCACGCGCCCTACCAGATAGAGCGAGCCTGCCACGACGAGCGGACCCCCGTCGGCACGGCTGCGCCCGAGCGCTTCGGAGAGAGCGGCGTCGGGGTCGTCGATGGCCGAGGCACGGACGCCGCGGCGAGCGGGAGCGCCCGTCGCGGTGCGCCAGGCCATGGCCAGCTCTTCGGCCGTTGCCGCGCGTGGCGAATCGACCGTCGTGGTCACGACGTGTGCCGACGCCAGCGCCTCGGACGCCGCGAGCTCGCGCAGCGCGGCGGCCACGTCCTTGTCGCCCATCAGCCCCAGGAGCAGCGTCACGGGCCCCGGGGAGAGGCTCGGGCGCAGCTCATCCACGGCCGCCGCGAGCGCAGCGGCGCCGGATCCGTTGTGCGCGCCGTCGAGCAACACGTCCGGCGCGGAGGGATCGGGACCGCTGGCGTCCGCCGGCCGGGCCGCGCCCGCCGCATCCACAGCCAGCAGCTCGAGCCGCCCCGGCCAGCGCGCCGCGGCCAGGCCCCGCCGCGTGGCGTCGTCGTCGGCAGATGCGATGCCCGCCTCGGCGAGTGCCTCGAGCACCGCCAGGGCGACCGCCGCGTTGTGTGCCTGGTGCCGGCCGAGGAGCCCCAGGCGCAGCGGCCCCAGGCGCGAGGAGGCCACCAGCAGGCCGCCGCGGTCGTGGGCCAGCAGGGGCAACGGCGATACCTCGACCAGCGGCACGCCCATGCGACGGGCGCGGCGCCGGATGACCCCCAGCCCCGGGTCGGAGGCACCGGTCACGGCACGATCGCCACGCTTGATGATGGCCGCCTTCTCCCGGGCGATCGCCTCGCGCGTGCTGCCCAGCCGGTCCATGTGGTCGAGCTCGACGTTGGTGACGGCGGCCACGCCGCCGTCCCAGGCGTTGGTGGCATCGAGGCGTCCGCCGAGGCCGACCTCGACGACGGCCACCTCGACGCCGGCGCGCGCGAACCAGGCGAAGGCGGCCACGGTGAGCAGCTCGAACTCGGTCGGCGGCCCGAGCCTCGAGGGCAGGCGGCCGGCGGCTGCCAGAACGTCGGCCACGACCGCGCCGAAGTCGTGCCCGGCGATCGGCTCGTCGTCGACCACGATGCGCTCGCGGTAGCTGACCAGGTGTGGCTTGGGTGTCTGGCCCACCCGCCGCCCGGCGGCACGCAGCACCGAGGCGACGAGCGCCTGCACGCTGCCCTTGCCGTTGGTGCCGCCGATGAGGGCACCGCGCAGCGTCTCTTCCGGGCGGCCGAGCTCGCGCAGCAGGCCGCGTGTGCGGCCCAACCCGAGCCGGATCCCGAAGCGCCCGCGCGCCTGGATGGCGGCCAGCGCATCGCCATAGCTGAGCGGCACCCCGGGTCCGGTGGAAGGCCGCGGGTCGGGCGCGCGGCGACCCGTGCCGGCCGACCGGCCCACCGCCCCGGGTTCGGACGTCACGGGCTCAGCGACGGGTCAGCTCGTCCTCATAGAAGACGCACTGGTTGAAGCGCGACGAGAAGCAGACGTCGCTCACGTAGCCCTGCTCCATGTGCACGCCGCCGCGCAGCTGGCAGCGGCTGACCGTGTTGTCCTGGCGGAGCAGGCCCTTGAGCAGGTGCGGCGCCTGGATGGGGATGGCGCCGCGCGCCCCGGTCATGAAGAAGTGGGGGCAGACGTTGCGGCGCAGGTTGGGCAGGCCGAAGCCTCGACCGCGCTCGACCATGGGCAACTCCGGCCGCGCGGACGGTCGCCCCAGCGCCTCCGGCGTGGCGCGCGCGATCGGTCCCGGCGGCGGGGGCGGCGGCCGGCGCAACTCGCGCGTCAGCAGGCCCCCGGCCACGGCCGGTGCCGGCTTGCGCGGTGCCTGCTCCAAGCTGCTCCCTCCGGGTACGTGCGTACTCCTGCCGCGCTAGCCTACACCGGCCCACAACCGTCCTCACCGCATCAGCGGTGCCTCGCCGCGCCACCGGCTGCGGTCCGTAACCGGCGCGGGCCGCCGGATCGGCCCCGGCGACGTGCGAGAATGCAGCCCGCATGGCCCAGCCAGCTCGCCGGCCGGCGACGCGTCACGCCGCCGCTCCTCGCCGTCCGCAGCCGCAGCGCAGACCCCAGTCCGCGCCCGCCCGGCGCACCGGCGCGCGCCCGCCGACACGCCAGGGTCGCGGTCGCGGGCTACCCTGGCCCGCCCAGGTGGTGCTCGTGGTGGCCCTGCTGGCACTCGGCGCCGGGGTCGTGGTGGCAGGGACCGGCATCCTGGGGCGTACGGCCGGCGGCCTCGGCGCCGCACTCGGCGGTCTCATCGGCGGCCTCACCAGCGCCCCGCCTTCGGCCTCACCCACGATGGCCCTCATCACGGCGCCACCGCGCCTGACCACGCCGGACAATGCGTATACCAGCCAGCCCACCTGGGACGTGCGCGGCTTCCTGCCCAACGGCGTCGCCGGGCGGCGCGGCTACGCCGTGCGCATCTACCTCAACGGGGAGTTCGTGCGCCAGGAGCCGGTGCCGGCCACGGCCGACTTCCTGGTGGCGGGCATCCCCATCCCGCGCGGTAGGTCCGCCATCAGCGCCACCATCGGCGGTCCGGGTGGCGAGAGCGCGCCATCGGCACCGATCTCCGTCGTCTTCGACGACGTGCCGCCGAAGCTGGTCATCAAGACCCCGAAGGACGGCCAGACGGTCAACGCCGCCACGGTCCTGGTGACGGGTGAGACGCAGGCCGGCTCGACGGTCATGGTGCGCAACGAGAGCACCGCCGCGGCAGCCACGACGCTCGCCGCCCAGGGCACCTTCGAGCTCGAGCTCGGCCTCGGCAAGGGCAGCAACGGCCTGACGGTCACGGCCACCGACCCGGCCGGCAACGTGCGCAGCGTGGTCGTCTCGGTCGTCAAGGGCGACGGCCGGGTAACGGCCAGCCTCAGCCTCTCGGGCGTACGCTTCGCGCTCTCCTCGCTGCCGAAAACGATGACCATGCGTGTCCTTGTGCTCGACCCGGACGGGCGGCGCGTGGATGGCGCCAAGGTCACCTTCAGCATCTCGCCGCCCGGGCTGCCGACGGAGACCTTCGACGCGACCACGGTCAATGGCGAGGCCACCTGGCCGGGGTATCTCCTGCCCAGGGACGGCGCCACGAAGGGCAGCGGCTTCGTGACCGTACTGGTGACCATGCCCGACGGCCTCGTGCTCCAGGACAGCCAGGGCTTTTCGATCGTCTGAGCTGCGGCACGCCCGGGGCCGCGGCCGCCAGCACGGCCTAGCGACGGGCCTCCGCGACGACCTCGAAGATGCTGCCTGCGGGCATGGCCGCCTCGCGCTCCTGCCAGCAGGGCCGCTGCTCGTCGCCGCGCAGCGGCGCCCGGGCAGCATCCAGGCCGCAGTAGCCGATGCGCTCCGCCACCGCGCGGCGGAAATGCCGACATGTCGAACAGGTGGTCGAGGGTCGGCTGCACACCCAGCAGCGGGATGTCTCCGGCTGCGGGGTGCCACAGCTCGGGCACCGCCAGTTCGACACGTCGCGAGTGTAGCTGCGATGCCCGACCCTGGATAGCCCCGGATCCGCGCGCGGGGCGCGCGTCCCCGCGACGTCAGAGATGCGGTTCGAGCCTCGCGCGGAGGTCCTCCTTGCGCCGGAAGCCGACCACCCGCTCGACCTCGGCGCCGGCCTTGAAGAGGACCAGCGTGGGGATGGAGAAGATGGCATAGCGGGTGGCCACGGCGATGTTCTCGTCGATGTCGATCTTGGCCACCGTGAGCCGATCGCCCAACTCGCGCCCGAGCTCGGCCACCACGGGGCTGACCAGCCGGCAGGGTCCGCACCAGGGGGCCCAGAAGTCGACCAGCACCGGCCGGTCCGACGCGAGGACCGTCTCGTCGAAGGTCGCATCGGTCACGTCGATCGGCTCACCCACGGCGTCGCTCATGGCGTCGGCGGCGGAGCGCCGCAGACGACGATCGCCTGCGGGTCGTCACGCGCGACCAGGGTGAGGTCGACCGCCGTACCGACCGGCACGTTGCGGCCGCGGCGCGGGTCCTGGGCCACCACGACCCACTCGGCGGGCGGACTCGGTGGCGTCACCTCGCCCACGCTGAGGCGGTCCCCTTCGATGGCGGCCGTGGCCTCGGCGAGGGTCTTGCAGCGGTAGTCGCCCACGCGGACCAGCTCCGGCGTGGGCTGCGCCGTGGGCGGCGGCGTCGGACTGGGACTGGGCGTCGGCTGCGGGCCCTTCGAGACGACATAGGCCACGCTCGAGCCGCGGGGCACCTCCTGCAGCGCCGGCGGCTCGCTCGAGACCACCCGGCCGGCCCGGATGTCGGGGTCGAAGGCCTCCGTGCGCGTGCCCGGCACGAGCTCCGCGGCGAGGAGCAGCTGCACCGCCTCCGCCTCGGTCCGCCCGCGCAGGTCGGGCACGGCCACGGTCGCCTTGCGCGTCGAGACCGTGACCCGGATCTCACTGCCCCTGGCGGCAGGTCCGGGCGGCCCCGGCTCCTGCTTCACCACGGTGTTCTCGGGCCTGTCGTCGTGCTCCTCGCTGCCGGCCTGGACGAGCCGGAAGCCGGCGGCGGTCGCGACCCGTTGCGCCTCCGCGAGCGGCAGGTCGACAAGGTCGGGCACCGCCACCATCTCGACGCTCGGACTGGGCGACGTGCCGGGTCCCCGGTCCGAGAGCACGAGGAAGACGAGCGCCCCGGCAACGGCCAGGATGAGCAGGCCGATGATGGCGGCCACCCAGCCCCAGGGGCCGGCGGCGTCCTCCTCTTCCTCGAGCGCCACGGTCCGGCCGGCGCGGGGCGGGACCGTCCCGGGCCGGCCGGCGGCCGTGCCGCGCGCGGGACCGACGGCGGCGCCGATGACGGTCGGGTTGGGGTCGATGAGCGGCGCCGGACGGGGGGCGGCTGCCGCCGCCGGCACGGCCGACGGGTCGGTCAGGAAGCGCTCCAGCGTCTGGGCCAGGGCGGCGGCCGAGGCGAAGCGCTGCGCAGGCTCGCGCGCCAGCGCCTTGCGCACGATGGCGTCGAGGGCTGGCGGGATGCCGCCGCGGCGCGACGACGGCACCGGCGGCTCTGCGCTCAGACGGGCCACGGCCACGGCCGCGGCCGAGTCGCCGCCGAAGGGCCGCTGGCCGGTGAGCATCTCGAAGAGGACCAGGCCCAGCGAGTAGAGGTCGGACGATGCGGTGACCGTCTCGCCCCGTGCCTGCTCCGGGCTGAAGTAGTGGACGCTGCCGAGGGTCGTGCCGGGCAGCGTCAGCTGGGCTTCGGAGAAAGCGCGCGCGATGCCGAAGTCGAGCAGCAGCGCCCGGCCGCGCCGATCGAGGCGGATGTTCCCGGGCTTGATGTCGCGGTGGATGATGCCGTGCGCGTGGGCCGCCGCGAGACCTTCCGCGACCTGGAGGGCGATGCGCGCCGCCGCCGCCGGCGCAAGCGCCCCGCGCTCCGCGAGCACCTCACCCAGGTCCTGGCCCTCGACCAGCTCCATGACGATGTAGGGACCTGCTTCGTCGGTGCCGAAGTCGAAGACGCGCACGATGTTGGGGTGGCTGAGCGAGGCCGCCGACTGCGCCTCCTGGCGGAAGCGGGCCACGAAGGCGGCGTCGCGGCCGTACTCGGGGCGCAGCAGCTTGACCGCCACGTCGCGCGAGAGGCGGTCGTCGTGGGCGCGGTAGACGGTCGCCATGCCGCCCTCGCCGAGCAGTTCGACGAGCCGGTAGCGCCCGCCGAGGAGGCGACCGATGTCGGGCACGGGTGCCTGCGGCCCGGCTAGCTGAGGTCGAGGCCGGCGAGGTAGCGCCGGAACTCGGCGCCCATGTCCGGTCGCCCCAGGGCGAGCTCGACCGACGCCTTCAGCCAGCCCATGGTCGTGCCGGCGTCGTAGCGGGTGCCCTCGAACGCGTAGCCGTACACGGACTGCTCCACCATCAGCGCCTGGATGGCATCGGTCAGCTGGATCTCACCACCCGCGCCGCGCGGCGTCTGCTCCAGCTTCTCGAAGATCTTGGGTGTCAGGATGTAACGCCCGATGATGGCCAGGTCGCTCGGTGCGTCCTGCGGTCGGGGCTTCTCGACCAGCCCACGCAGTCGGTAGAGCCGGCCGTCAAGGTCGCTCCCGGACGACTGGTCCGGGTCGGGATCGATCACGCCGTACCTGCCCGTGTCCTCGGGAGGCACCCGCATCACGGCCACGACAGATGCGTGCGTCTGCTGATAGGCATGCACCAGCTGGCCGATGCAGGGCCGATCGCCGACCACGACATCGTCCGAGAGGATGACCGCGAAGGGCTCGTGACCGACCAGGTCCTTGGCCGTGAGCACCGCGTGCCCGAGCCCGAGCTGCTCCTTCTGACGCACGTAGCTGATCTGCGCCAGGTCGCTGATGTGGCGCACCCGGCGGAGCGTCTCGATGTCGCCCTTGGACTCGAGCAGGTGCTCCAGCTCGTAGGAGAGGTCGAAGTGGTCCTCGATGGCACGCTTCTGGCTGCTGGTGACGATGATGACCTGCTCGATACCGGCGGCGACCGCCTCCTCGACGGCGTACTGGATGACCGGCTTGTCGACCAGCGGCAGCATCTCCTTCGGCTGCGCCTTGGTGGCGGGAAGGAAGCGGGTGCCCCAGCCTGCGGCAGGGAAGACGGCTTTGCGGACGCGCATCGAACCTCAGCGCTGCGTGGTCTCGAACGGACGCCCGCGGCGGCGCGGCCTGCGGGGCGGGAGGCCGAGTATAGCCCGGCCGGACTCCTCGGCCCCTCGCCGGGACCGGGCGACGACCGCCTCATGTGGCGCGGCCATCGCCCCCTTCGAGCACTTCGCGCTCCCGTCGGCCGCGCCCCCAGATGCGCCGGCTGAAGGGCAGACGGATCTCGTGGAAGACCTCCACCGAGACGAGGAAGCCGGCGAAGATGAGCACCACGGCCACGAACTTGCCGAGCTGGAAGAGCTCCGTCGAGCCGAACCGGTTGAGCGCATCGGTGCTGCTGGCGACGATCGCGCCCAGGGCGATGAGCATGGTCGCCGGGACGCGGCTGTTGATGCGGCCCGTGAGCAGCGCGCGCAGCGCCCCGGGCAGCGAGGCCACGAAGTTGACCGTGATGGCCACGGGCGAGATGAACAGGTTGAAGAGGAACTCGTCGCCCTTCTGGCGCGGATCGAGCGAGTAGGCGAGCAGGCGCCGCTTGGGCATGAAGACATAGGCCGAGAAGAGGGCACCCAGGATGAGCGAGAAGGCGCCGGTGATGTTGAGGAAGGGCGTCAGCAGGCGCAGGCTGCCCGGGAAGAGCTCGCCCGTCGGCATCCCCGTACGCGGGTCGAGGGCGTAGCCCGGCGCCGGCAGGCTGGTCGTCAGCATCAGCACCAGGCTGAGCAGCGTGGCGCCGACCACGCCGGCGGCGGCGATGAGCGGCCAGCGCTCGTTCTGGAACCAGGTCTCGATGCCGACCGCCAGCGCCAGCACGAGCGCCACCACGAAGTAGAGCACGTGGGCATTGCCGGTGCCCGGGTAGTCGAAGCGGCGCTGGGTCAGGAAGGTGAAGAGGCCGGCCAGGAAGAGGCAGACCGCGAAGGCGTAGCCGAAGCGGGTCCGGCCCAGCAGGAAGGCCGTGCCGAGGCCGAGCCAGCCCGCGGTCCAGGCGGCGCCGAAGAGATACCAGGTGCGATAGAGCGCCTCGTTCCAGCCGAGGCTCGGCACGGCCGCGATGGCCTCACAGCCCGAGGCGACGCCGAAGAAGATCATGCCCACGGCCCAGATGAGCTGGAAGCCGTGGCGTCGCTG
>DASSPM010000037.1:0-2806 GCA_035699625.1 Candidatus Limnocylindrales bacterium | reverse complement strand
CTAGCAGGCTGTTGAAGAAGTCCGGACCAGTCATGGACATGGGGCTGGCCGGGCGGTAGTGTGGCCGCATCTCGTTCGGAGGTGCGGCCGTGCGCGGACGGCGGGACCCGCAGGCGTCGATGTTGGCGTTCGTGGACCCGGAGGCGCTGGTGCCGGCGGGGCACCCCATCCGGGCGATCCGGCGCCTGGCGGAGGCGGCGCTCGGCGAGCTGGAGCCGCTGTTGGAGCGGATGTACGCCGAGGTCGGCCGGCCGTCGATCCCGCCCGAGCACCTCCTGAAGGCGTCGCTCCTGATGGCGCTGTACTCGGTGCGCTCGGAGCGGAGCTTCTGCGAGCAGCTTGGGTACAACCTGCTCTTCCGCTGGTTCCTCGGGCTGGACCTGCTCGCTCCGGCCTTCGACCACTCGACCTTCTCGAAGAACCGGGCGCGCTTGATGGAGCACCGGGCGGCGCGGGAGTTCTTCGACGCGGTGGTCTGGCAAGCCCAGCGGCGCCGGCTGCTGAGCGAGGAGCACTTCACGGTCGACGGCACGCTCCTGGAGGCGGCGGCGAGCCTCAAGAGCTTCAAGCCCCGCGGCGGTGGGGACCAGGGGCCGCCGGACGACCCGGGCAACCCGACGGTGAGCTGGCGCGGGCAGAAGCGGTCCAACGCGACCCACGCCAGCACGACCGACCCGGAGGCCCGGTTGGCCCGCAAGGGCGACGGGCGCGAGGCGCGGCTGTCGTACGCGGCGCACGCGCTGATGGAGAACCGCCACGGCCTGCTGGTCGACTTCGTCGTGACCGAGGCGACCGGCACCGCCGAGCGGGACGCCGTTCCGGTGCTGCTCGACCAGGCGCGCGGGCGCGGGTTCCGCCCGAAGACCCTCGGCGCCGACAAGAGCTACGACACGGTCGGCTGCGTGGCCGACATCCGCGCGCGCCGGGTGACCCCACACGTCGCCCGGCACACGACCAAGCGGCGCAGCGCCATCGACGGCCGGACGACCTGTTGGCCGGGGTACGCCCTCAGCCAGCGCGCCAGGAAACGGGTGGAGGAGGTCTTCGGCTGGGTCAAGACCGTCGGTGGCCTGCGCCGCACCCGCTACCGCGGCGTCGAGCGCACCCGGCTGGTCGGCTACCTGGTCGCCGCCGCCTACAACCTCGTCCGCCTCGCCAACCTCCTCGCCCGGCCGCCGCTGGCCGCCACCGCCTGAGCCCGCGCGAGGCCGCGGCGGTGCCCCCACCGGCCGCGCCGCGGACCACCGCAACCGCCGCGGCGCACGGCCCGACCCGGCCGGACCGTCCTACGAGCCGTTCTTCAACGGCCTGCTAGAGCGTCGCCCCGACCTGCTTCGCGGCCTCCTGGATCTGCTCCCAGGTCGCCTCGGCGACCGGGATGCCCTCCTTCAGCCGCTGGGCGGCCGAGCGCTGCTCGGGCTCGCCCGGTAGCAGCACCTCGTCGAACCCCTGGGCCGGGCGCACCTTCTTGACGCGCTGCAGCACGAAGTCGGCGTTCTTCTCGTACTCGGCCGGCTTGCGGAACGCGTGTGCGTCGACCGCCCAGACGACCGCGCCGCCGCGGCGTCCCGGCCCGTTGTGCTCGTCGCCGGGCGTGAAGGCGCCGCAGAGCATCTCGACGAAGGTCGCCAGCGCGTACCCCTTGTGGCCGCCGAACGGGAGCAGTACGCCGCCGTTGTAGAAGTCGTGGGGGTTGAGCGACGGGCGGCCCTCGGAGTCGAGGATGCAGCCCGGCGGCAGCTCGGCGCCCTTGGCACGTGCGACCTGGAGCTTGCCCTCCGCGACGACCGACGTCGCGAAGTCGATGAGCATGTCGGGCGTCTCGCCGCCGGGCATGCCGATCGAGATCGGGTTGGTCGAGAAGACGGGCTCGGCGCCGCCGAACGGCGCGACCGACCCGCGGCCCATCCGTCCCTCGGAGCCGCCACCGCCGCCGACGCAGACCAGCGCGATCACGTCCTGCGCCGCGGCCTGGGCACCCCACTGGCCGAGGCGGCCGATGTGGTTGCAGCGCACGATCGAGACGATCGCGGTCTTCGACTCCTTCGCCTTCTTGACCGCGACGTCCGTCGCGTACTTCGCGGCGACGTGGCCGAAGGTCCACTGGCCGTCGACCAGCGCGGTCGTGGCGGTCTCCTCGATGATCGAGGGGCGAGCGGCCGGGTCGAGGCCACCGGCCTTGATCTGGTTGACGTACGCCGGGATGCGGATGACGCCGTGGGAGTCGTGGCCGGCGAGGTTGGCGCCGACCAGCGCCTCGCCCATCTCGGCGGCGGTGTCGGCCGGGGCGCCGGCGGCCTTGAAGATCGTCTCGGTGACGGACTTGAGCTCGGCGGCGGTCTTGGTCAGCACGCGGTTCCCTCCTGGGTTTGCGCTCTTCTTTCGACGTCCAGGCCGAGGGCCTTGAGACGCTGGTCGAGCTGGCGGACGTCCTGCGGTGTGAGGCTCGGGCGGTCGAGCAGCCTGGCGGCATCGCGCAGGGCCTGCCAGCCCTCCTGCGTGATCGGCTGTTCCCCGGCCAGCTGGGCCAGGCGGCGGATCATGTTCGCGACGCCGGAGCGCATGTCGGTGCGCTTCAGGGTGTTGAACGCGTCCGCGGCGGCCTGCTCGACTGCCCGCGGGTCCGGGCTCTCCTGCGCGAGCAGGTCGGCCAGGGTGGGCATGGGCGCGATGCTAGCATGGGCGAGATGCTGTTCCCGGCAGCGCCGGCTGTCGTGTGCTCGCGCTGCGGGATGGTGGCCGATGAGGCGCTGCCGCTGATCGCCTGCCGGGCGTGTGGCGTGGCTGCGTTTGCGCTGCAGCTTGG
>DASSPM010000036.1:0-9821 GCA_035699625.1 Candidatus Limnocylindrales bacterium | reverse complement strand
CGGCCACGGCCAGCCCCAGGCCGCGGGCCGGCGCCGCCACCCGCTCGACCGTCGCCCGCCGCACCTCCGGGTCGCGCACGACGCCCTTGGGCGCCTGGCGCGGGCCGGCCTCGAACTGGGGCTTGACCAGGACGACGAGGTCGGCGCCCGGCGCCAGCTGCGCCGTGATGGGCGCGAGCAGCTGCGTCAGGGAGATGAAGGAGACGTCCACCACGGCCAGGCTGGGCGGCTCGGGCAGGACGACCGCCTCGGGGTCGCGGGGATCGAGGCGGCGCGCGTGCGTCCGCTCCAGCGAGACGACACGACGATCCGCCCGGAGCGTCTCGGCGAGCTGGCCGCGGCCCACGTCGAGAGCATAGACGCGGCTCGCGCCGCGCCGCAACAGCACGTCGCTGAAGCCGCCCGTCGAGGCGCCCACGTCGAGGCAGACCCGGCCGGCCGGATCGACGCCGAAGGCATCCAGCGCCGGCGCCAGCTTCTCGCCGCCGCGCGAGACGTAGGGCGCGGCCTCGACCAGCTCGAGGGGCGTGGCCGGATCGACCAGCTCGCCCGGCTTGCGGTCGAGCCGCGCGCCGTCGCCGCTGCCGACGCGCACCCGCCCGGCGAGCAGCAAGGCCTGCGCCCGGCTGCGCGTCGGTGCGAGGCCGCGCTCGAGGAGCAGCTGATCCAGCCGGGTGCCTGCCACGCGGCCATCCTGCCACGCGCCGCGGCGGGGTGGCGGCCAAGACTCGCGGCGCAGGGCGACCGCGCCGGACCGCGCGGGCCGCCTGGGGCCGCCGGCGTCAGGCGGTGCGCGCCGCCACGGTGGCGCCCGCCGGGCGCAGGTGGAGCGCCTTGATGGCCTCGCGCACCTGGGCCTCGATCCCGTCAGTGTCGAGGCGCGTGATGCGCCGCAGGTCGGACACCGAGCCATGGTCCACGAAGCGGTCGGCGGGCAGGCCAACGAGGCGGACCGGGATGCCCAGCAGCGTCGGCTCGGAGAGGGCCGCCTCGGCCAGCGCCTCCAGCACGGCCGCGCCGAAGCCGCCCGTCACGACGCTCTCCTCGAGCGTCACCACGAGCAGCTTGCCGCGCGCCTGCGCAAGCAGCGTCGCGCGGTCGAGCGGCTTGACGAAGCGGGCGTCGAGCAGGGCCACCGACCAGCCTTCGCGCTCGAGGCGGTCGGCCACCTCCCTGCCGCGCTGCACGATGGGGCCGAAGCCGGCGATCAAGATCTCCGTGCCCTCGCGCAGCACCTCGGCGCTGCCCACGGGGATCGGCTCGGGCTCGACAGCCGGCAGGTCGAGGCCGGGGTCGCGCGGGTAGTGCAGGGCGAACGGGTGCTGCTGGCTGAAGGCCGTGCGCAGCAGGCGCCGCAGCTGCTGCTCGTCGCGCGGCGAGGCAACTACCAGGTTCGGCAGCTGGCGCTGCGCCGGGATGGTGAAGATGCCCTGATGGCTGGTGCCGTCCTCGCCCACCAGGCCCGCGCGATCGACGCCGATGACCACCGGCACGTCGTTCTGACAGACGTCGTGCACGGTCTGGTCGAAGGCGCGCTGGAGGAAGGTCGAGTAGATGGCCACGAAGGGCCGCATGCCGCCCAGCGCCAGGCCGGTGGCCATGGTCAGCGCATGCTGCTCGGCGATGCCCACGTCGTAGAAGCGCGTGGGATGGGCTGCCTGGAAGCGCGCCAGGCCGGTGCCCGTGGGCATGCCCGCGGTGATGGCCACGACGTGCTCGTCCTGCTCGGCGATGCGCAGCAGTTCGGCGGCCATGACGGCGCTGTAGTTGGGCGGCTTGTGCCGGGCCGCGGCAGCCTGTTCTGTCGAGAGGGTGGCCTCGCCCTCGCCGTTGGTCGGCGACGCGGCCGTGCCACCGGGCGCCAGCGTCGTCGGCGTCTCCAGTCTCATGGGCGGCAGCGCCGCGCCGTGGTAGCTGACCTGGTCGGTCTCGGCCGGCCGGTAGCCGCGGCCCTTCTGGGTGCGCACGTGGACGAGCACCGGCCCGTCCGAGACGAGCGCCCGGCGCAGCGTGGCATCGAGCGCCCGCAAGTCGTGGCCCGGCACCGGCCCGACGTAGGTCACGCCGAGGTCCTCGAAGAGCTGCCCGGGCTGGGCGAAGTGGACGACCGACTTGCGCAGCCGGAGCGACATCTCGAGCACCCACGGCCCGACCACCGGCAGCGCCGCGACGAGCCGGTCGTAGGCCCGCTTGGAGCCCTGCCAGGTGCTCGAGAGCTTGATCCGGCTGAGGTACTGGCTGAGCGCGCCGACCGTGGGCGAGATGCTCATCTCGTTGTCGTTGAGCACGATCACCAGGCGCGTCTGGCGGTGGCCGATGTCGTTGAGCGCCTCGAGCGCAAGACCGCTGATCAGCGCCGCGTCGCCGACCACGACCACGATGCGTTCGGTGCCCCCGCGCTCGTCGCGCGCCAGGGCGAGGCCCTCGGCGATGGAGAGGCCGGTGCCGGCATGGCCGCCATCGAAGACGTCGTGCGGGCTCTCGCTGCGGCGCGGGAAGCCGCCCACGCCGCCGAGCTGGCGGAGGGTCGAGAAGCGCTCCAGGCGACCGGTCAGCAGCTTGTGCGGGTAGGCCTGGTGGCCGGTGTCCCAGACCAAGCGGTCGGTCGGGCTGTCCAGGAGGCGGTGCAGGGCCACCGTCAGCTCGACCACACCGAGCGAGCTGCCGAGGTGGCCTCCGGTGTGGGCCACCGTCTCGATGATGGTGCCGCGGATCTCGGCGCACAGCTGGGCCAGCTCGTCCTGGCGCAGGCGGCGCAGGTCGGCGGGTCCGCTGAGCGAAGCGAGGATCGACAAGGGCGGCACTCCATGCGACACGTCCCGGCGGAGGGACGCTCGGGACCGGTCGGCTGATTCGCGCCCCCCGGTCGCGGGATTCTAGTCGCTGCCGCCCGACGTGCCCGCGGGCCGTTCCATGTAGTACTCGGTGAACTCCGCGCAGCGGCCCTCGGCATCGAAGCGCAGCACGAAGATGTTGTGATAGGTCCGGGGGCCCTGGTCCTGGTGGTCCCGATAGCTCGTCCAGCCTTCGGCCACGGCGACCGCGCCGTCCACTACCAGCGGCCGGTACTCGGCCTGCCACGAGTCCGGCTCGTCGCGGTTCGTCAGCCAGCTGGCGACGATCCGCTCACGGCCTTCGACCGGCTCCGCCCAGGGCTGGAAGCGGTAACGGGCGGCGGCGCTGAAGAGCGCCTCGATGCGGGCCGGCTCGTAGGTCCGCCACGCCTCGACGTAGTCGTCGAGCCAGCGCTGTACGTCCTCGCGGGTCATGCCTCGTCCTCCGCGTCGTCGGGGCTCAGATCGATCGTGCGCAGCGCGCCACCCGCCTGCTGCACCAGCCGTTGCACGCGCAACTCCGCGTCGGAGAGGAGTCGCGCGCAGTGGTCGTGCAGGGCCACGCCCCGCTCGTAGAGCGCGATCGACTCCTCCAGCGGCAGGTTGCCCGACTCGAGGCGGGCCACCACCTGCTGGAGCTCGCCCAGGGCGGCATCGAAGGCCATAGCCGCGACGTCGGCCGGCGGCCCGCCGTCGCTCGGCGTGCCGGCTGCGGCGATCGGTGCGCCCGGGGTGGGGGTCTCGTCGCTCACGGTCCGGAGTCTCGCACGCGCTCGACACGGACGTCGAGGCCGCCGCGGGCCAGGCGCACCTCGAGGGGATCGCCGGCCCGCCTCTCGCCGGCCTCGCGCACGATGGCGCCCTCGGGGGTGCGCACGATGGCATAGCCCCGCTCGAGCGTGGCGTAGGGGCTGAGCGTCGCCAGCCCGGCGCGCACCGCGCGCAGCTCCGCCCGTGCCCGCGCCGCCCGACTGCTCGCGAGCAGCGGCAGGCGGTCGCCGGCCCGCGCGATGCGGGCCGCGTCGGTGGCCAGGCGTGCGCCGACGGCACGGGCGGCACGGTCGAGCAGCAGGCCCACCCGCTCACGCTCGGCCGCCAGGATGGCCTCCGGGCGCGCCGACTCGAGTGCCCGCCGCTCGGCCTCGAGCGTGCGTCGCCCGTCGCTCAGGACGCGGCCCGCCGCCGCGCCCAGGCGGCGACCCAGGAGGGCAACTCCGGCAGCCTGCTCGGCGCGCGCGGGCACGGCCAGCTCGGCCGCCACGGACGGGGTGGCGGCGCGGACGTCGGCCGCGAACTCGGCCAGCGTCACGTCGGTCTCGTGGCCGACGCCGACCACGACCGGCAGGGGCGATGCAGCCACGGCGTGCACGACCCGTTCGTCGTTGAACGGCCACAGGTCCTCCAGCGAGCCGCCGCCGCGGGCGAGGATGACCAGATCCAACGCCCTGCCGCCGCGGGCTGCGTCGCGGAAGCCGCCCAGGCGGCGCAGCGCGGCCACGATCGACTCCGGCGCGCCGTCGCCCTGCACCTGGCAAGGCGCCAGGAAGACGCGCACCAGCGGCCAGCGTCGGGCGAGTACCTGGCGGATGTCGTGCAGGGCCGCGCCGGAGATGCTGGTGGCCAGGCCGATGGCCCCCGGCCAGGAGGGCAGCGGACGCTTGCGGGCCGGGTCGAAGAGGCCCTCCGCGGCGAGCGCGGCCTTGAGCGCCTCGAAGCGCAGCGCCAGATCGCCGAAGCCGGCCGGCTGGAGCGCGTCGACGTAGAGCTGGTAGGCGCCCTGCGGCTCGAACAGGTCGATGCGGCCGTGGGCCACCACGCGCAGCCCGGTGCGCGGCTCGAAGCGCACCACGCGCCGCTCGTCGCGGAAGATGACGCAGCGCAGCTGAGCGCGCTCGTCCTTGAGCGTGAAGTAGCAGTGGCCGGCGGCGCTGATGCTGACCTGGCCGACCTCGCCCTCGACCCACAGGTCGCGCAGCCGCGGGTCGCCGCGCAGCAGGTCGCGCAGCAGCCGCGTCAACTCCCCGACGGGGCGGATACGCGGACCGGGCGGGGCGTCGGACCCGCGGGACGTGGCCGGGGCCGGGCCGCTGCCGATACCCGCCGCTGCACCGTGGCTCTCGGCCGGGTGGGGCGGCTCCTCGAGCCAGCGCTCCCAGGGGCGCTCGGGATCGACCGGCCGGTCGCTCATGCCTGCCCGCCCCTCGCCCTGGCCATCAGACCCGCGTCTGGTACTCCCCGGTGCGCGTGTCGATGCGGATGGTGTCGCCGGTCTCGACGAAGATCGGCACCTGGACCACCAGCCCGGTCTCGGTCGTGGCCGGCTTGCGCGCGCCCGTCTGAGTGTCGCCCGCGAAGCCCGGCTCGGTGTCGATCACGGTCAGGTCGACCGTGATGGGCAGTTCCACACCGATGGTCTCGCCCTCGTACGTCGTCCGGTCGAGCTGCATGCCGTCCTTGAGGTAGTTGACTGCGTCGTCGAGCTGCTCGGCCGTGAGTGTGAACTGGTCGTACGACTCGGTATCCATGAAGTGGAACTCGTTGCCGTCGCGGTACATGAACTGGACCTGGCGGCGGTCGAGATACGCGCGCGGCCACTTTTCGCCGGCCTGGAAGGTGCGCTCGATGGTCTGTCCGCGCTTGATGTTGCGCAGCTTGATGCGCACCTGGGCCGAGCCGCGGCCCATCTTGATGTGGTGGTAATCGAGGATCTGCCAGAGCTCACCGTCGAGCTCGATGGCGATCCCCTTGCGCAGGTCGCCGGTCGAGACCATGGGCTGGGGCTACTCCTGTCGGGCGGCAGTGTCGGCCGCCGGTGTGGTCGATGGGATGACCGGATTGTAGTCGCTGGGCCGGTCAGGTCGCGGCGGCTCGACGGCCCTCCCGGCTCAGACGTCGAGGACGCGCACCTTGCGCGGGAAGCGGGTGAGACGCTCGCAGCGGCCAGCGGCGGGGTCGAAGTTCACCAGGTCCTCGATGCGCACGCCGGTCTGGCCGGGCAGGTAGACGCCGGGCTCGATGGAGAAGACGCTCGGCGTCGGCAGCGGCGTTTCCGGTGCGCGTCGGCCCAGGGCGGGCGCTTCGTGCGTGGCCAGGCCGATGCCGTGGCCCAGGCTGTGCGTGAAGGCCTCGCCGTGCCCGGCATCGGCGATGACGCTGCGCGCGATCGCGTCGACGGTCCGCCCGTCGGGCGCCTCGCGGCGCGCGGCGGCGGCCTCGAGCGCGTCGAGGGCCGCCTGCTGGGCAGCGGCCACCACCTCGTAGATGGCCAGGTCCTCGGTCCGAGGCTGGCCGACGAAGAGCGTCCGCGTCATGTCGCTCCGGTAGCCGCCCACCTGCGCGCCGAAGTCGAAGAGGAGCACCTCCCCGGCGCTGATGGCACGCTCGCCGGGCGAGCCGTGCGGCAAGGCAGCACGTGGCCCGGAGAGCACCGTCACGCCGAAGGCGAGCGCCTCAGCGCCGCCGGTGCGGATCTCCCACTCGAGGTCGAGCGCCACCTCCGCCTCGCGCTGCCCCGGCCGGATCCGCGGCAGGATCCGCTCGAGCGCTGCGTCGGCCACGGCGCAGGCGGCGGCGATGCGCTCCACTTCGCTGGGCTCCTTGACCGCGCGCAGCTCCTCGACCCAGCCGTCGGCCGGCACCAGCTCCACCTCGGGCAGGGCCGCCGCGAGACGCAGCCACAGACCGTGCCCGAGCTGGGCCTCGACGGCCAGCCGGCGCACGCCTCCGCCGTCGAGGCCGCGCAGGCTGTCCAGGTAGGCCGGCCAGCGCTCGACGAAGTCCTGGTAGACGTGCTCGACGCGCGCCCCCGCGCACTCGTCGAGGGCCTGCTCCCGGTAGCGAGGGTCCGCCAGCAGCACCACCTCGTCGCCCGTCACGAAGAAGTGACCCGACTGGCCGGCGACCTTCTCCTCGCCCTCCTCCAGCACGAAGCCGGCCAGGTAGCGCACGTTCTCGCGGCGCAGACCGAAGTAGGCGTCGACCCCCTCACGAGCCAGGCGCTGCCGGAGCCGAGCCAGGCGGGCGGGCCTTGCCTGCTCGTCAGCGTCGCGCCAGCGCCGTCCCTCGGTCCGGCTCAATAGCCGTACTTCCGCAGCTTCGCCTGGTGCTCCTCGAAGGTCTTCGAGAAGTCGTGCCGGCGGGAGCCGTCGGGGATGAGCACGAAGTAGAGGTAGCCGGCCTTGGTGTCGGGTGCCAGGGCGGCCGCCACCGATGCCGCGGTCGGCGTGCAGATGGGTCCCGGCGGCAGGCCCCTGGTGGAGTAGCTGTTGTAGGGCCGCAGGTCGGCCGGCAGCTGCAGCTCGGCCAGCTTGCCGCCGGGCGGCGACCAGAAGGAGTAGCCCGGCCACTCGCTGAAGTCCAGCGCGCGCAGCTTGGCCGTGTCGGCGGCATAGAAGACAGTCGGGTCGGCGTTGAGCAGCCCGCCACGTTTGATGCGGTTGGCGTAGACACCGGCGATCAGCGCGCGCTCCTCGTCCACGCCCGCCTCGCGCTCGACGATGCTGGCCAGCGTCAGCACTTCGTAGAAGTCCTTGCCGGCCGTCTTCGCCTGGGCCATCGGGCCGTCCCCGACCTGCTTGCCCCACTGCGACAGGAAGATGCGCAGCAGCTCCTCGGGCGTCACGTCCGGGTAGACCTCGTAGGTCCCCGAGCCGAGATAGCCTTCCAGCGAGCGACCCTCCGGCAACGTCTCGAGGAAGCCGAACTCGGTGCGCAGCTCGGCCGGCGGCTTGGAGGCCAGGTCGTAGAAGGCCTTCACGTCCATCTCCAGCCCAAGGGTCTGGAGATACGCCGCGATCTGCTCCAGGCGGAGGCCCTCGCGTAGGGCGACCCGCACGGTGGTGATCGGCGCCTGCATCAGCGCCTCCACGACCTGCTCGGGCGACATGCCCTTGTTGAGCGTGTACACCCCGGCCTGGAGGCGCCCGCCGAGGTCGCCGGTGACGATGAGGTAATCGAAATAGAGGCGCTCCTTGACCAGCCCGGCGGCCACCAGCTGGTCGCCCACCTGGCGAGCGCTGGCACCGGGCGGTACCTCGAAGCGGACGGGTGTCGAGTCGCCGCCCGCTGGCGTCGTCAGCGCGTCGCCGAGCTGGTCGCGCACCAGGCCGGCCACGAAGGGCATGCGCAGCGCCTCGGGGTTGTCGCTGGCCAGGCCGCGCGCCCACGAGGCGGCGACGCCGCCGACGATGCCGCCCCCGACGCTACTCAGCGCCAGGAGCACCACGGCCGCCAGCAGGAGCACGAAGACGATGGCCCGTCGATGCCCGCGCTTGGGCCGCTGCGGGCGGAGAGTTCCGGGCCGCGGGCCCTGGCCGGCCGTCTCCCGCAGGCTGCGGCCGTTGCCGTTGCCGTTGCCGTTCCCGTTGGCGCGGCCCAGGGGGCCGCTGACCGTGCCCTTCTGAGGTGCGGCCGGCCTGGCCATGCGGCGCTCGGGACTCACGAGCCGGCTCCGCTGCGCGCGTCGAGCTCGGCCTGCAGGATCAGCCGCGCGGCCTCTCGATCGACCGCGGCGCGGCGCCGACCGCGCGCGGCGGCGGAGGGCGGACCGCCCGCTCGCCCGCGACGCGTCCGCGGCAGCGACGCCTCGGCGGCTTCGCTGGTGAGGCGCTCGTCGCGCCAGGCGAGCGGCAGCGCCAGGCGAGCGGCCACCTGCGCCGCCCACTCTCGTGTCGCGGCTGCCTGCGCCCCCTCGCTGCCGTCCATGTTGCGGGGCAGGCCGACCACGAGCCCGGTCACACCCTGCTCGTCCACCAGGCGGGCGATCCGCGTGACGTCCTGCTCGAGACTGCCCCGCCGCAGGACGGCCAGGCTGCGCGCTCCGGTGTGGCCGGTGCCGTCGTCCAGATCGGCCACGGCCAACCCGATCCGCCGCTCTCCCAGGTCTACGCCGAGCAGCCGCGCCGGCGGCCTCACGGGGCCGCGCGCTCCGGCGCCGCCACACTCAGGGAGACGCGAGCGTCGAGCGTGGGGATGGTCTCGACCCAGTCCGGCCAGGTGCTGATCTCGACCCTGCCGACGCGCTCCAGCTCAGCTCGCGCCTCCGCGATCGGTCGCCCCTTGACCGATTCGAGGAGGGCCTTGGCGTCGAGCGGCCGCCACTGCTCGCCGGACGCCTCGGCAACGTAGATGACTGCCGTGCCATCGGCCGTGCCCGGCGTGTGGCTCGAGCGGATGGAGTCCTCGAAGAGCTCGTAGCCGGTGGGCACCGTTTGGCGCAGCCGCGCGACGGCCAGCGGCGCCAGCTGGGACTCGTCCACGGCGGTGACCGTGGCGCTGGCGGTGGCGCCGAGGGTGAAGGTCTCGACCTCCCTGCCCACGAGGTCCCCCGCCGCCGTGTCCGCCGCCGCGGGGGTCATCACCGCCGTGGCCGGGAAGAGCGTCCGCCCGGCCGGGGCCGTGGCCGGATCGGCCAGCATCGCCTGCAGCTGCTCCCCCAGCCGCGCCGTGAGCTGCTTGAGCGCGGCGTCGTAGTCCTTCTTCGCCACCAGCTTCGTCTCCGTCCGTGTCCCCCCGCTCGTGGGCTCGCCGTTGGAGACCTTCAGGAGTCCCGGATCCTCGCTCCTGGGAACGCGAGTGATGGTACCCGCGGGCACGTTGCCCGATGTGCCAGCCTTCACGGCAGTCACACCGATGTCCCGCCGTCCTGGAATGATCGTGCTGGGCGGCACGACCTGGGCAGCCGGTACGGTCACGGTCGCATTCGTCCGGAAGCCGATACCGGACTCCGTGCTGACGACGCTGCCCGAAGGGATCGAGTTCGCGTCGCCCGGGTCGTAGTTGAGGAATGTCACCTCGCCCGTAGCCCTGGTCTCCTCCACCTTGACGCCGGTGGCCCTGAAGTCGCCGCTCACCTGGAGTGGCAGGGTGATCGTCTCCGCCGGCACGACCGCGTTGGCAGGGTCCACGCTCGTGGCGCCCGGGTCGGCACGGATGGTGACCGTGACCGGGCCGGCCGGTTCGGCGCGCGGCGTGACCGTGATGGCGGCC
>DASSPM010000035.1:0-6724 GCA_035699625.1 Candidatus Limnocylindrales bacterium | reverse complement strand
AGGCCTGCCGGGCCGCAGCCCAATTCGAGCACGCTCCTGCCGGCCGGGCCGGCGGCCAGGAGCTGGGCCAGGAGACGCTCCGAGGTCCCCGCCAGCGGCATCTCGTCCCGGCCGGCATGCCGACCGGCCACCCAGCCGTCGAAGTGGCGGGCGATGCGCGCATCCGCCGGGCAGGCGCAGCGGACGGCCGCCGGCGTCGCCTCGGCCGCCGGCGTCGCCTCGGCCGCGGGCGTCGCCTCGACCGGCGACTGCTCGCTCACCGGCACCCCCTCTTCGCTCACACCAGTACCGGCTCGCGGTACTCGCCGAAGACGCCCCGGAAGACGCCGCACATCTCGCCCAGCGTGCAGTATGCCCGGGCCGCGTCCACCAGCGCCGGCATCAGGTTCGTCTCGGATGACGCCGGCCGTGCGGCGACGTCGCGCAGACGTGCCAGGGCAGCCTCGACGGCCTGCGGATCTCGTTCGCGACGGGTTCGCTCAAGGCGGGACAGGTGGCGCCGGAGGGACTCTTCGCTCACCTCCAGCAGCGGGATCTCCAGCACCTCGTCGGGGTCGCCGTGCACGTTCACGCCGACGATGCGCCGCTCGCCCGCATCGAACTCGCGCTGGAAGCGGTAGGCGGCGTCGGCGACCTCCTTCTGCGGGTAGCCGGCCTCGATGGCCTTGACCATGCCGCCCAGCCGGTCGATCTCGTCGAGGTAGCGCCAGACCTGCCGCTCGGTCTCGTTGGTCAGCGCCTCCACGAACCAGGAGCCGCCGAGCGGGTCGACCGTATTGGCCACGCCGGTCTCGTGGGCGATGATCTGCTGCTGCCGGAGCGCCAGCAACGCAGCCTCGGCGGAGGGCACCGCCCAGGCCTCGTCGTAGGCGTCCGTGTGCAGCGACTGCGTGCCTCCCAGGACCGCCGCCAGGGCCTGGATGGCGACACGGGTCAGGTTGTTGAGCGGCTGCTGGGCGGTGAGCGAAACGCCGGCCGTCTGCGTGTGGAAACGCAGCCAGGTCGAGCGCTCGTTCTCGGCCCGGTAGCGCTGGCTCATCAGCTTCCACCAGATGCGCCGCGCGGCCCGGAACTTGGCGATCTCCTCGAAGAAGTCGTTGTGGCTGTTGAAGAAGAAGGAAAGCCGCGGTGCGAAATCGTCCACGCGCAACCCGCGCGCGATGGCCGCCTCCACGTAGGCCATGCCGTCGGCGATGGTGAACGCGAGTTCCTGCACGGCCGTCGATCCGGCCTCGCGGATGTGGTAGCCGCTGATCGAGATGGTGTTCCAGCGCGGCAGCTCCGCGGTGCCGTACTCGATGGTGTCGACCACGAGGCGCATCGACGGCTCGGGCGGGAAGAGGAACTCCTTCTGGGCGACGTACTCCTTGAGGATGTCGTTCTGGGTGGTGCCCTCGAGGATGGCCCGCGGATAGCCGCGCTTCTCGGCCGCCGCGATGTACATGGCCCAGATCGGCGCGGCCGGCGAGTTGATGGTCATCGAGGTGCTGATGCGGTCGAGCGGGATGCCGTCGAGGAGGACCTCCATGTCGGCCAGGCTGCTGACGGCCACGCCGCACGTGCCGAACTCGCCCTCCGCCTCCGGGTCGTCGGTGTCGTAGCCGTAGAGGGTGGGCATGTCGTAGGCGATCGAGAGACCGGTCTGGCCCGCGGCGAGGAGCTGCTTGAAGCGCACGTTGGTGTCCTCGGCCGAGCCGAAGCCGGCGAACATGCGCATCGTCCAGAGCCGGCTGCGATAGCCCGTCGGGTGGACGCCGCGCGTAAAGGGAGGCTCCCCCGGGAAACCGACGTCGCGCAGCGGGTCGAAATCGGCCCAGGGCCCGGCCGCCTGGGCAGGGTCGCCAGCGGGCGCGCCGCGTGCACGCAGCGGCTCGCCGAGGTGGTCGACCGCGGTCGGGCCGCCGCCGCCTGCCGCGGGCCCGAGCCAGTCGGCCGGGTCGTAGAGACCGGCCACTTCGACGTCGCTGATGGTGCTGAAGCGGACCTGGCGCTCCGGGGCGCGCTCGCGTGCCGGCTCGAGACGCTCGACCCGCCAGCGCCGCAGGCGTTCTTCCCAGGCGTCGCTCATGGCGGCGAATCTAGCACCGCCATCTGTAAGCCCACTGCAATGCCCCGGCCGGGGTCCCGCGCAAGACGGACGCGGGCGCACGTGCTAGGGTGGGCTCGTGCCCTGGTACTCCCGCGGCGGGCATCCGCCGCGCCGTGAGCAGGCGCGCCCACAGCATCACTCGCGAAACAGCATCAGACGGCGCCGCGTCACTGCCCGCTTCGTGACGCCCGCCTGGGCCGCTCTCGCTCTCTCGATCATCATCGCGCTCGTGCCCGATCCGGGTACCGCCGCACAGGCACCGGATCAGGCGGGCAGCGGCATGCCCGCAGCCACACAGATCACGGCCCCCGCATCCGCCGCGCTGACCTTCCGGGTGGCGAGCATGATCGACCTGATGCCCGAGGACGCCGCCGGCGAGCCCGACCTCTCCTTCGAGTCCATCTTCGGCGTGGCGCTCCGGCGCTCGGCCGTCTCGACCGAGCGCGCCCTCTCGGCGCCGGTCGACGCGCTGCCGCCCCGGCCACTCGTCGAGCCGGGCGCGCCCCCGCCGGCCATCGGAGGCGCCGCCTTCCAGGGCAAGGTCGTCGCCACCTGGCGCTACGACCCGAACGTCAGCTGGTACGGGCCGGGGTTCTACGGCAATCGCACCGCCTGCGGCTACGCCTACACCGAGACCATCGTCGGCGTCGCGCACCGCAGCCTGCCCTGCGGCACGATCGTCCAGTTCCGCTGGGCCGGCCGCGTCGTGAGTGCGCCCGTCATCGACCGCGGGCCGTACGTGTCCGGTCGCATCTGGGACCTTTCGGCCGGACTCTGCAAGCGACTCAACCACTGCTTCACGGGCCCCATCGAGTGGCGCATCCCCTGATCGTCCTCGGCTGAGTCCGGCTGCCGAAGGCCGCCCGAGCACGCCGAGCGCGTCCGATGCAGCGGCCGACCCGCCCGCAGCGGACCCGGCTACGCTCCGCGGGTGGGATGCTTGCACGTCGAACCGCTCCAAGGCGCCCCGGCGCTGCTCCGCGCACTGGTCGTGGCACTGCTGCTTGCCGGCTGTGCGGCGAGCCCACCGAGCCTCGATCCTGCCCTCCCCTGCGGCGGCCAGTCCGAGCGCCGCGGGCCGGGGCTCGTGCCCGACCTGGAATCGCTCCTGCCGGCCACGCTCGAGGGCGCGCCTCCCGTCAGCCGCGAGTCCGGCAGCTATTGCTCCACGGCGGCCCTCGGCGCGCCCCTGGTCAAGGCCGGCGTCGCCGAACTTGCCTTCGCGGGCGCTCGCTGGGACCGGCCTCGCGGGGCCATCAGCCTGGTGGCCTATCGCGCCCTCGGCCTGACGGCGAACGTCATGGCCGACACGTTCGCGACCGGCGCCGATGCCGCCCGACGCATCAGCGGCGTCCAGGCACGCGAGGTCGAGCTGGCCGGCCGACGGGGCATCCGCATCGACGCCCAGTCGCGCGACGGACCGCTTTCTGTCGTGCTCTGGCCCGCGCGCGCCGACGACACGATCCTGGCCGTCCTGGCGGACTCACGCGACGTGGCTGGCCTGGACGCGGCCATCGCCGCTCTGGGAGAGCGCTGAGCACGGTCCCGGACGCGGGGCCGAAAGTGTGGTGCGCCGGCGCTCACGACCATGGTCCGGTGCCGCCGGGTACGGAGGCGCCATTGCCTTCCCGGGCGCGGCGGTCTACGTTGGTCACGGCCGTCGACCTCCCCGCCGGAAGGCCACCCGAGGCGTCGACCACCGGGTCCGGGACCGCTCCGATCCCCTCCTTCAGGGGCGCTGCCGGGGGCATCGCAAGCATGGGGACCGGCGGAGCCGGGCAACGAGTCGAGTAACAGGATCAGCCGGCCGTCGGGCCGGCCCGGAGGTCAACGGCAGGCATCATCGGCCGGAGCTCTCGCCGGTCAGCCCGCCGCTCGACGGGGTTCCGCGTCGTCGCGAGACCCCGTCGCCGTGCCCGTCGCCGGTCCACGGAAGCGCCGCTCGACCCCCCGCGCATCGAGGTCGGCCTGAATGACGCGCGCTCCGGCGACCAGATCCCGATCGCGGGTGATGGTGCGCGCGATCCAGTCGATGTAGGTCGGCTCGAAACGTTCCACCTCGCCCAGCGTGTGTCCCCGGAACTTGCCGAACTCGATCTGAACGTCGCGCGCCTGCGCGAGCGTCGGCGGCGGGGCTGGGCGGCGGCTCTGGCCGCGCAGCACCGGGCCGGTCGGCTGGCTCGCCCGCAGCGGCTCCCGCTCCGCCTCCCAGTCGCGCGTGCTGCGTGGTCGCTGCCCGCGCAACGGCGGCGGAGTGGTCGATGTGGTCGCGTTGCGGCGCTGGTAGAGCTCGCTGGCGTCGAAGCGACCGGTGACGGGCCGCTCCGGCCGCGGAGGCGGCGGACCACCTGGCCGCCGCTGGTGGCCGCCGAAGGTCACTCCGCCGCGCCGCCCGCCGGGGTGGCTGCCGTCGTAGTCGGCGCGGCGCTCGGGATCCCGCAGCAGGTCGTAGGCGGCGTTGATGCGGGCCATGCGCTTCGTCAGCCGCTCGGCTTCGGTCGCGTCGCCGGCCGCCCGGTCGGGGTGGTGTTCCCTGGCCAGGTCCCGCCAGCGCCGCTTGATCTCCGAGGCGCTGGCGTCCGAGGCAACGTCGAGCACCTTGTAGGGATCCCCACGGAAGGCCTGGCGTGGCATCCGGCCACACTAGCACGCGCGGTGGCGCAAGCCCGCCCAGCGACGGTCATGGGGTGACGCGCAGGCCACGGCCGATCGGCGCGCGCGGCCTATCATCGGCCGGTGCGACTCCCCGTATCGCCGCCCGTCGAGCCGATGCTGGCCAAGCCGGTCGAGGCCATCCCGACCGGCGACGGCTGGCTCTACGAGCCCAAGTGGGACGGCTTCCGCGCGCTCGTCTTCCGCGACGGCGATGACGTCCACATCCAGAGCCGCGACCTCAAGCCGCTCGAGCGCTACTTCCCGGAGTTGGCGCCGGCGCTGCGGGCCAGCCTCCCCGAGCGCTGCGTGCTCGACGGGGAGGTCGTCATCGCCGGGCGTGACGGACTCGACTTCGAGGCGCTCCTGCTGCGCATCCACCCGGCTGCCTCGCGGGTGGCCATGCTGGCCGCCGAGTCGCCGGCCTCCTACGTCGCCTTCGACCTGCTGGCCATCGGGGACGACGACCTGATGGGCAGCCCGCAGGTCGAGCGGCGCGCCAGGCTCGAGAAGGTCCTGGCAGGCGCGCAGCCGCCGGTCCACCTGACCCCCGCCACGCTCGATCCGGCCGTCGCCGCCGACTGGTTCGAGCGCTTCGAGGGTGCCGGCCTCGACGGTGTCATCGCCAAGCCGCGCGATGCCGCCTACCAGCCCGGCAAACGGGCGATGGCCAAGATCAAGCACGCCCGCGAGGCCGACTGCGTGGTGGCCGGCTTCCGCTGGCACAAGAACGGACCCGGCACGCACGTCGGCTCACTGCTGCTCGGCCTCTACGACGACGGCGGCCGGCTGCACCACGTGGGCATCACCTCCAGCTTCTCCTGGGAGCGGCGGCGCGAGCTGGTGGCGGAACTCGCCGAGCTGCGCGAGAGGGCCGCGGAGGGGCACCCGTGGCAGGAGTGGGCCGAGTGGTCGTCCCTCGGCACGGCCGACGCCAGCGGCCAGAGGCTGCCCGGGGCAACCAGCCGTTGGAACCGAGGCAAGGACCTCTCCTGGGAGCCGCTGCGCATCGAGCGGGTCTGCGAGGTTGCCTACGACCACCTGCAGGGCGACCGCTTCCGGCACGCCACGACCTTCCGCCGCTGGCGGCCCGATAAGACGCCCCGCGACTGCCGCTACGACCAGCTGGCGGCGAGCGCCCCATTCGAGCTCCAGCGCATCTTCGGGTCGTAGACTCTCGCGCAGAGGAGGGAGCGGCAGCCGTGAACGAGGATCCGAGCCGCGCGGGCGGCGGGCAGCCAGCCGGTCAGCCCGATGGGACGGGCGAGCCACCGGCGCCGCCCACGTGGGGCCGGCCGCCCGATGCGCCGCAGGGCTGGGGCTACCAGCAGCAGCCACCCCCGTCGGCCTGGGGCCCGCCGCAGACACCCACGCCGCAGGGCTGGGGAGAGCCGCGATCGTCGCCGTCAGCGTGGGTCCAGCCAGGTGGAGCGTGGGTCCAGCCAGGTGCAGCGTGGGTCCAGCCGGCGCCGGCCGCCGGCGGACGGACCGCGGCCTCAGCCGTGGCAGGCGTCATCCTGGCGGTGCTCGGCGCGCTCGGCGCCGTCATCGGCCTGCTCCTCTTCCTCGTTGGCTCGATGGCCGACCAGTTCGCCTCGGATCTCGCGGCGTCGGCCATCGCGCCCGGTGCGCTCAGCGCGGTGCTCTACGTCATCGGTGGCGTGATCGCCGCGCTCGGCCTGGTCCAGCTCATTGCCGGCGTGGGCATCCTGCTGAGCAAGGAGTGGGGGCGTCTGACCGGCATCGTGGTCAGCATCCTCTGGCTGCTGCTCAGCCTCCTCACCCTGCTGAGCGGTATCAGCTCGGCCGACCCTGACGGCGGCGGCATCCTCGTGGGCGGGGTGATCGCCGCCCTCTACGCCTACTGCGTGGTCGTGCTGGCGGTGCGCTGGCGCTCGACCCAACGCTAGCTCAGGCGGACCGAGCGAGGAGCGACTCGGCGCGGCTGACCAGCCGGGGCGCACCGGCCCCCGCTGCTCATCA
>DASSPM010000034.1:0-11428 GCA_035699625.1 Candidatus Limnocylindrales bacterium | reverse complement strand
GGCGCCGAAGAGATACCAGGTGCGATAGAGCGCCTCGTTCCAGCCGAGGCTCGGCACGGCCGCGATGGCCTCACAGCCCGAGGCGACGCCGAAGAAGATCATGCCCACGGCCCAGATGAGCTGGAAGCCGTGGCGTCGCTGACGCCACTGGTCGAGCAGCGCGACGGCGAAGGCGAGCGCCAGGAGGGAGGTGACCGCCGGCAGGAGAACGGCGAGGCTCATCGTCGAGCGGCTGCTGGTGCTGCCGGCCGGTCAGGCCGGGACGAGCTCGTGGGCCTCGCGGTGGAGCCCGTCGCAGAGACCGTAGCGACGCTCCTCCCCGGGGATGCGCACTGGGCGCATGATCTCGCGCACATCCGAGCGCCGACAGAGCAGGTAGCCCTTGGCGCGGCACCAGTCCTGGAAGCAGCCCGGCTGCGCGTGGAACTGGTGTGGGCCGGGATTCAGGCGCGTGCCCCGGGCCCACGACGGCGGCGCTTCGACCGAGACGATGTCCATGATGGAGACCCGGAAGGGCAGCCCCTCGATCGGCTCGAGGCATGCCTCGCAGCGGATGGCGTTCGTCTCGTCGAAGACGGTCGGGATGGGGATGCCGTAGATCTCGCCGCCGCGGAAGGTGGTCATCTCAGGGCGGATTGTAGCGACCGGCGCTGCGGCGAGGCGCCCGGAGGGCAGCGTCGGCCCGATCATGCGACCCGCGCGGATGATGGTGCCCCCAAGGGGATTCGAACCCCTGATCTCCACCTTGAAAGGGTGGCGTCCTAGGCCTCTAGACGATGGGGGCGAGGGGCGCGGGTAGTGTACGACCCGGCCGCCGGTGCCGCCGCCGCTCAGCGCCCGCCGCGCTCAGCGTCCGCTGGCGCTGCCGTAGAGCATGCCCAGCACGACCGCACCGCCCAGCGCGCCGGCAGCGCCCAGCATGCAGCCGCCGCCGAGGACGGCGTAGAGCAGGGCCCGGCCCGCCGCGCCTCGCCGCCCCGCGGCGTAGGCGGCCCGTGCCCCGATGAGGCCGGCCCCGACCAGCGAGAGGCCGAGGATCGTCGCACCGCTGACGAGGATGGGCACTTGTGCCCGACCTCGCTCGATGACGCCGAAGACGAGCAGCCCGAGCGAGAGCACGATGGCCAGCGCCAGGACGACTCGCGTCGGCGTGACCATCCGGTCCGGTCGTCGGCGCTCGATGGGTGCCCGGCGGGCGGGGCGTGCGGATGGCTGCATGGCCGCCGAGCCTAGCAGAGCACTGGGGCTAGAATGCGCGCCCCGGCGGAGGCCGGAGCGATGGAGGCGGCCGATGGGCAGCGAGGGGGGAGTGATGAGCGGGGGACGGGCGCCCATGCCACGTCTCCGGATCGGCCTCGTGGCGCCGCTCTACGAGGCGGTGCCACCGCGCGCCTACGGCGGCACCGAGGTGGTGGTGCACCTGCTGACCGAGGAGCTCGTGCGGCGCGGCCACCGGGTGACCCTCTTCGCCAGCGGTGACTCGGTGACCAGCGCTCGCCTCGTGGTCGGTAGCCCCGCGGCGCTCTGGAGTCCCGCCAGCCGCCACCTTCGTGCCGAGGAGGCGCAGGAGCTCGCCCGGCGCCATCACGAGGCGCCCTACGCCAGCGCAGCAGCCTTCGACATCATCCACGACCACGGCGGGGTGGCCGGCCTTCGGGCGGCCGTCGAGGCCGGCGTCGAGCTGGCGCTGGTCACCCACCACGGCGAGGTCGAGCCAGAGATGCCCGAGCTGCTCGAGCGCTTCCGCGGCCGCCACAACGCCATCTCGCGCGCGGCGGCGGCGACCTACCCCTCCCGCGGGCAGGTGGCGCCGGTGCACAACGGGATCGACGTGGCCGATTTCCCGTTCGGCGCCCGGCCGGAGGGTTACCTCCTCTTCCTGGGCCGCTTCTCGCCCGAGAAGGGTGCCGGGACAGCGGTCCAGGTGGCCCGTCGGAGCGGCCGCCGCCTGCTACTCGCCGGGCGCATCCACCCGCATGAGCGCGTCATCTTCGAGCGCGAGGTGGCGCCCTACCTCGACGAGCGCATCCGCTACGTTGGCGAGGCGAACAGCGAGCGCAAGCGACTCCTCCTGGCGGGTGCCGACGCGCTTCTCTTTCCCATCCTCTGGGATGAGCCGTTCGGGCTGGTGATGATCGAGGCGCTGGCCTGTGGCACACCGGTCCTCGCCACCGACCGCGCCAGCGCACCGGAGGTGGTCGAGGCGGGTGTGACCGGCTTCCTGGCAGGACCGGGCACGGGCGGGGAAGCGGACGTCGCCGCCCTGACCGCGGTCCTGCCCCACCTGCCCCTCATCTCGCGCGCGGCCTGCCGTCGGGCCGCCCTGGCACGCTTCACGGTCGAGCGCATGGTCGACGACTACGAGGCACGCTACGCCGAGGTCCTGGGCATCAGTCCGGCTCGCCAGCTCGCCTCGGCCTGAGATGGGGCCGGCGGACGGCACCCTCAGAGGTCGCGGTGGTAGATGGCGACCTTGTGCCCCACGCGCGGCCGCTTGAGGCCGGCCGCCAGCGCGGCACCGGCGCCGCCGAAGGCGGAGCGGAGCATCTCGCCGGCCTCTTCCAGCGAAGCGAAGCTCCACCAGCAGTGCAGCACCCGGATCTTGAAGCCCAGCGCCAGGAAGGCGGCGTCCCGGCGACGGTAGGGCTCAGGACCGGCAGCGGGCGCCGGCAGTACCGCGGCGGCCTCGTCCCGCCCATAGTCGGTCACGATCAGCAGGCGCGCACCCGGTCGGGCGACGCGGCTGATCCCCTCGATCCAGCCCGAGGCGTCTGGAGAGGCCGGCTCGAGCGCGGTCCAGGCGGCCACCACGACGTCGGCACTGTCGCTGGGCAGGTTGCCGACGTCGAGCGAGGGCACGCCGACGACCCTTGCCCCGAGGGCTTCCAGTCGCCCGACGAGAGCACCATCGTCGGCCTCGAGCACGATGACGTCCCGCCCCGGTGTCACCCCCAGCTCGGCCAGGGCCGCCACGACCTTGCCCTCTCGGTCGACACGCGCGCCCAGGCGTGCGCGCAGATCGGGATCGGCAAGACGGAAGGGGAGGTCGGCCACCGGCGCCGAGTATAGGCGGCGGTCCCCGGGCCGTGGCGGGCCATGACCATCGAGCCATGGAGGGCTGGACAGCGCGCGCTAGAGTGGCAGCAAGTGGCAACAACTCGCAGGGGGACGCATCGGTTGGGCAGCAACCTGCCGACCGGCGGCTTCGATGACTGGATCACCATCGAGGAGGCCGCCGCGTATCTCGCCATCCCCGTGCGTACGCTCTACCGGCTCGCCCAGCGCGGCCAGCTGCCGGCCACGAAGGTGGGCCGGACCTGGCGCTTCAAGCGCTCTCTGCTCGATGCGCACCTGGCCGCGGGCGCCGAGCCAGTCCCGGCGACCGATGGCGGGAACGAAGCGGAGGAGCAGCCGGCTGGGTCGACCGCCTCCGACCAGGCCCGTCTCGTCGACGAGCTGACCGCCCTGGCCGACTTGTCCGTCCGACTGTCGGGCGTCCTCGAGGCTACCGAGATCGCCGAGTTCGTCTGTCAGCGACTGCGCGACGCCTTCGACGTCGACGGCGTGATGATCCTCCGACTCGAGCACGCCGGCGGCGAGGACGTGCTGCTGCCGGTGGGCTGGTCGGCGCCCGGTCCGCCACCCCAGGAGCTGCGCCTCCGCGTCGGCGACACGCCGCAGCTCGACCGCGTCGTGACGCACGGCGAGCCGCTGACGCTTGCCGACCTGCCGCACGCCACATCGGGCACGACGCTCGACTTCGTGCGGCGCTTCGGCTTCTACGCCGGTGTCATGGTGCCCATCTTCGAGGCGGGCCGGGTCTGGGGCACGATGGCCCTCTCGACGCGCGCCGAGCGCACCTTCAGCAGGCTCGAGATCGAGCGCCTTGGGGCGGTCGCTGCCCAAGTGGGCACGGCGCTCGGCAACGCGCGTCTGCTGGCCGAAGCCCGGCGCTGGAGCGAGCAGCTCGTGGGCATCGAAGCGCTCTCGCGCCAGCTCAATCGGTCGCGCAGCGTGCAGGAGGTGAGCGACATCGTGGCGCGCGAGATCGGCGGCCTCATCGATTACGACGGCCTGCGCCTCTATCTCCTTCAACCCGACGGCGAGACGCTGGAGGCGGTGGCCATCGACGGCCGCGTGGACCACTACGCCGACGAGACGCCCGAACTGCTGCGCCTCCGCCTGGGCGAGGGACTGGGCGGCACGATCGCCCGCTCGGGCATCGGCGAGATCATCCCCGACGTGCTGCACGACCCGCGCACGGCTGACATCGCGGGCAGCCTCGACATCGACGAGTCGATGATCGTCGTGCCACTCAGCTACGAGGACGAGGTGCTCGGCGCCATCGAGCTCTCGCGGCTCGGCCTGGACAGGTTCGAGCCGGCGGACCTGCGACTGATGCAGATCATCGCGGCGCAGGCTTCGGTCGCCATCGTCAACGCTCGTCAGGTCGAGGAGCTCGAGCGGCGCAGTGCCGAGATGGAGCGGCAGCTGGCCACACAGCGCCAGCTGCTGACCATCAGCGAGGGTCTGCTCAAGACGCGCGACCCGTCAGGCGTCTTCGAGGCCATCGCCGACACGCTCAGCGAGGTCGTGCCCTACGACACGCTGACCATCTACCTCGTCGACCGAGCCCAGGAAGTCCTCGTGCCGGTGCTCGCCCGCGACCAGTACGCGGAGCAGATCCTCGGCTCGCGCATGGCGCTCGGCTCCGGCATCACCGGCGACGTGGTCGTGCGCGGCGAGGCCGAGATCATCAACGACGCCAACCGCGATCCGCGCGTGGCGCACGTTCCCGGCACGCCCGAGGACGAGGACGAGTCGATCATCGTGGTGCCCCTGCACAGCCCGACCGGCGTCATCGGCGCGCTCAACCTCTATCGCCTGGGCGCCCACTTCCAGCCGTCCGAGCTCGACCTGGCGAAGCTCTACGCAAACCACGCTGCCATCGCCCTGGAGAACGCCCAGGTCCATGCGCAGCTGCTGCACGCCGCACGCACCGACCCGCTGACCGGCCTGCGCCACCAGGGCGGCTTCCGGGAGGCGCTCGATCGGGCGCTCGAGACCTCCGGGCAGGTGGGCCTGCTGATGGTCGACCTGGACAACTTCAAGGCCTACAACGACCACCACGGCCACCAGGCCGGGGACCGGCTGCTGCAGCGGCTGGCCGAACGGCTGACGGCCAGCGTGCGCAGCGAGGACATCGTCTGCCGGTATGGCGGCGACGAGTTCGCGCTCATCCTGCCCGACACCGACGAGCGCGGCGCCCGTGCCGTGGCACGCAAGCTGCTGGCGGCGGTCGACGCGGCCAGCGACGATCCGGCCGTGCGTGTCGGTGCGAGCATCGGCATCGCCGCGCATCCCGTGGATGCCGGGCGCGCCGCGGACCTGGTGGCCATCGCCGATACGGCGCTCTACCTCGCCAAGCAGTCGGGCAAGGGCAGGACGGTGGCGGCGAGCGACCTGCCCACACATGTGCGCGAGCTGCGCGACGTCCTCGAGCGTGTCATGCGTGACGCGCAGACGGGGGAGCGGCGCGCCTACGCCCTGGTGGAACTGGTGCGGCCGCTGCACGACGTGCTGCGCGGCCTCGCCCCGACGCTGGCCGAGTCGAACGAGCGGGTCGCTCGACTCTGCCGTGAGGCCGGCCCCCGGCTGGGCATCGTCGGCCGGCACCTCGAGGCGCTCGAGGCCGCTGCCTTGGTCAGCGATGTCGGCCGCCTCGCCGCCGATCCGGCCGGCGAGGCCCAGCAGGGCGCCGTCGGCTTCGCCCATCCGGTCCTCGCCGGCCGCCTGCTCGAGGCGTACCCGGCCCTGGCCGAGGTGGCCGAGCTGGTGCGCCACCACCACGAACGCTTCGACGGTGCCGGCTACCCGGACGGGCTCCGCGGAGACGAGTTGTCGCCCGCGGTGCGCGTGCTGACCGCGGTCGAGCGCTACGTGGCGCTGGCCTGGCCGCACGAGGGCGGCACGCCGCTCGACCCCGTGGCGGCGCTGGCGGCCGTGCGCGCCGAGGCCGGCGGACGCCTCGCCCCGGACGGGGTGGAGGCGCTGGCGCTGGCGCTGGTGGGCGCCGCCTGAGCGACGCGGCCCGACGACTCGGCGGACCGCCATGGGCCCGCCGTACTCGGCCGGGCGCATGGCACAATCCGGCGGCCATGTCCACCCAGTTGCGTGCCATGCCGGCAGGCGTGCGGCTCTTCCTGCTCTACGGCCTGCTGCTGCTGGCCATCCTCGGCCTGCTGCTGCCGCTCATCGTGGAACAGGCCGCCACCATGCCCATCTCGGCGGTGGGAGTCGTCTGGATGCTGCTGCTGGCCTACGCCGTCTTCACGCTGACGCTCGTCTGGCAGCGCAAGCAGGCTGCCTGGCGACTGGCGCTCGGCCTGGCCACGCTGACCCTGCCGCTGGTGCCCCTGCTGGCCATGGCGGCCGGGTTGCTCGGGGCCGCCGTGGCGCTGGGCATGGCCGCCCTCCTCTTCGGCGGGCTCCTCCAGCCGGCCACACGCGCCTGGTTCACCGAGCCGTGAGATAAGCCCGGACCGACCCGACTCGGCGCAGGGACGCCGGCATCGAAGGCCGTCCACGCGGTACCCTCTGCGCATCCCCGGGCGCCGCCCTCGCCCGACGCCCCATCACGTGAGGATCCTGTGACGAAGCGACCCCGACGGACGACGGGTCCGGAGAACCCACGCGCCAGGGACGACGCCGCGGCCGGCGGCCGGCGCTCCCTCTCCCCGTCCGGCACGCCGCGCGCCGGCCGACGCACGCGCAGCGTGCGTCGCTACGACGAGCGCGGCATCTTCGACCGCTACCGCACCTTCCTCGTGGGTGGCTTCGCCGTGGCCGGCGTGGCCCTCATCGGGCTGTTCGTGTTCGGTGCGGGCAGCGGCGCATACGCCTGTGAGTCGCGCCTGACGCCCGGCCCGGTCGAACCGGTGCCCACGCCGACGCCCTTCGTGCCGACCATCCCGCCCACGCCCACCCCCTCGCCCAGCCCGACGCCGAGCCCGACGGCCAGGCCGGCCGTGACGCCCGCGCCCAGCCCGAGTCCATCGCCCACGGCCAGCCCGGCGGCCACGGCGACACCCGCCGGCTCGCCCAGTCCGAGCCCCTCCCCGTCGCCCGTGCCGTCGCCGACGCAGCGCCTCGGCTTCGTGACGCGCGACATGGGCAAGGACCACGTCGGCTCGTCCGACCGGCTGCGCTACGCCTACTGCCCGCCCGCTTCCGGGCCGCACTTCGCGCGGTCCGGCGTGGGGCCTCTCAAGCAGGGCTTCTACGAGCCGAGCATCGAGCAGTCGCCGGGCGGCTGGATCCACAACCTCGAGCACGGCTTCGTGGTCTGGCTCTACTCCTGCTCCGGGCCCAACGGCTGCCCCACGCGCAGCGAGCTGGATGCCATGCGCACGGCACAGTCGGAGTTGCCGCAGACCGAAGGGGCCAAGACCTGCCGCATCCCGAACAAGGTCCTGGTGGCTCGTTTCGACTCCATGACCACGCGCTTCGCGTACGTCGCCTGGGACCGCGTCCACCTGAGCGAATCCTTCGATCCTGAACAGGCGAAGGCGTTCGCCGAGCAATGGATGGACGGCCCCAGCGCACCGGAACCAGGAGCCTGCGATCGCTGATCCGCGTGCGTCGGTGAGCAGCCGGCCGGCGGCGCGGACGCTGCCGGAGACGATGCGCGCCCTGGTCAAGGAGGCGCCCGGACCCGGCGCCGCCTTCCGCGAGGTGCCACTGCCGGTGCCCGGACCGGGAGAGGTGCTGGTGCGGGTCGAGGCGGCCAGTGTCTGTGGCACGGACCTCCACATCGAGCGTTGGGATCCCTGGGCGCAGGAGAACTTCGGGCCGACGCCCATGGTCTTCGGCCACGAGATGGCGGGCACGGTGGTCGGCCGCGGGCCGGGTGCCGAGCGCATCCCGTTGGGCTCGCTGGTGGCGGCCGAGACGCACCTCGTGGACTGGGACTGCTACCAGTGCCGGACCGGGCGCGCCCACGTCTGCCAGCACCTGCGCATCCTGGGCGTGCACGCGCCGGGCACCTTCGCCGAGTACGCCGTCATCCCCGAGCGCAACGCCTGGGTCACGGAGGACCTCTCGCCGGTGGTGGCGGCCCTCCAGGAGCCGATGGGCAACGCCGTGCACGCCATCTTCGTGGAGGAGATCGCCGGCCTGAGCGTGGCGGTGCTCGGCTGCGGGCCGATCGGGCTGATGGCCATCGCCGTGGCGCGCGTGGCGGGCGCGCGGCGCATCTTCGCCACGGACGTCAACGCCGAGCGGCTCGAGCTGGCCACGCGCATGGGCGCGGATGCCGTGCTCGATGCCCGGCAGGACGTGGTCGCCTGGCTGCGCCAGGCGACCGGCGGCGACGGCGTGGACGTGGTGCTCGAGATGTCCGGCGCCGAGGCCGCTCTCCACCAGGGACTCGCCGCGGTCACCAACGGCGGGCGCGTCTCGCTCCTCGGCACGCACACTCGGCCGGCCACGGTCGACCTCTCCGAGGAGGTCATCTTCAAGGGCATCCGCCTCTACGGCATCACCGGGCGCATCCTCTTCGAGACCTGGTACCGCACCACGGCACTGCTCGAGGAGGGCCTCGACCTCTCGCCCATCATCACCCATCGCCTACCGCTGAGCCGCTACGCGGAGGCCTTCGACCTCGTCGCCGGCGGGCACGCCGGCAAGGTCGTGCTGCTGCCCCAGGAGGGTTGAGCCGATGACGACCGATCAGACCGCCACCGGGGCCTCGACCGGCACGGCCCGCCGCGATCCCCTGGCCTACCTGGCCGACGAGATCGAGGAGCTGCGCCGCCAGGCGCTCTATCGGCCCCTGCGGATCATGTCGGGCCCCCAGGTGCCGCACACGACCATGGACGGGCGCCCGGTCATCAGCCTTTCCTCGAACAACTACCTGGGCCTGGCGACCCACCCGCGCCTCGTCGAGGCCGCTTTGGACGCCGTGCGCGACCTCGGGGCCGGCTCGGGCGCCGTGCGCACCATCGCCGGCACCATGGAGCTGCACCAGGAGCTCGAGCGTCGCCTGGCGGCCTTCAAGCACACCGAGGCCGTGCTCACCTTCCAGTCCGGCTTCACCGCCAACAGCGGCGTCATCCCGACCATCACCGGTGAGCACGACCTGATCGTCAGCGACGAGCTCAACCACGCCTCGATCATCGACGGCGTGCGGCTCTCCAAGGCGTCGCGGGCGGTCTTCCCGCATCGCGACGTCGACGGCCTCGAGCGGGTCCTGCGCGAGGCGCGCGACGCGGGTGGCCCGAAGGGCGCCTACCGCCACATCCTGGTCATCACCGACGGCGTCTTCAGCATGGACGGCGACATCGCGCCGCTGGCCGACATCTGCGCCGTGGCCGAGCGTTACGAGGCCGCCGTGATGGTCGATGACGCTCATGCCTCGGGCGTTCTCGGCCGCAACGGCCGGGGCACGGTCGACCACTTCGACCTGCATGGCCGCGTGGACGTCCAGGTCGGCACCCTCTCCAAGGCGGTGGGCGTGCTGGGCGGCTACGTAGCCGGTCGGCAGCACCTGCGCGATCACCTCATCCAGCGGTCGCGACCCTTCCTCTTCTCCACGTCACATCCGCCGGCCGTGGCCGCCGCCTGCATGGCCGCCATCGACGTGCTGGAGCAGGAGCCCGAGCGCATCGAGCGGCTCTGGGAGCGGACGCGCTTCTTCAAGGCCGGCCTGGAGCGGCTCGGCTTCGACACGGGCGTCAGTGAGACGCCCATCACGCCCGTCATCGTCGGCAGCAGTGAGGCCGCCGGGCGGATGAGCGACCGGCTGTTCCAGCTGGGCGTCTTCGCGCAGGCGGTCGTCTACCCGACGGTGGCCCTCGATCGGGCGCGCATCCGGACCATCGTCACCAGCGAGCACTCGCAGGATGACCTGCGGGCCTGCCTAGAGGCGTTCGAGACGGCCGGCCGCGAGCTGCGCATCATCTGAGCCGCTCCGCTCGGGCAGAGGGGTAGAGCGTGGGCCTGCGGCTGACCGTCATCGGCCCGGCCGCCGCCTGGGACGACCGGCGTGGCTGGCCATCCTCCTGCTACCTGGTGGAGGCCGGTCGCGGGACGCGCGGCGGCGACGACGCGATCCTGCTCGACATGGGCCAGGGCTCGTTCGCCGCGCTGGCACGGCGCCGCGACCCCGCCTCGCTGCGGGCCATCTTCGTCAGCCACCTGCACCCCGACCACGGCATCGACCTCGTGCCTCTGCGCCACTGGCTGCGTTACGGCCGCGCGGGCCTCGCCGCGGCGCGCATCGAGCTGGACGCGCCGCTGGGCCTGCGCGAGCGCCACGACGCGCTCTTAGGCCAGCTGGGCTTCCTCGAGGACTTCCCGGGCACGCCACTGGCGTCCGGGCGGCGACACGCCGGCGGACTCCTGATCGACGTGGCCCCGGTGACGCATGCCGCGCCCAGCTTCGCCTTCCGGGTTTCGCTCGCCGCCGATGGCGGCGCCGGCCTGGTCTACTCCGGCGACTGCGGGCGCGCCGACGATCTGCTACCGCTGCTACGTCGCGGCGACACACTGCTCTGCGAGGCCTCGTTCGGGGCCGGGCCGGGCGCTGACGACGCCATCCACCTCACGGCGGACGAGGCGGGCGCGGTCGCAGCGCGCGCGGGTGCGGCGCGCCTCGTGCTGACCCATATCCAGCCCGATCGGGACCGTGCCGCGGCGGCCCGAGCGGCGCGGTCGGCGTTCGCGGGGCAGGTCATCCTGGCGAGGCCCGGGCTCGAGGTCGAGCTGGACTGAGGCACCCACCGGCAGGCCCAGCGGCAGACTTCTCTGCCGAATGAACGCGCGGTGGGCGTTCGGCGACGGAAAGGCTCTCCACGGCGTGCCCGGCGCGCTCCCCACGCACGGATCCGACCCGGGGGCCCCGGCCCGAGCCCTCCAGGTCCGGCTAACGGCCGTCACACGACCGTATGGCAGAGACGCGAGCGACCCGCAGGCCTGTCCGGTCGAGCGCGGCAGAAAACGAAGGACGGGCGCCGGTCAGGGTCCGGCGCCCGTCCAGTCCGGGAGGCGGCGAGGCCTCCCGAGGGTCTACGCGAAGTGGTCGGCTAGCGGCGGCTCCGCCGTCGCGGGGCCGGGGTCAGGAGCAGGGTGCCCACGACTCCCGCCGCGAGGACGAAGAGCACCAGGGCGAGGGACGGCGAGCCGCCGCCGCCCATCGGATCCTCGGTCGAGGTCTGCGGCGGCGTCGGCGACGGGGGCTGCGGCGTGGCCGTCTCGGCCAGCGTGCCTTCCCTGGCGACGGTGACCGTCTCGGTGTCGGTGGCCGGGCCGGTCTCGTTGCTGTCGGCGGTGCCCACGTTGGTCGTGGTCACGGTCAGCGTGGTCGTGCAGGTGTAGGTCCAGGTCTCGCTCTGCTCGAGGATGTCGTTGGTGTTGACATCCCCGCCGG
>DASSPM010000033.1:0-33988 GCA_035699625.1 Candidatus Limnocylindrales bacterium | reverse complement strand
ACGGCATCGGCGCCGATGCCGCCATCGCCGAGGCGCGGCCGCGCGCCGGCCTCATCGCCGGCGCGCTGACGGCGGCCGTGGATCTCGCTCCCGATGGTGAGCTCCATTGGCGCTCGTGGGGCGGCATCGGCCTGGCCGCGGTGCAGGGGCCGGTCGAGCCGCTGTTCGCGCAGTTGATGACGAGCTTCGGCGCATCCGGGCTGCGCGCCCGCCGCTTCCCGGACGCGGCCGCGATGCGCTGGTCGAAGCTGGTCGGGAATCTGGTGGCGAACTCGCTGAGCGCGATCCTCGACCTCGACGCGGCCGCCGTCTACGACGACCGGGGGCTCTACCGGCTCGAGTTGAGGCAGCTGCGCGAGGCGCTGGCCGTGATGCGCTGCCTCGGCCTGCGGCCGGTGCGGTTGCCGGGCGCCAACGTGGCGGCGCTGGCACTGCTCCTGGCACTGCCCGATGCCATCACGCGGCCCATCCTGCGGCGGGTCGTGGCCGGGGCACGCGGCGGCAAGAGCCCCTCGTTGCGGCGCCACGTCCACGAGCGCGGCGGGCCCAGTGAGGCGCCCTGGCTGAACGGCGCCGTGGTCGCCGCCGGCGCCCGTTGCGGGGTGCCGACGCCGGTCAACGCCCGCCTCGCGGAGCTGGTCGAGGCGGTCGCCAGCGATCCCGAGCGACGGGCCTGGTTCCGGGGCCGCGCTGACCGCCTGCTCGAGGCGATGACGGCCGGGGAGGGTGTCGGGCCGGCCCGATAGGCGGCGATATACTCGCCGCCATGCTCACCCGGGAGGTCTTCATCGGCCTCATCTCGGTGCTCTTCGGCTATTTCTTCGGCGGCATCCCCTGGGGCATCGTGGTCGCCCGGGTGACCGGCGGGCCCGACCCGCGCACCGTCGGCAGCGGGCGCACCGGCGGCGCCAACGTGGCACGGGCGCTGGGCGCGCGGGCGGCCATCGCGACCGGCCTGCTCGATGCCTCCAAGGGCGCCGTGGCCGTGCTGGTGGCGATCCTGCTCGGCGGCGACGTGCTGGTGCAGGGGCTGGCCGGCCTGGCGGCCGTGCTCGGCCACAGCCGATCGCCCTACATCGCCTTCGGCGGCGGCCGCGGCGTGGCCCCGGCGATGGGCGCCCTGCTGGTGCTGCAGCCGCTCGTGGCGATGCTGGCCCTGGCCGTCTACGGCCTCTTCTTCGCCGCCACGCGCTACTCGTCCCTAGGCTCGCTGATGGGCTCGCTGACGGCCGGCGTGGCGACCGTGATCCTCACGCTCGCGGTGCCGCTGCCCCCAGCTCATCTCGTCTACGCCATCGCCGGGCCGGCCATGATCTGGTTCTTCCACCGCGACAACATCCAGCGCCTGCTGTCCGGCGAAGAGCGCCGCCTCGAGCTGCGGCGCTGAGCCCGGCCTGGAGCCGGCTTCAGGAGGACGGCGATGCCGCAACCCATCATCTACGTCGATCGTTCCCACATCCTTCCGGGGCGGCTGGACGAGCTCAAGGCGCAGATGCGCGAACTCGCGGCGTTCGTGGAGGCGAACGAGCCGCAGCTGCTCGCCTATCAGATGCACCTCAGCGAAGACGGCCGCCAGATGTCGGTGATCCACGTGCATGCCGACCGGGCCTCACTGGAGGCGCACCTGGTGATCGCGGGACCTGCGTTCGCGCCGTTCGCCGCGCTCATCAGGCTGGTCTCGATCGACGTCTACGGCTCCCCGGGCGAGAGCGCCGAGGCGCAGCTGCGGGAGAAGGCGGCCATGCTCGGCGGCGGGCGCGTGCTCGTGCACCCGTTCCAGGCAGGCTTCGCTCGACTCGGCGCGGCCTGACACGGGCCCGACGGTGGGTCAGGCCCCGTCGAACTCCATGCGCAGGGCGACCCGGCGCTGGAGCGTGTCGCCCACCGGTGAGGCCTCCTCGCAGGCGCGGCGCAGCTCGGCGATCTGTTCCGGTCTGCCGCCACGCGTGCGCACGTGCACGGTGTAGGCGACGCTCTGATAGCCGGGCCCTTCCTCAGCATCGAGGCCGAGGTAGCGCTGCACGTTGAAGTGGCCAGTGGCCTCCACGCGCAGGCTCTCGATCTCGATGCCAAGCAGCGAAGCGCGCGTCGCGACCACATCCACGTCGCAGGCCGCCAGCGCCATGAGCACCACGCGCATCGCGCTCGGCGCGCCGTCGCCGCCGACGCGAATGGTGAGGCCATCGGACACCGAGGTCACCTCCGCACCGTCTCCACTCGTCCAGCGGGCAACGACGACCGGGTCGCGGTCGGCCTTACTGGGGTCGCTGGCCACGGAGGCCACGAAGCCGGTCAGTTCGACCACGTCCATCCCGTTGAGTTCGGTCATCTTCGTCTCCTCCTGATCGCAGCCGGGCGCGCTGAGGGTGCACCGACGGAGGCGCCCGAGAGGCCCGAAGCCTGCCCACCACCCGGCCACCGCGGGACCAGCGTCACCGATCCGTCACCGCCTCGTCATCGGATCGGCATCGTATCGTCACGCGGGCGCTCGAGCCTGTGCCCAGTCCCCGAAGGCCGGGACGGGCAGGACCAGCCCGATGGTCCCAGGAGGTTTCGATGCGACGCAGCTTCTCCGTTCTCGCAGGGCTCGCCTTGGCGCTCTCGAGCGTGGCCGGTCCCGTGGCCGCCGGCGGCCCGCCGTCGCTGGCGTTCTACGTGGACGGCGTCCGCTACCGCACCGTCGGCACACCCACGGACTTCAGCGGCACGGGCGCGCCTGCCGACACGTTCGACGCCATCTATGCCCTGGGTAGCGGCCTGATCAATGTGGCCGAGGCGGCGCCCGGCGACCCCGGCTTCAACGGGGGCCGCTGGCGCGTGCTGCCGCTGACCTGGCACGTCGCGCCGGTACAGCTGACGAGCGATGAGCAGGTCGAGGCCTATACGGACGCCGGCTGGGTCAGCGTGGCCACCACGCCGGTGAAGCAGTTCGAGTGCCCCGTGATCCCCGTCCAGGGTTCCTAGCCACGTCGGCCGCCCGCTGCCGGGGTCGCGCCAGCGTGCCGGCCTCGGCTTCGGGCCCGCCCGACTCGAAGACGCCGGGCAGGGCATCATGCTCAGCCAGCCGCGGCCGTCGCCGCGGGGCGACGCCTCCCGCCGGTGGGACGCGCGCCGCGCCGGTCTGGAGCTGAGCCGAGAGATGCCCGCCCGCCTCGCCCCGCCGTTCCGGCGACTCGCCGCACGCTTTCTGCCCGAGGGTGCCGTGCTGCTCTCGGTGCTCACCTTGGGGGCCTACCTGACGGGGCTGGCGCGAGATCGCATCTTCGCTCGTACCTTCGGCGCCGGCATCGAGCTCGACGCCTACAACGCCGCTTTCGTGCTGCCCGAGCTGACGCTCGACGTCCTCGTGGCGGGCGGCCTGGCGGCACCCTTCATCCCCATCTTCGCGGGGCTCAAGCGCGAGGACGTGGCGGCCGCGCACCTCTTCGCGCGCACCATCCTGACCCTCTCCGTGCTGGTCATGGCCGCCGCCGCCGCGCTCCTCTTCGTCTTCGCACCGCAGAGCGCCGACCTCATCACGCCCGGCTTCGGCGCGCGCGAACGCGAGCTCTACGTGGCGCTCTTCCGGGTGATGTGCCTGACGCCCATCGTCTTCGCCGCCTCGATCGCCCTGGGCGAGATCCTCGTCGCCGAGCAGCGTTTCCTCTACTACGGGCTGGCAGCGCTGCTCTACAACGCCGGCATCATCCTGGGCACGCTCGCGCTGGGTGACAGCCTGGGCATCTTCGGCGCCGCCGTCGGCGCCGTCATCGGGGCCCTGCTGCACCTGGGCATCCGCCTCCTGGGGATCGTGCGCAGCCCGTTCCGGCCGGGGTTCGCACTCGCCGTGCGCACGCGCGCCGTGGCCGAGTTCATCCGCCTGATGCTGCCCAAGATGGCCAGCCACCCCATCGAGCCACTGACCTTCCTCTTCTTCACCGCCCTGGCCACCACCTTCGGCGCCGGCGCCGTGAGCGCGGTCAGCTTCGCGCGCAACTTCCAGAGTGTTCCCGTCAGCCTCGTCGGCGCCTCGTTCTCGCTGGCCGTCTTCCCCATCCTGTCGGCCGCCTACGCAGCAGGCGATCGCCGTCGCTTCGGCGGGCTGCTGGTCTCGAACCTGGCCAGCATCGGCCTGCTCACGGCCGGCGCGGCGCTCGGGCTCTGGCTGGTGGGCGGCCTGGCCATCGAAGTCCTCCTCGGCGGCGGCGCGTTCGACGCGGAGGACGTGGCGCTGACCACGCTGGTCCTCTCGGGCTTCGCGCTCTCGGTGCCGCTGGAAAGCCTCAGCCACCTGCTCAGCCGCGCGCTCTATGCCACGCGTAACACATTGCTCCAGGTGCTCGCGTCGCTGGCCGGCTTCGCGATCACCGTGGCGGCCAGCCTGCTGCTCGCTCCGGCCGTCGGCATCGTCGCCATCCCGCTCGGCTTCAGCGCGGGCTTGGCCGTCAAGGTGGCGCTGCTCGCGCTCGCCCTCGCGCCACGCGTCCGGCGCATGCCGCCGCCGGCCGCCCAGGTCGAGCTGTCGGCCCCGGCCTGAGTCGGCTCAGGGCGCGGCCGCCTGCCGCGGGATGGTGGGCACGATGGCCAGGTACTTCCCGTCGCGCCCGGGATAGGCGCCCTCGGGCCGCTTCCAGGCCAGGTAGTTGCGACGCATCTCGGCCGCGTCCTGGAAGGTCCCGGCCGGATCGGAGGGGCCCCAGATGCTCGAGATCCGCGGATACCACGGGTCGAGGATGTACGTGCCGGTGACGAGCGCATCGCGGAAGATGGTCGGGTCGGCGTCGGCCCGGTAGCCGGTCATGACCCAGGTGTGCGCGCCCCGCCAGGCGATGAGGATGACCGGCTTGCCGGTCCGCGTCAGTGCCGCGGCAGAGTCGCGCAGGGCGAGGGTGCGGTTGCCGTAGGCCCGGATCTGGTAGCCCTGCGCGCCGTATGCCTCGAGCGCATCGGCGATGGCCGACGGCCCCCAGCCGCCGTTGTGGCTGTCCTGCCAGCTCTCCCACTCCTCGACGCGGGCGGCCAGCCGCCGCTGGAAGGCGGGCGTCGTGTCGGCCAGGCCGAGCACCGCCAGGGTCATCTGGATACCGGCCGGCGCGCACCAGTCCTTGGTCTGTTGCGAGATGAAGTAGCGCTCCGGATCGCCTTCGAGGATGGAGACATCGACCGGGCGGCGGACCGGCCGTGGCGTGGGCGTCGGCCCCGGCAGCGCGGTCGTCCCCGGCTGGGTCGGCCCCGGCGTGGGTGTGGCGGTCGGGTCCGGCTCCGGTGTCACCTCGACCTGGTCGCGGATCGGTCGATCCGGCGGCGGGTCGAGCGCCAGCTCGATCCGGTCGCGCAGGTTCTCGAAGCGCTCGCCCACGCCGAAGGCATTGGTCCAGACGGCGCTGCCCGCGGCGAGGAGGCCGACCAACCCGAGAACGATCAGGCCGCGCAGGACCTGCCGGCGTCGGCGGCGGCGGGCGATGGGCTGGCTGGGCAGGGACACGGTCACAGGACGCCGGATTCAAGCAGAGGTCGCGTCATGGCGCAGCGGGGCGGGCAGGCAGGCGCGAAGGGGTCCGTCAGGCGCGCCGGTAGACCGCCCTTCGCCAGAAGCGCGGCGGGAGCTCGGCCGGCACGTCGGCCTCAGCTCGCGCGGAGGCCCGGACGGGGCTGCCCGGTGACGAAGGTGTAGCTGTCGAGTACGAGGTCCCAGAGCACCTCGAGTTCATCGAAGTCACGCGGCGTGTAGACCAGCACCAGGCCGTCGATGCCGAGCTGCCGCGCGATGGGGTGTTCCTCCGCCCAGCCGGCCTCGATCGCCTCGCGTGCGCGCTCCGGCGGCAGAGGCAGGTGCATGCTGCCGTCAGGGTGGATGTGGGTGAACTCGCGCCCGGCGACGACCATCTCGGGCCGGGCCAGGGGAGTCCCTTCGTCCAGCCAGAGGGCGCGCGAGCCGGGGATGCTGACGATGGTCGGCCGGGCGGAGACGCCGGGCAGCGAGAAGGCCCGCCGGTGCAGCTCGGCGTTCACTTCCGCCACGGGCGTGACGCCGACCTGGGCGTGGGGCATGCCCTGGTGCACGGCTGGGCGCGGGCCTCTGCGGGGCTGGAGCGGTTGGCTCATCGACGGCGGTAGGCTACACTGCCGGCACAATCGAAGACCTTTATCGAGAGTGGTGGAGGGACCGGCCCTGTGAAGCCACGACAACCTACCGGCGGCCACGCCGGCAAGGTGCCAATTCCGGGCAGGACCTCCTGCGAGATAAGGGCGTGATGCCGACCCTTCCCCGCACGAGGAAGGGTCTCCTGATTCCCGGGGCCGGTCGACCGCCGCGGGCCAGCGCTGCTGGCCGAGGAGGAGACCATGGCCGTCGTCACCGAGCTGCGCTGCCGGGCTTGCGGCCAGCGCGTGCCCGCGGGACCTGTCTACGTTTGTGCCGCCTGCTTCGGGCCGCTCGAAGTGGTCTACGACGGGTCGGCGTGGGCGGGCCTGACGCGGGCCGCCGTCGAGGCACGGCCAGCGGGCATCTGGCGCTACCTCGAGTTCCTGCCCGTCGAGGCCCCACCGGCGCGCTCACTGCCGGTCGGCTCGACCCCGCTGCTCGCCGCCGGGCCGCTGGCCGACGAGGCCGGCCTGGATCGACTCTGGCTCAAGGACGACACGCGCAACCCGACGCTCTCCTTCAAGGACCGCGTGGTGGCCGTGGCCGCCGCGCGTGCCGTCGCCTTCGGCTTCGACACGCTCGCCTGCGCCTCCACGGGCAACCTCGCCGGCGCCGTGGCGGCAGCGGCGGCGGCACATGGCCTGCGCGGCGTGGTCTTCGTGCCGGCCGACATCGAGCCGGGCAAGATCCGCCAGGCGCTCGCCTTCGGCGCGACCATCGTGCCCGTGGAGGGCACCTACGACGAGGTCAACCGGCTCTGCGTGCAGGTCGCCGACGAGTTCGGCTGGGCCTTCGCCAACGTCACCCTGCGGCCGTGGTACGCGGAGGGCTCGAAGACGCTGGCCTTCGAGGTGGCCGAGGGGCTCGGCTGGCGCCTGCCGGACGCGGTGGTGGTGCCGGTCGCCTCGGGCTCGCTGCTGACCAAGGTGGCCGCCGGCTTCGGCGAGCTGGTGCGGGCGGGGCTGGTGGAGGAGCGGCCTGTCCGCCTCGTCGGCGCCCAACCGGCCGGCTGCGCACCGGTTGCCGAGGCGTTCCGCTCCGGGGCCGAGCGACCCACGCCGGTGCGCCGGCCGCAGACGCTGGTGCGCAGCCTGGCCATCGGCGACCCGGCCGACGGGGGCGAGGCAGCGCGGCTGGCGCGCGAGACCGGAGGGTCCATCGAGGCGGTTCCCGACGATGCGACCGTGGCGGCCATCGCCCGCCTCGCCACGCAGGAGGGCATCCTCGTAGAGCCGGCTGGCGGCTGCACCTTGGCCGGGGCCCTCCAGGCGCGCGCGAGCGGCGTCATCGGTCCGGACGACGAGACGGTCGTGCTCTTGACAGGCAACGGTATCAAGACGCCGGAGGCGCTCGCAGGCGTCCTGCCAGAGGGATCCTTCGGCGCCGACGGCATCCGGCCCGAGGCTCGCGTGCGACCCAGCCTGGCCGCCTTCGAAGCCTGGCTCGACCAACGCGCGTGGCCGGCTGGGCCGGTGGCGGCCGCTGCGGGCGAGTGAGCCCGGGCCGGCTCAGGCGGGCGACGGCCGCCTCCAGTCCGGCATGGACCGCCACGTCGCGTCCATGCGCCGCTCCGTGCTGTCGGGCGGCGACGCTACAGCAGGGCCATGCAGGCTCGACGCGGGAGGGGTAGAATCCCTTCGTCGCCTCGCTCAGGCGACTCCCCGCGTGGTCGTTCTCCGAACGGGCCGTGCGTCGACATCCAGGCTCCGAGGAGGCACCACAGCCATGGCCACCGGCACCGTCAAGAAGGTCATCGCCGACCGCGGTTTCGGCTTCATCACGGCCGAGGACGGCAAGGACTATTTCTTCCATCGCGATGGCCTCGAGGCGTCCATCGACTTCGATCGCCTCGTCGGCGGCGAGAAGGTCGAGTTCGACGTCCAGTCGAGCCCGCGCGGCCCGCGCGCGGTCAAGGTCCGAGCAGCCTGAGCCGATGGCCAGCGGTCCCACCCTCAAGCCCGCCACGACAGAGCCGCTCAAGCACGTCATCGCCGAGTCGAGCTTCCGGGCCCAGACCGTGACCTGCGTCTGCGGCTGGACCGGTAGCACCGCCAGCCCCGACGGACGCACGTCGGAGTGGAGCGCACACCTGCAGGCGAACCGCCCCAAGAAGAGCTGAAGCGTCGCCGGGGCTGTACTCGGCAAGGGCATCGACGCCGCGCTCGGACCGAGCGCGGCGTTCTGCTACATTCGGGCCGTGACCCATCCACGCCGGCCTGAACGAGCGTGGCGCGCGAGCCTCCTCCCCATCGCCCTTGGCCTGGCGCTGCTCGGCCTGCCCACACCGGCCGAGGCTGCACGCGGCTACCGGCTCGATCTCTACCGGCCGGGCGACTTCGTGGCACAGACCAACCTGGTGCAGTGCGTCGGCGCCAGCATGCAGATGATGATCAACCTGGTCGAGCCGAAGGACGACCGCACGGCGGCCACCCAGCGCCGATACTGGGCATTGGCCCGGGCGCTCAGCCCGCCCCGCCCGAGCGGGATCCGGCGCCGGGGCGCCTCGGTCCACGGCTGGGCCGCGGGGCTGAACCAGCTCGGCCGCGGCCCCTACCGCGTGGCCGGCTTCCCGACCATCGAGCAGGCCCTGGCCGAAGCCGCACGCAGCATGCGCCTCACCGGCCGGCCGGTGGGGCTTCTTGTCTGGGCCGGCCGCCACGCCTGGGTGATGAGCGGCTTCGCGGCCGACGCCGACCCGCGTGACGGCGACGTCCGGGTCTCCCACGTGAACGTGCTTGACCCGCTCTACCCGCGAGGCAGCTCCACCTGGGGTCCCAGCCCACGGCCCGGCGCGAGCCTTTCGGTGGCCGCCCTGGGCAGGGTCTTCGTGCCGCGCCGCCGGACATGGAGTGGCCCGCTCTCAGGCATGTACGTCATCGTCATGCCGGTGCTGCCCTCGCTCCGCGTGACCTGGCTGCGCAGCGGTCGGTATCCCATCTGACCGGGCGGTCCGGCCGGCCTCAGCGCGCGGCGGGCGGCTCAGGCTCCGCGACCCCGGGTCGGCGCCGCGGCGCCACGTGGATGAGCCGTTCGGGCATCCCCGGCGCCCGGGGCGGCACGACGTGCTCCACGCGTTGCAGCGCGACCGGGTCCGGGGAGATGAGCCGGTCGATGGCCCCGGGCACGAGTGCCTTGACCACGGCCACCTCGTCACAGGCGTAGCGCTTGGGGCAGCGGGCGCAGTCGCCCCAGACCTTCTGGTAGAGCACCGCCCGGTCGACCACGGTGTAGCCCTGGCGGGCGAAGAAGTCCTCCACGCGCGTCAGCGCGAAGGCGACCCTGAGCCCGTAGCGCGCGGCCTCCTCCTCGACCGTCCGCACCAGCGCTGCGCCGTGCCCTCGGCCGGCCGCCTCCTCGGCCACGGCCAGCGAGCGCACCTCGCCCAGGTCGTGCCACCAGATGCGCAGGGCTGCGCAGCCCACGATGCGACCGCCTTCCTCGACCACCCAGAAGTCGCGGATGCGGTCGTAGATGTCGGCCAGCGGCCGCGGCAGCAGCAGGTCCTGGCTGGCGAAGCCGTGGATGATGGCGTGGATCGCCGGCGCGTCGTCGGAGCGGGCGCGCCGAACGGCTGAGGCCGGCGCCCGGGAGCGACGGGGCGCCCGGGAAGGCGCCTCCCCGCGCGCGCTCACAGCGCCCCCGCCACGCCGAGACGCCCCGCCGCGGCCGCGAGCGCCTCGCGCACGCGCACCGGCGCGGTGCCGCCCGTGACCACCGGCCGGGCGAGCGCCGCCTCGAGCGTGGCCGCGGCACGCAGCCGCTCGCCCAGGCCCTCGGCGATGCGCGCGGCCAGGGCACCGGCGACCGCGTCGTCCGCGCCCGCCAGGGCCGCCGAGAGGACCGCGTCGGGCAGCTCGTCCAGGCGCGACTCGCGCCGCTCGGCCTCGGCCACGAGCCCGCCGACGATGCCGTGCGCGGCCCGGAAGGCGACGCCCAGCTCGACGAGGGCGTCGGCGAGGGCGGTCGCCGTCGTCCAGCCCTGGAGGGCGGCGGCGCGCATCCGCTTGGAGCGCACCTCGAGCGTGCCGATCACGCCGGCCATCACGGCCAGCGATGCCTCCAGGGTGGCCAGGCTGTCGAAGAGCAGTGCCTTGTCCTCCTGCAGGTCGCGCTGGTAGCCGAGCGGCAGGCCCTTGAGCAGGCCCAGCATCGCTGACAGGTTGCCACTCACGCGCGCCGCGCGTGCTCGCACAAGCTCGCATGGGTCGGGATTGCGCTTGTTGGGCATCATCGACGAGCCGGTCGACCAGGCCTCCGCGAGGGCCACCCAGCCGAAGGCAGGGTGCGACCAGACCGTCAGTTCCTCGGCCAGCCGGGAGAGGTGGCTCATCGTCAGCGCGGCCGCGGCGATGGTCTCCACGACGAAGTCCCGGTCGCTCACGGCATCGATCGAGTTGGCCGTCACGCCGGCCAGCCCGAGCTCCGCGGCGGCGGCGGCCCGGTCGAGGTCGAAGCCGGCCCCGGCCAGTGCGCCGGCGCCGAGGGGTGAGCGGTCGGCGCGGCGCCAGGCGTCGGCGAAGCGGCCGCGGTCGCGCTCGAGCATCTCGACATGGGCCAGCAGGTGATGGGCGAAGAGGACCGGCTGCGCCGGCTGCCAGTGGGTGGTGCCGGGCATGATCGCCTCGCCGTCGGTCTGTGCCCGGGTGACCAGCGCGCGCTCGAGCTCGACGATCGCAGCGTCGACACGCTCCACCGCGCGTCGCAGCCAGAGGCGGAGGTCCAGCGCGACCTGGTCGTTGCGCGAGCGGCCCGTATGCAGCCGACCCGCGACCGGGCCGACGCGCTCGGTGAGCGCAGCCTCGAGATTGAGGTGCACGTCCTCGAGATCCGGGTCCCAGCTGAGACGGCCAGCCGCGATGTCGTCTGCCAGCGCCTCCAGCCCGTCGACCAGGAGTGCCGCCTCGTCCGGCACCAGGAGCCGCGCGCGCTCCAGCGCGTGGACATGGGCGATGGAACCGGCGATGTCGTCCGCTGCCAGCTCGCGGTCGACGTCGAGCGAGCGGCTGTAGGCAGCCGCCAGCGGGTCGCTCGCCGGGGCCCGCGCGGGATCCTCCGCCTCGGCGGCGCCACCGCGCGCACCGAAGCGCCCGCCCCACAGCCTCATCGCCGCTGCCTGCTCATGCCAGCAGCCCCACCAGCACCGCCTTGGCCGAGTGGAGCCGGTTCTCCGCCTGCTGCCAGGCGGCGCTCTGCACGCCGTCGAGCACGGCGTCGCTGATCTCCTCGCCGCGATGGGCGGGCAGGCAGTGGAGGACGACCGCGTGGTCGGGCGCCGCGGCGAGCAGCCGCTCGTCGACGCGGTAGTGGGCGAAGGTCCGCAGGCGATCCTGGCGCTCGTCCTCCTGGCCCATCGAGGTCCAGGCGTCGGTGTAGACCACGTCGGCGTCGACCACGGCTGCCTGGGGCCCATGCCACAGCTCCAGCCGGCCACCGGCCTCGCGCTCGCGGGCGACCGCCTCCTGGACGACCGGCTCCGGCAGCTCGTGGCCGGGCGGCGTCACAACGCGCACCGTGGCACCGAGACTCACACCGGCGATGGCAAGCGAGGCGGCCACGTTGTTGCCGTCGCCGATGAAGACGACCGTGCGGCCGGCGACGCCGCCGGTGCGCTCCTGGATGGTGAGCAGGTCGGCCAGCGCCTGGCAAGGATGCTCCCGGTCCGTGAGCGCATTGACCACCGGCACGCCGGCGGAAGCGGCCAGCTCTCGCAGCGTGGCGTCCCGCCTGGTACGCGCGACGATGACGTCGACCCACCTACCGAGCGTGCGACCGACATCGCCGACCGACTCGCGCATGCCCAGGCCGACCTCGGCGCCGGCCAGGTGGACGGCCTCGCCGCCGAGCTGGCGTACGGCCAGCTCGAAGGTCGTGCGCGTGCGCAGCGAGGGATGCTCGAAGAGGAGGGCGGCGGAGCGGCCGCGCAACGGGCGCGTGGGATGCGCCCGGCGCAGCCGCCACTCCGCCTTGAGGCGTGCCGAGAGGGCGAGCAGGCCGTGCCAGCCGGCGGGATCGAGGTCGGCGGCCGAGAGGAAGCCGGGCGGCAGCGGCTCGAGGCAGTCGCAGACCGGCGGTTCGGGGCGCAGCAGGGCGATGGCCATGATCTCAGCTCCCCGTGGCGACGGGCTCGGCCGGCTCGGCCGGCTGGGCCGGCTCGCCCGGCTCGGCGTCGCTGATGCTGGCGCCCAGTTCGCCCAGCAGCGGCGGCGTCCAGCTCCAGGCGCTGCCCTGGCGGGCCGCCTCGGTGTAGAGCGGCAGGCCCCAAATGCGGATGAAGCCGACGGCTGCGGCGTGATCGAAGCGGTCTTCGCTGTCGTACGTGGCCAGCGCCCGCTCGTAGAGCGAGGAGTCGCTGCGGCGCCCAACGACAGTCACCGAGCCGCGCTGCAGACGCAGCCGGACCGACCCGCTGACGATGCGCTGCGACGAGGCGACGTACTCGCGCAGATCACGATGGAGGGCGCTGAACCAGAGCCCGTCGTAGGTCGCCTGGGCCAGTTCGTCGGCCACGAAGCGGTTGAAGCGGAGCTGCTCCTTGGAGAGCGTCAGGCTCTCCAGCGCGCGATGCGCGGTGTGCAGCACGACCGCGGCAGGTGCCTCGTAGATCTCGCGGCTTTTGATGCCCACCAGGCGGTCCTCGACATGGTCGATGCGGCCGACGCCGTGCGCCCCGCCCAGCCGGTTGAGCTGCTCGACGAGCGCCACCGGCGAGAGCGTCACGCCGTCGAGGGCGACCGGCACGCCGGCCTCGAAGGTGACCGTCACCTCGGCCGGGATGTGCGGCGCTTCGTTGGGCGCGACGGTCCACTCGTAGACGTCGGCCGGCGGTGCGGCCCAGGGATCCTCGAGCACACCGGCCTCGATGGAGCGGCCCCAGATGTTGACGTCGACCGAGTAGGGCGACTGCTTGCTGACAGGGATCTCGATGCCCCGCTGGCGGGCGTAGTCGATCTCCTGGTCGCGCGAGAGGCCCATGCCGACGCGCATCGGCGCGATCACCTCCAGCGCGGGATCGAGCGCATGCACGGCGACGTCGAACCGGACCTGGTCGTTGCCCTTGCCGGTGCAGCCGTGGGCGACCGCGTCCGCGCCCTCACGCTGCGCCACCTCGACCAGCAGCTGCGCGATGAGCGGCCGGGCGAGGGCGGTGGCCAGCGGATAGACCGACTGGTAGAGCGCGTTCGCCTGCAGCGCCGGCCAGCAGAACCCGCTCACGAAGCGCTCGCGTGCGTCCACCACATAGGCGCGGCTGGCACCGGCGGAGGCCGCACGGCGCTCGACACCCTCGCGCAGCGAGCCGCCGCCGACGTCGACGGTGAGCGTGACGACTTCGGCGCCCTGCGTCTCGCGCAGCCACGCCACGGCGACCGAGGTGTCGAGGCCGCCGGAGTAGGCGAGGATGATCTTGCGCATGTGAGGTGCTCCTGGCTGTGGCCGGCGGTCGGCCGGCGGGGAGGAAGGCGCGGAGGATGCGGCAGGGTGCCCCGCGTCGGGGACGGTCAGCGGGCCTCGCCCGGGGCCGGCGCCGCGGAGGGCGCGGCCGGGAGGCCCTGGAGACGGCGGAAGCGGGCCAGCCAGCGCTCCAGGCGCGCCTCGTCGGCGAAGAGCACGAGCACCGTGTCGTCGCCGGCGAGCGTGCCCTCCTGTTCCTGGAGGGTGGAGGTGTCGATGGCCCGTGCCACGGCCTGGGCGCTGCCGACCGGGCCGCGCAGCACCAGGATCAGGCCGCTCCGGCCGATGCTGATGGGCGTGTCGCCCAGCAGCCGCTCGAGCTGCTGGTCGACCGCGGCCGCGGGCGTGGCGGCCAGGTCGTCCGGGCTGATGTAGCGATGCCGGTCGCCCCGCAGCACCTTGACCAGGCCCAGCTCGGAGACGTCGCGCGAGATCGTGGCCTGGGTCACCGCGAAGCCGCGCTCGCGCAGCTGGACGACCAGCTCGTCCTGGCTGGCCACCGGCGCGCGGGCCACGAGCTCGAGGATGGTGCGCTGCCGGAGGCGGCGCAGGGCGGATGCGGACATCTGCATGAGTATGCATCCTAATGCATACCGATGCAACACGCACAGGGCAGGACCGGGATCAGAGGCTGTCCCGGCTCTGCTCGCGCTCGATCGGCTCGGCCCCGAAGAGTGGGCGCATGCGCCAGCCGAAGATGGGGGCCAGGAAGGCGCCCGGCACCTGACTGATGCGGATGTTGTAGAGAGCCACCATGTCGTTGTAGAGCTCGCGCCGGTCGGCGATGACCGTCTCGAGGCGCTCGATCTCGTCCTGCAGGTCGAGCACGTTCTCCTGGGCGCGGATGGCCGGGTACTGCTCCAGCGTGGCGAAGAGGTTGCGCACGGCGCTGCTGGTGGCGGCGGCCGTGGCGGCTTGCACGGGGATCGGCTCGTCGGGCCGGTAGGCGGCGCGCAGGCGGGTCACCTCCTCGAGCACGTCGCGCTCGAAGCGCATCAGGTCGCGCACCGCATCCAGCAGGCGTGGCAGTTCGTCGTGGCGCTGCTCGAGTGCGACACCGACATTGGTCCAGGCCTTGTCGATGCGTTGGCGCAGGGCGACGACCCCGTTGTAGGTGGTGAGCACGAGCCAGACCACCAGCCAGAGGGCGAGGGCCGCGCCGAAGGCCGCCGCGAGCTCGAGCAGCATCAGCCGCTCCCCGCCCCGGCCGCCTCGCCCAGCAGGAGCGCCAGGGCCAGGGCCGGGGCGATGGCCAGCACCACCTGCGGGATCTCGATGATGGCAGGCGGCACGGCGGCAGCCGGGGCCCCGCTCAGCCGGTCGGCGCGGCGCGGACCGTCGTGTGGCGCTCGATGAAGGAGAGCACCCGGCGCCACGCGTCGGCCGAGGCGTCGGCGTGCTCGTCGGCCTTGCGGTCGAAGAAGCTGTGCGGTGCGCCGGGGTAGCTGACGAGCTCGTGCTCCACGCCGGCAGCGTCGAGGGCTGCGCCGAAGGCGTCCACCGACTCGCCCGGGATGGCCTCATCGGCGCCGCCGAAGAGGCCCAGCACCGGCGCCGCGATGCGGCCTGCGCGGGCTTCGTCCAGTGGTGCCGGCATGCCCGCCCGTCCCGGGCCGGCGACCACGCCGTAGAAGCCGACGACACCGGCGAAGGCCGGCTCGCGCAGCGTGGCACAGAGGAAGGAGAGCCGGCCGCCGAAGCAGAAGCCGACCGAGAAGAGGCGTCGCGCGCGATCGGCGGCGCTGGCCAGGTGCGTCGCCGCGGCGCTCACGTCCGCACGCAGGCCGTCCCAGGTCGTCTGCTCGACATGGCTCCGGAAGTCGAATGAGTCGCCGCGATCGCGCTCGGAGCCCGCGCTGCGCCCGAAGTAGTCGATGACCAGCGCGTCACAGCCCGCCTCGGCGAAGCGCAGCGCCAGCTCCTCGTAGTAGGCCACGAGGCCGCGCACGTCCGGCAGCACCAGCACGGCGGCGCGCGACGGCTGCTCCCCGGCTCGCGCCTCGAACGCGGCCACCCGATCGCCGTCAGCGGCCTCGAGCACCAGCCGGCGAGCATCGATGGCGGCGCCCTCCATGGGCGCGACGGGTGGTCGGCTGTTGGGTCCGAAGCACATCAGGCATCCTCCCTGTCGATCGGCCGCTGGCGGACGCTGGCGCGCCGGCGATCAGGCCGGCCGGGCCGCCGCGGCCACGGCCACGGCAGCGTCGAGCGCACCGCCCAGGTCGTCAACGATCCGCTCCAGCTCCCCGTCCGTGATGACGAACGGCGGGCCGAGCAGGATGATGTCACCGGCCACGCCATCGGCACTGCCGGTCGAGGAGTAGAGGAGCAGGCCGCGCTCGCGAGCGGCAGCTAGCAGCGTCTCGGTCAGCCGCGCGGTCCGCGGGAAGGGCCGGCGATCGCCCCGCTCGGCGACCAGCTCGAGGCCGATGAGCAGGCCGCGGCCGCGGATCTCGCCCACGTTCGGGTGGTCACCGAGCCGAGCCCGCAGCAATGCCGAGAGACGCTCGCCCTGCCGCGCGCTGGCCGCCACCAGGTCCTCGCGGCGTAGGATGTCGAGCACTTCGAGGGCGGCCGCGGCGCCGACGGCGGAGTGCGAGTAGGTGAAGCCATGCACGAAGCCGCCTCCCGCACGGATCGCGGCGAGCACCTCGCCCGAGGCGGCCACGAAGCCGAACGGCCAGTAGCCGCTGCTGGCTCCCTTGGCCGCCACCAGCAGGTCCGGCCGCACGCCCCAGTGGTCGATGCCGAACCAGCGGCCGGTGCGTCCGAAGCCGGTCATCACCTCGTCGGCGATGAGCAGCGCCCCGTGGCGCCGGCAGATGTCGGCCGCGCCCTGCCAGTAGCCCTCCGGCGGAACCGCCGCGCCGAGCGTCGCGCCGGCGATGGGCTCGGCCACGAACGCGGCCACGGTACCCGGCTCGGCCTGCTCGAACGCGCGCTCGAGCTCGCCCAGCAGCTCGTCCGTCGTCCCCAGCGCCTGTGCCTCGGGCTCGCCGGCGCGATAGGGGTAGGCGGCGCTGACGTGGCGGAAGCGGCCCAGCCAGGCCTCGTAGGGGCGGCGCAGCGGCCGCCGGCCCGAGAGGTCGAGCGCACCCAGCGAGTTGCCGTGATAGCTGCCCCAGCGGGCGAAGACGATCCAGCGCTCGGGCTCGCTGCGCGCCAGGTGGTAGGCGCGTGCCAGCTTGAGTGCCGTCTCCATCGCCTCGGAACCGCCACTGACGGGGTAAATGGCCGGCTCCTCCAGCGGCAGCACCCGCGCCACCTCGCGCGCGTAGCGTTCGAGGGGCTCCGAGGTGAAGGCCGAGCCGTGCACGTAGGCCAGCCGTGCCGACTGCTCCGCGATGGCCTCGGCCACGCTGCGCCGGCCGTGGCCGATGCCGACGACGATGGCGCCGCCCGCCGCATCGAGGTAGGCGCGACCGTCGACGTCCCAGATGGTGCTGCCCTGCGCCCGCAGCGCGACCGGCAGCTCCCGATCGAGCACGCGCGGGAAGACACGACCGGGCGCCACGCCGGCGGGGTTGGGCGGGGTCATCGGCCGATCGTAGCCCGTGGGGCGTCGAGGCGGCGGTCGACCGACAGGGTGCGGGGGTCGGTGAGCACGTGCACCACGCTGGGGGCATCGGCGGCGAGGGCGGCCTCGAGCGCGCCGGCCACGTCGGCATCGCGATCGACCCGCCAGGCCTGGGCGCCGCAGGCGCGGGCGACGGCGGCGAAGTCGATCGGCCCGAGATCGGTGGCCATGACCCGCCCCGGGTGCGCCTCCTCCTGGTGCATCCGGATGGTGCCGTACATGCCGTTGTCGAAGACGACGGCGGTGACGCGGGCACGCTCGCGCACGGCGGTCTCGAGCTCTGCCATGAGCATCGCGAAGCCGCCGTCCCCGGCGAGGGCGACGATGGCCGGCCGCTCCGGCTCGGCCACGGCGGCGCCGATGGCCGCGGGCAGGGCGTAGCCCATGGCGCCCGAGGTGGGACCCAGGAAGCGGGCGCCGGCGGGCAGGCGCAGGTGGCGTGCCGCCCAGCCGCCGAAGTTGCCGGCGTCGGTCGTCAGCACGGCGCCCTCGGGCAGCAGTCGGCGCAGCGCGGCCACGACCGCCGCGGGCTGGACCCCGCCGCCTTCGGACGGGTCGCCGCCGCTGTCCGCCGCGGCGGGTGGCGCGGGCAGGTCGCTGGCGGCGAGGTATGCCGCGCGGTCGGTCTCGTTGCCGGCTTGGCGCGCCCTGCGCACGTCCGACGGCAGCCCCGCGGCGCCCATCGGGTCCGCCGCCAGGAGGGCCTCCAGGAACGCGCCGGCGTCGGCCGCGACGCTCAACTCGGGCTGGCGGCGCCGCCCGGGCAAGCCGGGCTCCAGGTCGACCTGCACCAGGGCGGTGCCGGCTGCCGGCAGGCGGTAGCCGAAGCTGGTGATCTCGGACAGACGGCAGCCGACGGCCAGCACGAGGTCGGCGCCGAGGAGTCGCTCGCGGACCGTCGCCGGGGCCGCGATGCCGGCCATGCCGAGGTAGAGCGGATGGTCGTTGGGGAAGACGTCCGGCCGACGCCAGGCGGCGATGACGGGGACCTGCCAGCGCTCCGCTGCTCGTCGCAGCGCAAGCAGCGCGCGCGCTCCGCTGCGCAGCACGCCGCCGCCGGCGAGGATGACCGGACGATCGGACCCGGCGAGGGTCTCGATCGTGGCGCGTAGCGCTTCGGCGTCGGGCGGGCCGGCTTCAGGAAGCGGCTCGGCCTCGGGCAGCGGCTCGTCGGTCAGCTTGTCGAGCACGTCCTCGGGCAGGGAGACGAGCACCGGTCCCGGGCGTCCGCTGCGGGCCAGCGCCACCATGCGCGCCACCTCCGTGGCCAGCCGGGCGGGATCGTCGATCTCGACCGCCGCCTTGCACAGCCGCCCGAAGGTGCTCACCTGGTCGACCTCCTGGAAGGCCTCCCGGCCCCGGAAGGCGCGCGGCACCTGGCCCACGAGCGCCACCAGGGGGGTCGAGTCCTGGCGGGCGGTGTGGAGGGCGATGGAGAGGTTGGCGGCGCCCACGGCGCGCGTCACGAGGCATGCGGCGGGCATGCCCGTCAGCTGGCCGTACGCCTCGGCCATGAAGCCCGCGCCGGCCTCATGGCGGGTGGTCACCACCCGCAACGGAGCATCATGCAGGGCGTCGAGGAGGCCCAGGAACGACTCGCCGGGCACGGTGAAGGCGTGCCGCAGCCCTCCGGTCGCGAGTGCCCCGACGATGGCCTCGCCGCCCGTGCGTATCCGTTGCCGCTGCGGCCGGCGCAGCCGCTCGGCGGCGCTCACCCGTCGCGTCGGGCGATCTCGCCCCAAGCCTCGGCGTAGAGGCGCGCGCGCACCGGAAGGTAGCCCGGATATGCCAGGCGGGCCTCCTGGATGACCGCCCGGTCGAGGCGCACGACGCCGATCGGGTCGGTCGTCTCGAGCAGGATGCGCCCGTCCGGGCCTACCGCGACCGACGGCCCGCCCAGCAGCACGCCCAGCTCGGGCGCCGGCCGGTTGACCGACAGCACGTAGGCGCAGCTGGTGAGCGCGTTGGCCTGGAAGACGAGCTTCCAGCGCTCGTAGGTGCGCAGCTCGGTGGCCCGCGGGGCGGTGATGACCTCGGCACCCTGCGCGCCCAGCAGGTGCGAGCCCTCGGGCCGGTTGATGTCGGAGCAGATCTGCACGCCGACCGCGAGCGGGAAGGCGTCGACGACGCGGGGTGGTTCGCTGCCGGGCACGTAGTGGGCGGTCTCCCAGAAGCCGGGCTCCTCGGGCAGGTGCAGCTTCGCATAGCGGGCCAGCAGGTGACCGCGGGCATCGTAGACGTGGGCCGTGTTCCGGCGCGCGCCGCTGCCGGGGTCGCGCAGGATGGCCCCACCGACGAGGCCGATGCCGACCTCCCGGGCTGCCGCGGACATCGCCTGCTGGCGCGGCCCGTCGGGCGGCTCGGCGTCCTCGTCGCGAGCGATATCCGTGGCCGGCGCCCACGGGTCAAGGGGGATCTCGGGCAACACGGCCAGCTCGGCGCCGAGTGCCTTCGCCTCGGCCAGGCGAGCCCGCAGGCGCGCGGGACCGTCCGGCCCGAAGAAGACATCGCTGATCAGGGCGACGGTGAGAGTGGCAGTCTCCATCCGGCGCAGGATACCCGGCCCGCGGCACGCCGGATGCGTCGGGACGTGAGCGCGGGGAAGGGGAGTTCTACACGCGTCTGTAACGGCCTGCGGGACTCGGCCGCCACGCTCGCCGCGCCCAGTGGCGCAGCCTGACCCGGGACGTCTCCGGCGTCCGCAACGCGGGAGGAGAACGACACATGGTCGACGAGGAGCGGGTCGTGACGACCCACCACGACGAAGTGGCGCCGGCGCCCGCGGCGCACGCGCATGGCGAGACCACGACCGCCGAGACCGTCGTGCGTCGCGTCAGCGGCGCCGAGATGGCGCGCCGATTGGTGGTCTTCATCTTCGGCGTGATCCAGGCACTGATCGTGCTGCGCATCCTGCTGCTGCTGCTCAACGCGCGCGAGGGCAATGCCCTGGTGGCCTTCATCCTCGACCTGAGCCAGATCTTCGTGGCGCCCTTCGAGGGCATCCTGCGCACCAACGCACTCCAGGCGGGCGGCTCGGTGCTCGACGTGTCGGCCATCGTGGCGCTCGTCGGCTGGACCATCCTGGAGCTGATCGTCATCGCCCTGGTCAACGTCTTCCGCCGGGAGCCCTGACGGCCCCGGTCGCCGGGAGCCGTGACCGCAGGCCGGCTCGGGGCCGTGGTAGCCTGCCCATTCGAGCAGGAGGGCGGGCGATGCGACTCAGCGAGTGGCGCAAGAGCGCCCAGGGCCAGAAGGTGATGACCGGCAAGGTCGCCGCGGCGCTCGAGCCGGCTCTGGCCGGCCTGGGGGCGACCGCCGACCCGGAGGCCTACGTCGTCTGGGGCGACGACCCGGACCTGCGCTACCTGGTGATGGCCGCCACGCCGGCCGGCCTGGCGGTCATCAACGTGCGCGTCAACGTACCCGGTGAGGGACCCCGCGCGGCCGGCAAGCTCGTGCGCTGGGCGCGCGTCCAGCTGGGGGACCTGACCACCGAGGCGCACCACGAGCACCGCTACGTGACCACACAGCTTGAGGGTGCCATCCTGCAGGGCGCGGACGACGCCGCCGACCAGGTGACCGACTGGATCACCACCGTCTACGACCACATCGACGGCCGCGCCGGGCAGGCGGGCCGCGGCGAGGCGGGCGCGGGCAGCGGGTCAACCTCCGGCTCGAAGTCGAGGGCGCCGGCAAGGGCGGCCGGCTGAGCCGGACCGTCCGGTCCTGCGGCGGGTAAGATGAGCCGCCGGCACCGCAGGGGCGGTGCCGCAGACAGTACGGAGGAGTCGTGAGCACCGCCACCGGTACCGGCCTCTCGGCCAACCCCGGCGAGTACCGCCAGCGGCTCGAGGAGCAGCCCGACGAGCAGATCGACGCCTGGGCCGCCGAGCTGATGCGGGACATGTCCATCCGCCGCGGCGTCCTCACCGTGCTGGCCGAGTTCATGGCTGCGGCCGGCCTCGATGAGCGCTCGCTGGAGCGCGTCTATGCCGCCGGTGGCGGCGCGCCGGCGACACTGGGACGGACGGCCGAGGGCCGGTTGATGGCCCCGGCTATCAGCCTCCACCATTTCGTGAGCGGCCTGCGGCGCGAGGTCCCCGACGCCCGCGTCCGGCTGATCCGGTACCTCGTCGGCTCGTTCCACGAGATCGTCTACATCTGACCCCGCGGCGGGCCCGGCCCGGGGCCTCGCGCGCCTGCGCGCCCTCGGCCTCCTGCATCCCTTCCCGTCCCTGGTCGACGCCGGCGCGGTGGTCGGCATGGGCGCCGTCGCCGGCGGGGCGCCGGCCGTCGTGCTCCTCCTGGCTCTGGGGATGCTGGCCTTCCAGGTCTCCATCGGCGCTACCAACGACCTGGCCGACCGTGCCGCCGACGGGCTGAGCAAGCCCGCCAAGCCGATCCCGGCCGGCCTCGTTTCGCCGGCGATGGCGCGCGGCGTGGCGCTGGGCGGTGGCCTGCTGGGGCTGCTGGCGACGCTCCTCGTGGCCATGCTCGGTGCCGGCTGGCCGGTGGTGGCGGTGGGCCTGGCCGGCTACGGACTGGGCATCGCCTACGATCTCCGCCTCAAGCGCGCTGGTCTCGGCTGGCTGGCCTATGCCCTGGCCCTGCCGCTGCTGCCCGCCTACGCGGTCCTCGGCGCGACCGGCCGGCTGACACCGGTGGTGCTCCTGGCCATGGCCGCCGCGGTGCCTGCCGGCATCGCCCTGGCGCTCGCCAACAGCCTCCTCGACGCCACCGCCGACCGGCGCGCGGGCGTGGGCGCTGTCGCGGTCCGGCTGGGCGAGCCCGCGGCCCGCCGGCTCATGGCCGGCACACAGGCCGCCGTCGTCGCCGGCGCCTGGGCGACGGCGCTGTGGCTGACCGCCGGTCATCAGGCGGATCTGCGGCCGCTGCTATTGGCGTCGCTTGCCGTCGGGGGCGGCGTGGCGCTCCAGCTAGGCGGGGGAGGGGCTGCCCGTCAGCGGGGCTGGGAGCTGCAGGTCCTCGGGGTCGCCCTGCTCGGCGTCGCCTGGCTGGTCGCCGTCGGCCTCGGCTGAGCCCTCGGCAAGCGGCACCTGCCGTGCGGAGTTGTGCGCTCAGTGAGCCAGGCGCAGCTCCTCGAAGCGCTCCGACCAGCGCCGCAGAGCTGCCTCGTCGGCGAAAAGCACCAGCACCGTGTCGTCCCCGGCCAGCGTGCCGACCTGCTCCTGGAGGGTCGACGTGTCGATGGCCCGCGCCAGGGTCTGGGCGCTGCCGACAGGCCCGCGCAGGACGAGCGTCAGGCCGCTGCGCGCCATGGTGATGGGCGTGTCCGAAAGGACCCGTGCCAGCATGTGATCGGACGTGCCGAGGGCCTCGTTGCCGAGATCATCAGGGCTGACGAAGCGGGAGCGGCCGGCGCGCTGCACCTTGACCAGGCCGAGCTCGGCGATATCGGAGGCGACGACGCCGTGGCTCACCCGGAAGCCGCGCCGGCGCAGCTCCGCGGCCAGCTCCTCTTGGCTGCCGACGGGCGTGCGCGAGACGAGCTCGAGGATGGTGCGCTGCCGGAGTCGTTTCTCCGGGACGCTCACGACGGTGGGCGCTCCGCTACTGGCGTGACTCGAGGGAGCGCACCAGGGCGATGGCGTTCTCCAGCTTGAGCTTGGCGATGGTCAGGTACTTGGCCAGGTTGCCCCGGTCGACCTCGCCGATGCCCGAGATCGCCTCGGGCGAGCGGAGCACGCCGACCAACTCGTCGAGCGCCTCGGAGAGACGGCCCTTGGCCGCCACGAGCGAGTCGTCGCCGATGGGCCCGCGCCGGACGCCGGTCCAGGCGCTGAGGGCGTCCTCCTCGTCGCTCGCGGCCGCGGCGTCGTCCTCGACGTCCGCGGTTGCCGGTTCGTCCTCGTCGACGCGCTGGCGCCGCGGCCGGCCCTCGATCTTCTCGCGCAGCTTGACCAGGCTCAGCTCGCCGCGGGCCACCTGTTCGGCCAGCTTGCGACGCTTCCGCTCGTCGCCGACCTTGAGCAGCTCGTAGGCGTGCGAGAGGGTGTCTTTGCGCAAAGACACCAACTGCTTGATCTCTGCCGGCGCATCGGCCAGCCGCAGCCGGTTCTCGATGTAGCCCTTGTCCTTGCCCAGTTTCTGGGCCAGCTTGCGCAGGCTGTAGCCGTGCTCGGTGGTCATGCGCTCGTACATCAGCGCTTCGTCGATCGGCGACAGGTCCTCGCGCTGGAGGTTCTCGATGATGGCGATCTCGAGGGCCGTGTCGTCGTCGATCTCCTCGATCATGGCCGGGATGGTCGTCAGGCCGGCGATGTGCGCGGCGCGCCAGCGGCGCTCGCCCGCGATGAGCTGGTAGCGGCCACCTTCGAGCGGGCGGACGAGCACCGGCTGGAGAACGCCGTGCTCGCGCATCGATGCCGCCAACTCGTTGAGCGTCTCGGGGTCGAACGAAAGGCGAGGCTGCTCGGGGTTGGCCTCGATGCGGTCGAGCGGGATCTGGCGCACGCTGCCGCTCTTGGGCGTGCCCTCGGGCGACAGAAGGCTGATGATCGAGGGCGAGAGTTCGCGCTCTTCCGAGAGGCGACGCGCGGCCGTGCCGCGGAAGTCAGGCCTAGCCAAGGTCGATCACCTCCCGGGCGAGCTCGCGGAACGAGCGCGCCGCTTCCGAGCTGGTGGCATAGGCCGTCACCGGCCGGCCCGCAAGCGGTGCCTCGCCGAGGCGAACGGTCTGCTTGATGATCGATTTGAAGACGTGGTGGTCGCCCAGCTCGCGCAGCTCGTCGAGCATCTCCCGGCCCAGGATCGTGCGCGAGTCGTAGAAGGTGGGCAGGAGTCCCAGCACGCGCAGATCGCGATTCAATCCCTTGGCGCGGATCTGGTTGATGACCTTGACCAGCGCGGTCAGACCCTTCAGCGCGTAGTACTGCGTCTGGACGGGGATGATCACGCTGTTGGCAGCGACGAGGCCGTTGATGGTCAGCAGGCCCAGGGTGGGTGGGCAGTCGATGAGCACGTAGTCGTACTCAGTGGACGCCCAGGGCACGAGCGCCTCCCGCAGCGCGTGTTCGCGGCCGATGGTGGTGAACATCTCGACCTCGGTCGAGGCCAGCTCGAGCGTCGACGGCGCCACGTCGATGCCCATCGTCTGCGTCGGGATGACCACTTCTTGCAGCGTGGCGCGCGGCTCGGCCAGCACGTCGGCCATGGAGCGTTCGACCGTGCCCAGGTTGATGCCCAGTCCGACGGTCAGGTTGGCCTGCGCATCCATGTCGACGCAGAGCACCCGGTGGCCCTGCTCCGCGAGCGCCCCCGCCAGGTTGATGGCCGTGGTCGTCTTGCCGACGCCACCCTTCTGGTTGGCGATCGCGATGACATTGGCCACGTCGGCTTCACCTCATGCTGCGTGGTGGGTGGGGCGTCGCGAATCTACCCCAGCCGCCGGTGCACGGCCTACCCGGTTATCCACAGGAATGTCGACTTGTTCACCGTTCCTGTGGATATCAGCCGTCGAGCCGTGGACATCGAGACGCGGTCCGAGCCGGGGCCGCTGCTAGGATACGGCGCGATCCGGAGCGCGCCAGCAGGAGGATCCCACGGGTGACGACCAACCGCGAGCGCATCGAGCGGCTCCGCGCGCTGCGCGCCGAATCTCTCCTCGGCGGCGGCACGGCACGCATCGAGCAGCAACATGAGCGCGGCAAACTCACGGCGCGCGAGCGCCTGGAACTGCTGCTCGACGCCGGCTCGTTCGTGGAGACCGATCCGTTCGTCACGCATCGTGCCTCCGACTTCGGGCTCGATGCGCAGGTCTACCTGGGCGATGGTGTCGTCACCGGCCACGGCATGATCGACGGCCGACTCGTCTTCGTCTTCAGCCAGGACTTCACGGTCTTCGGCGGCTCGCTCTCCGAGGCGCACGCCGAGAAGATCTGCAAGGTGATGGATCTGGCCATGAAGGTCGGCGCGCCCATCATCGGGCTCAACGATTCCGGCGGCGCCCGCATCCAGGAGGGCGTCGTCTCACTGGGCGGGTACGCGGACATCTTCCTGCGCAACACGCTGGCCTCCGGCGTCGTGCCGCAGATCTCGCTGGTCATGGGGCCTTGCGCTGGCGGCGCCGTCTACTCGCCGGCCATCACCGATGTGACCATCATGGTCGAGGGGACCAGCTACATGTTCGTGACCGGGCCGGATGTCGTGCGCGCGGTGACGCACGAGGACGTCGACCGCGAGCGACTGGGCGGAGCGACGACACACACCACCCTCAGCGGTGTGGCGCACCTGGCCGCACCCGACGAGGCCGCGGCGCTGGCGACGGCGCGGCGCATCCTGGGCTATCTGCCGCAGAACAATCTCTCGGAGCCGCCACGCCTGCCGAGCGACGACCCGCCCGACCGGCGCGAAGCCGCGCTGGACGAGCTGGTGCCCGACGAGCCCACGCGCGCCTACGACATGTACGAGGTCATCCGGCACGTCGTCGATGACGGCGAGTTCCTCGAGTTGCAGCCCGGTTGGGCGGGCAACATCCTCATCGGCTTCGCGCGCCTCGCTGGTCGCAGCGTGGGCATCGTGGCGCAGCAGCCGTCGGTACTTGCCGGCGCGCTCGACATCGACGCCTCGGACAAGGCAGCGCGCTTCGTGCGCATGTGCGACTGCTTCAACGTGCCGCTGCTGACCTTGGTCGACGTGCCGGGTTTCCTGCCCGGCGTGGCGCAGGAGCACGGCGGCATCATCCGCCACGGCGCGAAGCTGCTCTTCGCCTACGCTGAGGCCACCGTACCCAAGATCAGCGTCATCACGCGCAAGGCCTACGGCGGCGCCTACGACGTCATGTCCAGCAAGCACATCCGAGGCGATGTCAACCTCGCCTGGCCGACGGCGCAGATCGCAGTCATGGGTATCGAGGGCGCCGTCAACATCATCTTTCGCGAGCGCATCGCGCAGGCCGCCGATCCGGACACGGAGCGGCGCCAGCTGGCGGCGGAATACGAGGAGCGTTTCGCGAATCCGTACATCGCTGCCGCACGCGGCTATGTCGACGACGTCATCGAGCCGTCGGAGACGCGCCCGCGGGTCATCGCCGCGCTGGAGATGCTGGCCGACAAGCGCGAGCGCAACCCGGCCAAGAAGCACGGCAACATCCCGCTCTAGCGTCTCCGTGCGCCCGCCGACCACCGGCGAGGCGCGACCTCGGTCGAGTCGGCGACTGTCTTTGCGCAAAGACAGTCGCCCGGCGCGGCGCCGCCGCGGGTGGGCCCGTGGCCTTCCGTCGTGGGTGCGCCGCGTCCGGATCGTGGGCATCGCCGGCGAAGCGGACGACGCGGATGTCGCGCCGTTCCCTGCCGGGCTAGACTGGCCCGAACCCTGTCGGCCCCGGGAGGTTGCCCATGCCCCGTATCGCTGCCAAGGCGGAGACCTTCGGCGAGTCCGTCATCCGCGACATGACCCGCCTGGCCATGCGCCACGGCGCCGTCAACCTTGCCCAGGGTTTCCCCGACTTCGCCTGTCCCGACGAGCTGAAGGAGGCCGCCTGTGCCGCCATCCGGGACGACGTCAACCAGTACGCCGTGACCTGGGGCGCGCCGGACTTCCGCGCCGCCATCGCCGCCAAGACGAGCCGCTTCTACCCGGACTGGCAGGTCGACCCGGAGACGATGCTGACCGTCACCTGCGGCGCCACCGAGGGCATGATCGCGGCCATGCTGGCCATCCTCGACCCGGGCGACGAGGTGGTCGTCTTCGAGCCGTTCTACGAGAACTACGGCCCAGACGCCATCCTCTCCGGCGCTGTGCCGCGCTACGTCACACTGCACGAGCCAGACTGGACCATCGACGAAGCGGAGCTGCGGGCTGCCTTCGGGCCGCGCACCCGGGGGGTCGTGCTGACCTCGCCGCACAACCCGACCGGCAAGGTCTTCACGCGCGCGGAGCTCGAGCTCATCGCCGAGCTCTGCCAGCGCCACGACGCGGTCGCCTTCACCGACGAGATCTACGAGCACATGGTCTACGAGGGGGAGCACATCCCGCTGGCCACGCTGCCCGGCATGGCCGAGCGGACGGTGGCCATCAACTCGCTCTCCAAGACCTACTCGGTCACCGGCTGGCGGGTCGGCTGGGTCATCGCCCCACCCGGGCTGACGGCGGGCATCCGCAAGGTGCACGACTTCCTGACCGTGGGCGCGGCGGCGCCGCTGCAGGCCGCCGGCGCCGTGGCGCTCTCCCTGCCCGACGGCTACTACCAGGCGCTCCTGGCCGGCTACCGCGAGCGGCGCGCCGCGCTCGTGCCGGCGCTCGAGTCGGCCGGCTTCCGCGTCTTCGAGCCGCACGGGGCCTACTACGTGATGACCGATTTCAGCGCTCTCAGCGATGAGGACGACGTGACCTTCGCGCGCCGCCTGGTCGAGGCACCGGGCGTGGCCGCGGTGCCCGGGTCGTCCTTCTACTCGCGCCCGGAGCTCGGCCGCTCCAAGATCCGCTTCGCCTTCCCCACGCGGCTCGAGACGCTCGAGGCGGCCGCCGAGCGGCTGCACCGGCTCTCGCCGGTCGGCATCCGGGGCATGCCCGCGTGAACCGCCCTCCGGCGGCCCTGCGCGTCGCGGCCGCCGAGAGCCGGCGGCCGCCCTTCCGACGCGTGCTGGTGGCCAACCGGGGCGAGATCGCCCTGCGCATCATCCGTGCTTGCCACGAGCTGGGCTGCGAGGCCGTGGCGGTCCACAGCGACGCGGATGCCGGGGCGCCCTTCGTGCGCGCCGCCGATGCCGCGGTGCGCATCGGCCCGGCCTCGCCGGTGGAGAGCTACCTGCGGGCAGAGGTGATCGTCGAGGCGGCCCTCCGGAGTGGTGCCGAGGCCGTCCATCCGGGCTATGGCTTCCTCTCGGAGCGAGCCGCCTTCGCAGAGGCCTGTCGCGCCGCCGGCCTGGTCTTCGTCGGGCCGTCGCCCGAGACGCTGGCGGGGCTGGGCGACAAGCTGGCGGCCCGCCGCGCCGCCGCCCGTGCCGGCGTGCCGGTCGTGCCGGGCACCCTCGAGCCGGCTCCGGTCGAGGCCGCGGCGGTCGACGGGTTGCTGGCCGAGGCGGAGCGCATCGGCTGGCCGCTCCTGGTCAAGGCCGCCGCCGGGGGAGGGGGGCGCGGGATGCGCCGCGTCGAATCGCCCTCGGAGCTGCCGGCCGCCCTCGCCGCAGCCGCCCACGAGGCTGCCGCCGCCTTCGGTGACGGGGCGGTCTACCTGGAGCGCTTGGTGAGCGGGGCGCGCCACGTCGAGGTCCAGCTGCTGGGCGACACCGCTGGCAGCGTGGTGGCCCTGGGCGAGCGGGATTGCTCGGTCCAGCGGCGCCACCAGAAGCTGGTCGAGGAGGCGCCGGCACCGGGTCTCAGCGAGGCCCAGCGGCGGGCCCTGCACCGGCTGGCCGTGGCCGTCGCCCGCGAGGTCGGGCTGGTCAACGCGGCCACGGCGGAGTTCCTCTGGACGCCCGAAGGGGAGCCCTACTTCCTCGAAGTCAACGCCCGGCTCCAGGTCGAGCATGGGGTGACCGAATTGGTGACCGGCCTCGACCTCGTCCAGGAGCAGCTCCGTGTCGCGGCCGGCGAACCCCTTTCGCCGGCCGTGCTGGCCGCAGCCGAGCGGGCGGCCACGCCCGAGCGCCATGCCATCGAGGTGCGCATCGGGGCCGAGGACCCGGCCCGCGACTTCGCGCCCGTGCCGGGCACCATCACCGAGTGGCATGAGCCAGGTGGCCCCGGTGTGCGTGTCGATGCCGGCGTCGAAGCGGGCAGCCGCGTCAGCGGCGACTACGACCCGCTGCTGGCGAAGCTGCTGGTCGTGGCCGAGGATCGACCGGCCGCGCTCGATCGTCTGCGGCGGGCGCTCGACGAACTGCGTGTCGCTGGCATCCAGACCACGCTGCCCTTCCACCGCTGGCTGGCCGGGCACGCGGCGTTCGTCGGCGCGGAACTGGCGACCGACTTCGTGGCCCGCCACTGGCAACCCGCGGAGGCACGCGCCACGGCGGCGCGCGAGGCGGCCATGCTGGCGGCCGCGGCCAGGACCGGGTCGCACGCCCGCAAAGCCGTGCCCGCGTCCCAGGCCGGCCAGCCGGCGCACGACGGGCGCGGGCCGGAGGACGCCGGGGCCGGCCGCACATCGGGTTGGCGCGAGCAGGGACGCCTCGAGGCGACGGCGCGATGGCCCCGCTGAGCTACCTCGCCGGCGAGCGGCTGCGCCTGACGGTGGAAGGCGCGGAGCCGCTGGTGATCGAGCTCGATGTGGCCGAGGCCGGCCCGCCTGCGGAGCCTGCGCCCGGCCGGCTGCTCCGGCCGCTGCCGGTCTCGGCCATCGACCGGGTCGAAGGGCGGCGCCGCTTCGAGGTGGTGGTCGACGGTTGGCGCTTCGAGGTGGCCGCCGAGCCGGCACGCCTGGCCGACCTGCGCGACCGGGCGCGTCGGGCCAGCGCCGAGCACCGGCCGCACGCCACGGCCACCGTGCGCGCCCAGATCCCAGGGCGCATCGTGACCGTCCACGTCGCCGTCGGCGATGCGGTGGCGACCGGCCAGGCGCTCCTCTCGATCGAGGCCATGAAGATGGAGAACGAGGTGCGGGCTCCGCGGGCGGGTACCATCGAGCGGGTCGCCGTCGCGTCGGGCGACCGGGTCGAGCTGGGCGACGAGCTGGTGGTGATGGAGTGACGCAGCGCGGAAGCGAGCGGGACCCCGGGCGCGAGCGCTGGCGCGCCACGACCCGCGCCCGGGCCGTGGCCGAGCATCCGGAGCGGTTGCCGGTCTTCGAGACGACCTCGGGCATCGAGGTGCGTGACCTCTACACACCGGCCGACACGGCAGACCTGGACGAGGAACAGCAGCTGGGCCGCCCCGGCGAGTACCCGTTCACGCGCGGCGTCCAGCCGACGATGTACCGCGGCCGCCTCTGGACGATGCGCCAATACGCTGGCTTCGCCACGGCCGCCGAGACCAATCGCCGCTTCCGCTACCTGCTGGAGCACGGCCAGACGGGCCTGTCGGTGGCCTTCGACCTGCCGACGCAGATGGGCTACGACTCGGACGCACCGCAGGCAGCAGGGGAGGTGGGCCGGGTCGGCGTGCCCATCTCCTCGCTGGCCGACATGGAGGTCCTGCTCGACGGCCTGCCCCTGGGCGAGATCAGCACCTCGATGACGATCAATGCCACGGCGGCCATCCTGCTCGCCTTCTACGTCGGTGCGGCGGACCGCCAGGGCATCCCGCGCGCCCGCCTCTCGGGCACGGTCCAGAACGACATCCTCAAGGAGTACATCGCGCGCGGCACCTACATCTACCCGACCGGTCCCTCGATGCGCCTGGTGACCGACGTCTTCGAGTTCTGCGCACGCGAGATGCCCCGCTGGAACACCATCTCCATCAGCGGCTACCACATGCGCGAGGCGGGTGCCACGGCAGCCCAAGAGCTGGCCTTCACGCTGGCCGACGCCATCGCCTACGTCGACGCGGCCCTTGAGCGCGGCCTCGACGTGGACGCCTTCGCCGGGCGTCTCTCCTTCTTCTTCGCCGCCTGGAGCGAACTCTTCGAGGAGGTGGCCAAGTTCCGCGCAGCCCGGCGCATGTGGGCACGCATCGTGCGGGATCGCTTCGGCGCATCGAACGAACGTTCGATGACGTGCCGCTTCCACGTGCAGACCGCGGGCAGCAGCCTGACCGCCCAGTCGGTCGACAACAACGTGGTCCGCACCACCATCCAGGCGCTGGCCGCGGTGCTCGGCGGCGCCCAGAGCCTGCACACCAACGCGCGCGACGAGGCCCTGGCGCTGCCGACCGAGGAGTCGGCCCGGCTGGCGCTGCGCACACAGCAGATCCTGGCCCACGAGGCCGGCGTGACCGAGACCCCCGACCCGCTGGCCGGGAGCTACTTCGTGGAGACGCTCACCAACGAGCTGGAGGCCGCCGCGCAGGGCTACCTGGACGAGATCACCGGGCTCGGCGGGACGCTCGCCGCGATCGAGGCGGGCTACCAGCAGCGTCGCATCCAGGAGGCGGCGTACCAGGAGCAGCGGCGCATCGAGGCGGGCGAGAAGATCGTCGTCGGCGTCAACCGCTTCGTGGACGATCGCGTCAGCGCGCCGCCGCTCCAGCGCATCGACCCCGCCGGGGAGCGCGAGCAGGTGGCGCGCGTGCAGCGCGTTCGCGCCGAGCGGGACCCGGCCGCGTGGGGGGCGGCGCTGCGGCGCCTCGAGGACGAGGCACGTGGCAGCGGCAACCTGCTGCCGCCCATCGTCGAGGCGGTCGAGGCGTACGCCACGCTGGGCGAGATCAGCGACCGCCTGCGCGTGGCCTGGGGCGAGCACCGTGAGCTGATCACCGTATGACGCCGGCCGACTTCGCCTCGCAGCACCGCCTGGGGCGGGTGCATCACGTGGCAGTCGTGGTGCGCGACCTCGACGCGGCGCTGGCCTTCTACCGCGACACGCTGGGCCTGGCGCTCGAGCTGCTGCTGCCCATCCCCGGCGACGGTGTGCGCATCGCCTTCCTGCCCGTGGGCGAATCGAAGGTCGAGCTGGTCGAGCCGACCGACGAGACGACCGGGGTGGCGCGCTTCCTGGCCAACAAGGGCGAGGGTTTCCACCACGTCTGCTTCGAGGTGCCCCACCTGGCCGACACGCTGACGCGGCTGGCCATCGAGGGCGTCGAGCTGATCGACACGGTGCCACGGCGCGGCGCGGAAGGCCCGGTGGCGTTCCTCCATCCGCGCAGCTGCCACGGTGTGCTCGTCGAGCTGATCGAGGCTCGCGGCGGGCCGTCCTGGCAGGCGCTCGGCTACGCCGAGGAGCCGCCCGTCGCCTAGGCCAGGGGCCCGCGGTCCCGCTCGGTGGACGCCTCAGGCCGGTGGATCAGGCGGCGCGGACACCCGCCTCTCGCAGCAGGCGTGGGATCTCCGTGGGCGACTCGGCCACCCGGATGCCGGCCGCCTCGAGAGCTGCCACCTTGCCGGCCGCCGTACCGGCGCTGCCGGAGATGATCGCCCCGGCGTGGCCCATGCGGCGCCCTTCGGGTGCCGTGCGCCCGGCGATGAAGGCGACCACCGGCTTGTCGCGCAGCTGCTCGCCGATCCAGCTTGCGGCGCGCTCTTCGGCGTCGCCGCCGATCTCACCGATGAGCACCACGGCCTCCGTGTCCATGTCGCGCTTGAAGAGGCCGAGCACGTCGATGAAGGTCGAGCCGACGATGGGGTCGCCGCCGATGCCCACGCACGTCGACTGGCCGATGCCCGCGTCGGTCATGGCCTGCACCACCTCGTAGGTCAGGGTGCCCGAGCGGCTGACCAGGCCGACCCGGCCCTCGCGGTGGATGGAGGCCGGGATGATGCCTACCTTGGCCTTGCCGGGCGACGTCGCACCCGGACAGTTGGGGCCGATGAGCCGAGCCCCGGCGGCCTCGACCAGCGGCACGACCCTGAGCATGTCGAGCGCGGGGATGCCCTCGGTGATGCAGAAGACGACCTTGATGCCGGCACCCACGGCCTCCAGGATGGCGTCGGGGGCGCCCGGCGCCGGCACGTAGATGACGCTGGTGTTGGCGCCCGTCTCGCGCACCGCCTCATGGCAGGTGTCGAAGACGGGCACCGTCCCGTCGAGCGCGACCTGGCCGCCCTTGCCGGGCGTCACGCCGGCCACGAGGGGCGTGCCGTACTCCTGCATCTGGCGAGCATGGAACTCGCCCTCGCGGCCGGTGATGCCCTGCACCAGCAGACGGGTCTCGCGCCCGACGAGGATGCTCACGGGCGCGCGGCCGGAGCGGTCTCGGCCCGGCGCGCCGCAGCAACGGCCTTCTCGGCGGCCTCGTCGAGGCTGGTGGCGGTCTCGAAGGCCGCATCGCGCAGCAGGCGCGCGGCCTCCTCGGCATTGGTGCCGACGATGCGTACCACCATGGGCACGTCGCGCGCCTGCAGGCCGCGGGCCTCGATGAGGCCGTGCGCCACCTCGTCGCCGCGGGTGATGCCGCCGAAGATGTTGACCAGGATGGCCTTCACGTTGGGGTCGCTCAGGATGAGGCGCATGGCCGCGGCGACCTTGTCATGGCGTGCGCCGCCGCCGATGTCGAGGAAGTTCGCCGGCTCGCCACCGGCGCGCTTGACGAGGTCCATGGTGGTCATGGCCAGGCCGGCGCCGTTGACCATGCAGCCGATGTCGCCATCGAGCTTGATGAAGGTCAAGCCCTCCTCGCGTGCGGCCACGTCGGTCGGATCCTCCTCGGCCAGGTCGCGCATCGCCTCGAGCTCGGGATGGCGGTAGAGGGCCGAGTCGTCGAGCGTGATCTTGGCGTCGAGGCACTGCAGCCGGAGCGCAGCGCCCTCGGGCGTCGTCTCACGCACGATGGCCAGCGGGTTGACCTCGACCAGGTCGGCGTCGTTGGCCAGCATCGTCCCGACCAGCCCCCGGGCGATGGCCACGGCCTCGCGCAGATGCGCCTTGAGGCCGATGCCGAAGGCCAGCTGGCGGGCCTGATAGTCGAGCAGGCCCAGGTGCGGGTGGGCATGCACGCGGACGATGGCCTCGGGCCGCTCGCGCGCCACCTCCTCGATCTCCACGCCGCCCTCGGCCGAGCCCATCAGCAGGATGCGCCGGCTGGCGCGGTCGAGGATGGCCCCCAGGTAGAACTCCTGCTCGATCTCGGCCGCCGGGGCGACCAGTACCGTGCGCACGGTGATGCCCTTGATGTCCATGCCCAGGATGGCCCGCCCGACCTGTTCCGCCTCATCCGGCGTGGCGGCCAGCTTGACGCCGCCGGCCTTGCCGCGGCCGCCGACGAGTACCTGCGCCTTGACCACGACCCGGCCGGCGCCGGCCTCGAGGTAGCCGGCGGCGGCGGCGCGCACTTCGTCAGGC
>DASSPM010000032.1:0-7056 GCA_035699625.1 Candidatus Limnocylindrales bacterium | reverse complement strand
GGCGGATGGCGTCGACCTTGGATGGCCTCCGGCGCAACGGCAGCCCGACGGCGGGGCCCTGGCTCCCTCTCGTCGGCGCTTCCGGCGTCACGGGGCGGTCGGCTCTCCTGCGGCGGTGGCGGTCGGGAGGCAGTATACCGACATGACCACCATCGACCGACCCAGCGGTCCCCTGGCCATCCAGCCTGCGCCTGAGGCCGCCGCCGAGCTGGTGACCATCGACGACATCCGCGGCGCAGCCGAGCGTATCGCCGGCGTGGCCCTGCGCAGCCCGTTGCTGCCCTTCGGACCCCCGGACGGCGCGGATCCGCTGGGCCGGCCGCGTGTCTGGCTGAAGGCCGAGTCCCTGCAACCCATCGGCGCCTTCAAGATCCGCGGCGCCATGAACGCCATCTCGCAGCTGGCGCCAGAGCAGCGCGCGGCCGGGGTCATCAGCCACTCCAGCGGCAACCATGCCCAGGCCGTGGCGCGCGTGGCACGCCTACTGGGCGTGCGCGCCGTCATCGTCATGCCCTCGGACGCACCGGCGCTGAAGGTGGCCCGCGTTCGGGCCGACGGCGCCGAGGTGGTCGTGGTCGGCCCATCCAGCGACGAGCGCGCGGAGAAGGCGGCCGAGCTGGCCGCCCGGGACGGCCTGACCCTGGTGCCTCCCTACGATGACCCGGCCATCATCGCCGGCCAGGGCACGTGCGGCCTGGAGATCGTCGAACAGGTCGAGGAGCTCGACGCCGCACCCATGGGCGACATCCCGTCGGGCGCGCCGGAGATGCCGCCGCCGTCGCTGACGGTATTGGTCCAGATCAGCGGCGGCGGACTCTCGAGCGGCGTGGCCACGGCGGTCAAGTCGCTGCGGCCCGACGCGCACGTCTTCGGCGTCGAGCCGGCCGTCGCCGCCGATGCGCGCGACTCGCTGCGCGAGGGGCGCATCGTGCGCTGGGACCCGGAGCTGACGGCGCGCACCATCGCCGACGGGCAGCGTGCCACGCAGGTCGGGCGGCTGCCGTTCGCCCACCTGCGGCGCTACCTTGACGGCATCATCGCGGTCGAAGAGGTCGAGATCCGGCGCGCCATGGCGCGTGCCGCGCGCGACGCCCGCCTGGTGCTCGAACCGTCCGGTGCGACCGCCCTGGCGGCCTGGCTCTTCCACGCCGCCGAGGTGCCCCGGGAAGGCCGCGTCGTGTGCGTCCTCTCGGGCGGCAACGTCGATCCGGAGCGCTACGCCACGTTCGTGGCAGAGGGCATGGCCGCCGGCGGCTGAGCCCGCCGGCCGCCGGCGGCTAAGGCCGCCACGCCCCGCGGCGCGTCAGATGCGCTCGAAGCGGTCCACCGGCAGGACGAAGACGGTCGCCCCGCCAAGCTCGACCTCCACGGGATAGGGCATGTAGAACTCGCCCGGCTCCATGATCGGCGGCATGGGGTTGACCACCTGCGTGCGCGAGGTGCAGTTGGCGCGCACGATGGCCAGCACGGGCTCGACCTGGTCATCCTCCACGCCGACGAGGACGCTGGTGTTGGTCTGCTTCAGGAAGCCGCCCGAGGAGTGCAGCCGCGTCGCGCGGAACTCCTTCGCCAGGAGGGCGTCGACGAGCGGGCCGGCATCCTCGGTATGCACGATGGCGACGACGAGTTTCACGGCGCCCGCGCTGCGTGATCCGACAGGTCGAGTATACGGCGGAGGCCCACCGGCGGAGACCGCCCAGCCACCGATTCGCACCCGGTCCGGGAACAGATGGGCGGGCGGTATGATGCCGGCGCGAGTCGCCCGGCTCGGTTGGCAAGTGCAGGCCGTACTGTTCGGAGGAGGGGCCGTGTCCAGTGGCGAGAGCGCCGTGCGCCGCGCCTTCGTCGAGGCAGCGCGGCTGCTGGCCCGAGGCGGCGACCTCGACCAGCGCCTCGCCGGCATCGCCGCCCAGGCAGCCCTGGCGACGGCCGCCGAGTCGGCCGCCGTCTACCTGCTGGACGGCGCCACGGGCGGCCTGACCGCCGCGGGTGGTGATGCCCCGGAGGCGGCGCCGACTGGCGCCGCGCAGGAGGAAGCCGGCGGGCCGCTGCTCGACGCGGCGCGCACGCGCCGAGCGACGTTCACGGAGCTTGCGCCCGGTGGCCCGTGGGGCGGCGCGTCGGTACTGGCGGCAGTGCCCCTGGTGACGCTCGACGCGACCGGGACCGAGCAGGTCGAGGGCGTGCTGGCGGCCGCCTACCCGGCGCGGCCTGCGGACAGCGACGCGGTCCTCGAAGACCTCGGCGCGCTGGCCGACCTGGCAGCAACAGCCGTGCGCTCGTCGCGCCTGGAGGGCGCCGTCGCGGAGCGCCACGACTGGTTCGAGCGCCTCGCTCACACCGACCCGCTGACCGGCCTCGCCAACCGGCGCACCTTCGAGCGCATGCTGGAGTTGGAACTGGCACGCTCGGTGCGACAGGGGTCGTCCATCAGCGTCGCGCTCTTCGACATCGACGGATTGGCCGAGATCTGCCGGGTCCACGGCGCAGATGTCGGGGACGACGTGCTGCGGCGGGTGGCCTCCGTGCTGGCCGACACGGTGCGCCTGGTGGACACTGTGGCCCGCTTCGGCGGCGACGAGTTCGCGGTGCTCGCCCCCGGCTCGGCCGGCCGGGCAGTCGCGCAGCGGGTGATCGATGCGGTGGCTGCGCTGGACCCGCTGGACGGCGGCGAGACGATCACCCTCGGCGTCGGCGTGGCGCGCTTCCCCGAGGACGGCACCACTTCGGAGGCGCTGCTGGGCGCGGCCGAGGATGCCCTGCGCGCCGCCAAGCTCCAGGGGCCGGGCTCGCTCACCGCTCGCGAGGGCTGAGGCCGACGCCTTCGCGCCGGTCAGCGCGCGGTCGGTCCCTACGAACCGACCTTGCCGAGGGCCACGACCTTCGTCGGCACCTGCGTCCCGGGCAGGTCCTCGAGGCTCAGCGCCACGGCATCCGGCGGCGGACCGTCGGGCAGACTGGCCACGATCAGCCCATCGCCGCCGACGCTGACCAGCCCGGCCGGCACGGCCGTTTCGCCGCGCACGTACCACGCCTCGTAGGTCTTGCCCGCCGGGGCCGCCGGCAGGCCGCTCACGACGACCACCGCGCGCGTCGCATCGCCGCTGCCGCGCAGCACGGCGAAGCCGCTCACGCCGGGCGCCGCCGCGGTGCCGGCGATGCGGGCGATGACCGCGTTCGGGTGGGCCAGTGCCTCGGCCGCCTCGCGCAGCTCGGCACTCCGCCGGCCGGCCTCGCCCAGCTGGCCCTGGAGCACCAGGTTCCAGCCCAGCAGCGCGCCGATGACGAGCACGGCGGCAAACTCGAGCAGCGGCCGCCAGCGTCGCAGGAGCGTGCGGGAAGGCGCGCTGAGGGGCGCCGGCGCCTGTGGCGGCGGGGCCGGCTCGACGGGGGTCGAGAGCGCTGCCGGGCGCGCCTCGCCCATGCGCGAGACGAGCCGCTCGGCGGCCGACTCGTCGCGCTGGCGAGCCCGCACATCCGCCTCCACGGCAGCGGCCACGCGATCGTCCAGGGAGGCCGGCGGCTCCACCGCCTCCGGCAGCTCGGCGAGGTAGGGCACGACGCCACCGAGCGCGGCGAACTCCGCATGCGGCTCCGGGCACTCGGCCAGGTGCTGGCGCACGGCGGCCATCTCGGATGGCTCGAGAGCGCCCAGCACGTAGAGGGCGGCGCGCTCGGCCGCGTCCACGCAGTTGAGGCGTCCGGGTCCGCTCATGGACCCGACTCCTCTTCTGCGCCGTCATCGGTGGTCGGACCCGGCTCGCCTGTCAGCGCGCCGCGCAGCGAGAGCAGCCCCAGGCGCACCCGGCTCTTGACCGTGCCCAGCGGCGCGCCGGTCCGGGCGGCGATCTCCTGTTGCGTCAAGCCGCCGAAGTAGGCCAGCTCGATGGCCTCGCGCTGCGCCGCGGCAAGGCCGTCCATGGCCGCCCGGATGGCCTCGCGGTCGAGGCGGCCGGCTACCTCGGGCCAGATGTCGGGCAGCACCAGGCTGGGCGGCGGCATCTCCACGTCGGGCAGCTCGTCCGCGGGGCGCCGGCGGCGTAGCGCGTCGATGGCCCGGTGGTGGACGATGGCCATGAGCCAGGTGCGCACGCTGCCACGCGCTGCCGCGTAGCGTCCGGCGTTGCGCCAGACGCCGAGGAACGCCTCCTGGATGACATCCTCCGCCAGCCCGGCGTCGCCGGTGATGCGGAGGGCCAGCGAATAGGCCACGGTCCGGTAGCGCTCGTACAACCTCGTCAGGGCGGTCGCATCATGGGCCGCCGCCATCGCCAGCAGGTCGGCGTCCGCCGGCTCGGGTGCAGGCGTCTCGGAGCCGGGCCCTGGCCTCGGCTGGCGGCTCATCCGGTGATGCGCACGGGCGGCGGGGCCGGTTCACCCGGCGTGTCGTCGAGCAGCCCGAGCGCGGCCTCGAGCACGGCCGCCGCCACGACTTCCGGGTCGCGCGCAGCGTCCACCACGCGCCAGCGCTCCGGCTCCGACGCGGCCAGCTCCAAGAAGCCGGCCCGGACACGCTCGTGGAAGGCCCGATCGAAGCGCGCCGCGTCCTCGAAGCGGGTCCGCCCGGATGCGGGCCCCGCCGAGCGGCGCGCCAGCCCCACCTCCACGGGCAGGTCGAGCAGGATGGTCAGGTCAGGCCGCAGGTCGCCCGTCGTCCAGCCTTGCAGCCGTCGCAGCAGGTCGAGGTCGACCCCGCCGCCGTAGCCCTGGTAGGCGAGGGTCGAGTCCGCGAACCGGTCGCAGACCACCGTCTCGCCCCGTTCGAGTGACGGTCGCAGCACATCGCGCACGTGCTGCGCGCGCGCCGCGTTGAAGAGGAGCGCATCGGCCAGCGGCTCGTGGCGGCCGGTGTCGCCCTCCAGCACGACGCGCCGGATGGCCTCGCCGAGGGGGGTGCCACCGGGCTCACGCGCGACGAGCAGGGGCTGTCCCCGCTCGCGCAGCGCAGTCGCCAGGCGCTCGGTGTGCAGGCTCTTGCCGGCTCCATCCGGGCCCTCGAGCGTGATGAACACGCCGCGCCGGGTCGCCCCATCCTCCATCGGCCGAAGTCTAGCGCCACGCCTGCGGGCGCCCACGGCGCGTCCCGGAGCGATCGGCCGCGCCGCCCGGGCCGCCAGCGTTCAGCGCCAGGCGCGGACCTTGTCGGGGTAGAGGCGCACGCGGCGGAACGGCTCGCGTCCGCGCGAACGCGAGACGAGGTTGGCCCGCTCGGCCATCTGGTGCTGCAAGCGCCGCACGTACGCGTTCTGCGGGGAGAGCTCGATCGGCTTGGCCTCTCGCATCACCAGGCCGATGGCCTCCTCCGTCTCGCGCATGGCCGCCTCGCGTGGATCGACCTCGATCGAGTAAAGCGAGGTGAGGCAGGCCTCCATCTGCATGATCGTGTTCGACTTGAGCACGTAGATGGGCAGCGCCCGCTCCTCCGCCTCGCGCAGCGCCGGCGCCTTCTGGCGGTAGTAGTTCTTGAGCGTCATGACGATGTCCGCCTCGTCGAGCTCGCGCGCCACGACGACCGGTAGCTGCAGCTCGCGCACGGCCTGCTCGAGCCGCTTGCGGCTGACGCCGAAGGGCAGCACCCGGATGGTCGGCAGGGCCGTGGCGAAGCCGTCCGGCGCCGTCGCGCCCAGCCGGTCGTAGCCGTTGCCTCCCTGCCGCCCGGCGGGAGCGCCATCGCCACCGCGCTCGTCCTCGTCGAGGGGCCCCTCGTCCGACTCGTCGGTGGGCACCGGCGCCACGCCCTCCTCGGCACGCATCGACTGCAGCGCGCGTGCCGCCGACTGGCGCCACTCGCGCTGGCGGTCCAGCTCCCGGGCCTCGCGTGCTCGCGGCTCGGGCAGCGGCATGGAGCCGCGCTCCAGCGGGCCACGGTCGGCGATCTCGCCGGCCACGAAGGGCACGCCCGGGATGGGCACCTGGGCGGGGCCGAAGCCTTCGCCGGGCTCGCTCTCGAGCGGCTCGCCGGGCGGCTGCCGACGACTCGTCTGGCCGCGCGCTCGCGCCGCGCGCCAGCCCCCGCTGGCCCCGGGCCGATAGCCGGGCCGGACGGGCGCCTCGGCCAGGCCGAAGCGAGGGTCGCCGCCGCGCCAACCCGGCTCGGGCCGCCAGCCCGCGGGACCCGTACCGACCAGTCCGGCGAAGCGCTCCCCAGGGCCGGGCGCCGTTGCCGCGGACGGTCGCGGCCGCGACTGCGAGCGGTGCACGCCGCCCTCGTCCCGCCAGCGCAGCTCGGGTGCCACCGGGTCACCCCGCAGCAGCGCGTCGACGGTCTCGGCCACGTCGCTGTGGACCATCACCCGGTCGCGGTCCTGGATCTCGACGACCACGTCGAAGGTGGGCGGCGCCTTGCGCTCCAGCACGCTCTTCTGCGTCCGGCGGCGGCGCGCCTCCTCGTCGCCCAGGGTGACGCTCTGGATGCCGCCGATCAGGTCGGACAGCGTCGGGTTGAGCATCAGGTTGTCGAGGTTGTTGCCGTGCGCCGTGCCGATGAGCTGCACGCCGCGTTCGGCGATGGTGCGCGCAGCGGCCGCCTCGAGCTCCGTGCCGATCTCGTCGATGACGATGACCTCGGGCATGTGGTTCTCGACCGCCTCGATCATCACGCCGTGCTGCTGTGCAGGCGTGGGCACCTGCATGCGCCGTGCCCGGCCGATGCCCGGGTGGGGGATGTCGCCGTCGCCGGCGATCTCGTTGGAGGTGTCGACGACCACGACCCGCTTGTCCAGCTGGTCGGCCAGGACGCGCGCCGCCTCGCGGAGCATCGTCGTCTTGCCGATGCCCGGCCGGCCCATGATCAGCACCGACTTGCCGGACTCGACGAGGTCCTCGATGATCTCGATCGTCCCGAAGACCGCACGCCCGATGCGCGCCGTCAGCCCGACCACCTTGCCGCTGCGGTTGCGGATGGCGCTGATCCGGTGGAGCGTCCGCTCGATGCCGGCGCGGTTGTCATCCCCGAACGATCCGATGTGATCGATGACGAAGGCGATGTCCGCGTCGGTGACCTCACGTTCCAGCAGGCTCACCTCGGCGTCGGGGAAGCGGCCTTCGGGCTGGCGG
>DASSPM010000031.1:0-5066 GCA_035699625.1 Candidatus Limnocylindrales bacterium | reverse complement strand
AGGAAGGCGCGCCCGAGGCTGAGGCGTCCGTTGCCGTCGGCGCGCACGAGGTGGAGGCCGAGCAGGCGCATGCCGACGGTCTGGCCGCGCCACCAGAGGACCGGCAGGTAGAGCAGGTAGACGAGAGAGGCCAGCGCGAAGAGCGGGCCCGCGGGTCCCCGCAGCGGCAGGAGCATGTCCGCGACGACGCTGGCGCCGAAGATGGCGCCGAGCACGACCGAGTCGATGAGGTAGGCCGCCAAGCGGATCCAGAAGCCGGCATAGCGCCAGCCGGGCGGGGCCTCCGGGGCGGGCGGCGCCGCCTGCCAGTGGCTCGGTCGCGCCGCGCTATCGGGCTCCATCGTCCTTCCTCCCGGGTGCCTGACTCGGCATGGCGATGGGCCCGAGGCCCATTCGCTCGTGGCACTCGCGCAGGGTTTCGCGGGCCAGCGGCTCCAGGCGCGCCGCGCCGGCGCGCAGCACCTCCTCCACGTAGCCCGGCCTGGCAGCCAGCTCGGCGCGCCGCTCGCGCGCCTCGCGGAAGAAGTCGAGCATGTGGTCGGCGAGCAGCTTCTTGGTGTCCACGCAGCCGGTGCGCGCGCTGCGCTCGCCCTCCCAGACGCTCTCGAAGTCGGCCGTGAAGAAGCGATGGAGCTGGCAGACGTTGCAGACCTCGGGCCGGCCCGGCTGGCTGCGGTAGATGCGCTGCGTGTCGGTGACCATGCTCATGACCTGGCGCCGGATCTCCGCCTCGGGCGCGAAGATCTCGATGACGTTGCCCAGTGACTTGGACATCTTCTGCTCGCCGTCGGTGCCCTTGACGATGGGCGAGTCGGTGAAGACCGCCTCGGGCTCCGGGAAGTACTCGCCGTAGCGGCCGTTCCAGGCGCGCACGATCTCGCGCGCCAGCTCGAGGTGCGCCGCCTGGTCCTTGCCCACGGGTACGAAGCGCGCCTGGTAGATGGCGATGTCGGCCGCCTGCAGCACGGGATAGGTGAGCAGGGCGTGGTTGACGTCGTGCGGTTGGCTGCGCTTCTTCTCCTTGAAGGAGGGCGTCCGCTCCACCCAGCTGACGGGCGTGACCGTGGCGAAGAGCCAGGCCAACTCGACGTGCTCGGGGCGGTCCGACTGGCGGAAGAGGACGGCTCGCTCGGGGTCGAGGCCGAGGGCGAGCAGGCCCAGCGCCATCTCGTGCGTGTTGCGCCGGATCAGTTCGGCGTCGTGGGTGCTGGTCAGCGCGTGGTAGTCGACGATGCAGTAGATCGCGTCGTGCGTCTCCTGCATCGCGATGTAGTTGCGGAAGGCGCCCAGGTAGTTGCCCACGTGGGGCAGCCCCGACGGCTGCACGCCGCTGAAGACCCGCGCCCGCGCCGTCTCGCTCATGGCGGCGGAGTCTAGCAGCGGGCGGTGGGTGGTCCACGGCCGTCGATCTCGAAACTCGGCCAGGCGGGCGTCCCTCCCGAACCAGCAGCCATCGACCCCGACCCAGCTGGCGTCGACCCCGGTGGCGATGGCTTCGATTCGACGGGGATTCTCACCGCGCCGGCAACGGCGTCCACAAGCCGCCGGAGCGGGGCAGGGAGGGCCCCCGGGGCGTCCCGACGGGTGGCTCCGTGCGGGGAGCCGCGCCGATGGTGCCCTCGCCACGTGCCGCGGGCGTGGCTCACCGCCCGCTACGCTGGAGGTGCGAATCCCATTCGAATCCAGGGGACCACCCCTGCCGGGCGGGTCCATGCCTGTTAGCGCGCCGCAATGAAGCATCGCGCCCCCTCGTCCCCGGCGCCCGCCATCGGGGCCGTCGCCATCATCGCCATGGTCGCGTCGGTGAGCTGCGGTTCACCACGGATCGGCTACGTGGTCGAAGTCGTGAATCGCTCAGGCTCTCCGGTGTCTGACCTGGCAGGGTGACGCGCTGTTTGCCGGACGGGAGTCCGAGGCCGTGGCGCCGTGCACCGCGACAGCGCGCGGATTCGAGGTCGGCGTTCGCCATACCGTCTGGGTGGTCGGACCGACCGACAGCGGGTCCTTCACCATCGAGGCGCCGAGCCCCCGACCCACGCCGCCCACCCGAAGCGTGGTGGTGGGGCCCGACGGCACGGTGGACCTGGACGCCGATCCCTGGCCGCAGGGCGAGGATCCCTGCTAGAGACTCGGCCCGCCTACAATCGGGGCGATGCCAGGCCGACCCGTCACCGCCGAGCCGCTGCGCGTCGTCCTGCTCGGGCTGGGCACGGTGGGGCGCGAAGTGGCGCGCGCGCTGGTCGAGCGCGGCGAGGAGCTGGCCCGGGCCGCCGGCGGACGCGAACTGCGGCTGGTCGCCGTCGGCGTGCGCGAGCCCGAGCGCGATCGCGGCGTGCGCCTGCCGTCGGGCGTGGCGCGCTCCAACGACCTGTCCGCGCTGGCATCGCGTGCCGACGCCGACGTGCTGGTCGAGCTCCTGGGCGGCCTCGACCCGGCCGGGGAGTTGCAGGCTGCCGCGCTGCGAGAAGGTCGCGGCGTGGTCACCGCCAACAAGGCGCTGCTCGCCCGCCGTGGGGCGGAGCTGGAGTCGCTGGCGCGGGAGCACGGCGCGCCGCTGCGTTTCGAGGCCGCCGTGGCCGGCGCCGTGCCCGTGCTGGCGCCGCTGGCCGCCGATCTCGCCGCCAATCGCTGGACGCGCGTGGCGGGCATCGTCAACGGCACCACCAACTTCATGCTCACGGCCATGGCCGACGACGGCTGGGACTACGCGTCGGTGCTGGCCGACGCGCAGGCGCGCGGCTATGCCGAGGCCGACCCGTCGGGCGACGTGGAGGGCCGCGACGCGGCCGACAAGCTGGCTCTGCTGGCCCGCCTCGCCTTCGGCGCCTGGCCGGACGTGGCTGCCATCCGGCGCGCCGCGCCGGCGCTCGAGGGTGATGCGCCGGCCGGCATCACGGGCATCACCGGCGAAGAGATGCAGGCCGCGGGTGGACTTGGTCTGGAGCTCAAGCTGGTCGCCCACGCGGCCCTCGTCGACGGGCGCTTCAGTGCCTCGGTCGTGCCCAGCGCGGTCGAGGCGGACTCGGCGCTCGGGCGCACCGACGGCGTGACCAACATCGTGCAGCTGAGCGGCGAGCCGGTGGGCACCGTCACCTTCTCCGGCCCGGGCGCGGGCGGCGCACCGACGAGCAGCGCGGTCCTGGGCGACCTGCTGGCCCTGGCGCGGGGCGCCGGCGCGACGTGGGCCGGACTGTCAGCAGCGACGCCTTCCGGCGCGACGACCGACGGCCTCGAGGCCGCCGGGCGCTGGTTCCATGTCGAGCCCGACGGGTCCGGCTCGGTCACGGAGCCGATGGGCCTGGCCGAGCTGCGCGCCGAGCTGCGCGAGCGCGGCCTGTCCCCCACGACCACGCTCTTCCCGGTCCTCGAGGAGGAGTGAGGCATGCCACGGGCGGGGAGCTGAGCGCGTGCGCATGAGCGACGTGCTGCGCCACCTGCGGCAGCAGCACGCCACGAGCGGCGCCCGGCCGCGCCTGCTGCATCGCTATGAGGCCTTCCTGCCCATCACCGAGCGCACGCCGCCGCTCTCGCTGGGCGAGGGGTACACGCCACTGGTGCACGCGCGCACACTGGGCCGGAGCATCGGCTGCCCGGAGCTCTTCCTGAAGCTGGAGGGCACGAACCCGACCGGTTCGTTCAAGGACCGCGGCATGGTGCTGGCCGTGGCCAAGGCGCTCGAGCGTGGGGCCAGGGCGCTCGTCTGCGCCTCGACCGGCAACACCTCGGCCTCGGCGGCGGCCTACGGCGCGGCGGCCGGGCTGGAGGTCGTGGTCGTCCTGCCGGCCGGTCGGGTGGCCGCCGGCAAGCTCCTCCAGGCCCAGGTGGCGGGTGCCCGCGTGGTGGCCGTCGAAGGCGACTTCGACGCGGCGCTGCGGGTGGTGCGCGAGCTGTCGCAGCGGGGCGAGCAGCTGGGCCACCCGATGACCCTGGTCAACTCGGTCAATCCCGACCGCATCAGCGGCCAGAAGACGGCCGCCTTCGAGGTCATCGACGACCTCGGCGGCGCGCCCGACTACCTGGCCATCCCCGTCGGCAACGCGGGCAACATCACCGCCTACTGGAAGGGCTTCAGCGAGTACCGCAACGCCGGCCTGGTGGAGACGCGTCCGGTGATGCTCGGCTTCCAGGCAGCTGGCGCGGCGCCCCTGGTGCACGGCCAGCCCGTGGAGCGGCCGGAGACGATCGCCACCGCCATCCGCATCGGCGACCCGGCCAGCCGGGAGGGCGCGCTGCGCGCGCGCGACGAGTCGGGCGGGCGCATCGAGGCCGTCAGCGACGAGGAGATCCTGGACGCCTACCGCGACCTGGCCCGCCACGAGGGCGTCTTCTGCGAGCCGGCCAGCGCGGCCAGCGTGGCCGGCGTGCGCAAGCTGGTCGCCGAGGGCGCCATCGATCCGGGCGGCACGATCGTCTGCGTGCTGACCGGTCACGGCCTGAAGGACCCGGACACTGCCATGACCACGGTCGAGGCGCCGCGCTCCGCTCCGGCTACGGTCGAGGGCGTCGCCGAGGCGCTGGGATGGTGAGCCGCAGGCGGCCCCGCAAGCTCCAGACCGACCAGCCGGCTGCCGATCGACCGGCTGCCGATCAGCCAGCTGCCGACCAGCCGGCCGCCGGGCGACCGACCGCCGAGGCTGCCGCCGAGCCCTCCACAGAGGCCTCCGCCGCGCCGCCGGCCTCGCCGAGCCCTCGCCGGCGACGACGTCCCCCGCCGGCGCCGCCGGGCGGGCTCACCCACCGGCGGGTCGTGGTCGACGTCCCGGCCACGTCGGCCAACCTGGGCGCCGGCTACGACGCACTTGCCCTGGCGCTCGACATGAAGGACCGGGTCAGCGTCGAGGTCCTCGACCGGCCGGGACTCGAGCTCGTCGTCGAGGGCGAGGGCGCAGGCATCCTGGGCGCCACCCCGGACAACCGCTTCACCATCGCCCTGGACACGGGCCTGCGCTGGGCCCTGGGCGCCGTGCCGCCCGAGCTCGGCTGGCGGGTCACGATGCACAACGAGATCCCCCTCGGGCGGGGCCTCGGGTCGTCCGCCGCCGCCACCGTGGCGGGCCTCGTGGCGG
>DASSPM010000030.1:0-2438 GCA_035699625.1 Candidatus Limnocylindrales bacterium | reverse complement strand
GGCCAGACGATGGCGGCGTCGGTCTCCGAGACCTCGGCCCGAGCCACGTCGACACCGCGAGCGATCTGCGCCACCGGGCCGGCCTCCTGCGGGGCCGGCGAGGCGAGGGTCACCGGCGCCCCGGCCAGCGACGCCGCGACGGCTCCGTCGGGATCGGCCGAGACGACCACGATGGGCACCGCGCCGCCCGCCCAGGCCGACTCGACCAGGCGTCGCACGAGGGGCCGGCCGGCCACCTCGCGCACGGCGCCCTCGGGAGTGGCCGAGAGGATGACGGCAGCGACGGTCATGGCCGGAGTCTAGTCGTCGTGCGGCTCGTCCACGCCCTCGACCGCCCGAGCATCGCCGCCACTGGCCTCGAAGAGCGTCCGCCCGCCGAAGACGAGGGGCTGCTGCGGCTGGAAGGCGTCGGCTTCGGCGTCGTAGGCCTTGAAGCGCGGGTCGCTGTCGTGGGCGGTGTGCCCGGCCATGCTGGTGAAGGCGGCGTAGATGGCGTAGTGGCGGACCCCCTCGCGCTCCTCGGTGCCGAAGGCGACCCGCGTCATGCTGGCGTGGACGAGCAGCCCCCTCGCCGCCAGGTCGCGCCAGATGGGCAGCTCACCCTTCTCGAAGAGCCGCTCGAACTCGTCCGCCCGGTCGGCGCTGATGCGCAGGATGATGTGGTTCGCCTGCATCGCCGCCCTCCTGGAAGCCTGCGCGTCAGCGCGCTGCGATCGTGACCCGTCGTCGTCCGACCGAGAGCGTAGCGGCGCGGCCGGGTAGGCGCTCGCGCGCATGGCGGAGGGCACGACATTTCGCCGGCCGGAAGGTCACGAATCGGCGCCGGACGCACTGAGGCCGCGACCGGGGCACCGGTCGCGGCCTCGAGAGGCTCGACTGTCGCGGGATGCCCCCAGACGTCCCAGCGGCAGCGGCGGGTGATCTGCTACTTCATGAGCTGGCGATGCAGCGCGTCGATCAGCTCCTTGGCGTGGCGCGCGTCCTCCTCGGCGAGTCGCTGCCAGAGATCGGACCCCTCGCCGCCGTCGTGCGCGTACTTGTTGTAGGCCTCGATGGCCTCGAGCTTCTCGCCGGCGGCCTTGATCAGGTTGTAGGTCGCGTTGTCGACCGGGAAGCGGGTCATGGTGGCCGTGCCGCCACGCTGCATCTCCTGCATGTCGTCCCTCCTGTGGCGCCGCACGGGCGGCGCGTTCATCGTTGTCTGCGTCCAGTCTCGGGCGGCTGGGGTTGCCCCCGGGTGTCGGGCCCCGGGGCAGGGGTTGCAGGGCTATATCCGTGTGCGGCGCAGCCTGGGACGTACAATCCGCCCGATGCCGGTCTACCTGGACCACGCTGCCACGACGCCGCTGCGGCCCGAGGCGCTCGAGGCGATGCTGCCGTTGCTCACCGAGACCTTCGGCAACCCCTCGTCGGGTCATGCCTTCGGGCGGCGGGCGCGCGCCGCGCTGGACGAGGCGCACGAGGTCGTGGCCGGCTGCATCAACGCCGACGCGCGCGAGATCGTCTTCACCTCCGGCGGCACCGAGGCGAGCAACCTGGCCATCAAGGGCGCCGCCTGGGCGGGCAAGGGCAGCGGCAACCAGATCATCACCAGCGCGGTCGAGCACCACGCCACGCTGCACGCGGTGCACTACCTGGAGAAGTTCGGCTTCGAGGTGGTCGAGCTGCCCGTGGACCGCTACGGCCGGGTCGACCCCGACCACGTCGCGGCGGCCATCACCGACCGGACCATCCTGGTCACGCTGATGCTGGCCAACAACGAGGTCGGCAGCATCGAGCCCATCGCCGAGATCGTGCGCCGCGTGCGCGAACACCGGCGCGTCGTCTTCCACCTCGACGCCGTGCAGGCCGCGCCGTACCTGCCCATCGACGTGCGCGCGCTCGACGTGGACCTGCTCTCCATCGGCGCGCACAAGCTGGAGGGGCCCAAGGGGGCCGGCGCGCTCTACGTGCGCCACGGCACGACCATCCTGCCCCAGCAGCAGGGCGGCTCCCAGGAGCGCTACCGGCGCGCCGGCACGGAGAACGTGGCCGGCGCGGTCGGCCTGGCGACCGCCTTCCGCCTCTCGGTCGCCGAGCGGCCCGAAACGGTCAAGCGGCTGCGCCGCCTGCGCGACCGGCTGCGCGACGCCGTCCTGGCCGTGCCCGGCGTGGAGCTGACGGGCCATCCCAAGGAGCGCCTGGCGGGCCACCTCTCGGTCATCGTGCGCGACGCCGACGGCGACTCGATCGCCCTGGCGCTCGACCTGGAGGGCATCTGCTGCTCGACCGGCTCGGCCTGCACCACCGGCTCCCCCGAGCCGAGCCACGTCCTGCTGGCCATGGGCTACCCCGAGGACGAGGCGCGCGGCGCGGTCCGCTTCAGCCTCGGCCGGACGACGACCGAGGAGGAGATCGTCACCGCCTGCGAGGTCGTGCCCGCCGTCATCGGCCGCATG
>DASSPM010000029.1:0-13856 GCA_035699625.1 Candidatus Limnocylindrales bacterium | reverse complement strand
AGGTCTTCACCTTCGAGGTGGCCACCGTCGAGGCTGCCGCCAACCCGGTCGCCAACGCCTACGCCGAGCGGGTCGTGGCTGCCTGGCGGCGGCTGGGCCTGCGGCCGCGCCTGGTGGCCTACGGTGCCGCGGAACTGGCCGAACGGCGGCTCATCCCGGGCCGCTACGACGCAGCGGTCATCGACGTCAACCTGGGCCTCGATCCCGACCTCTACCCGCTGCTGGCCTCGAGCCAGGCGGTCACGGGCGGCAGCAACATCTCGGGTTACCAGTCGGCCAAGCTGGACGCCCTGCTCGAGGCAGCCCGCGGCCAGGCCGACCCGGCCACCCGCCGGGCGCGCTTCACGGCCCTCCAGAAGGCGCTCGCGACCGAGCTGCCGATGCTGCCGCTGGTCTTCGCCGACTACCGCTACCTGGTGCGCGAGACGCTCGCCGGACCGGCTCCGCGGGAGGTCTCGAGCGGGTCGGACCGATTCTGGGATGTGCTAACATGGCGCCTCGCTGACGGCCCGGTCAGATGACCCGGCCCGGTTCGCCGAGTCGGATGCCGAGGTGGCGGAATAGGCAGACGCGCTAGGTTCAGGACCTAGTGACCGCAAGGTCGTGTGGGTTCAAGTCCCTCCCTCGGTACCACTTCCCTCACGATCGACACCGTCAGACGAGTCCGTGCCCAGGTGGCGGAATTGGTATACGCGTACGTTTGAGGGGCGTATGACGCAAGTCATCCGGGTTCAAGTCCCGGCCTGGGCACCATCCCCATCGACCTCGTCGCCCGGCGCTTGCGCCGGGCTTCATCATTCCCGGGGGGCGGTTAGCTCAGCTGGTCAGAGCACCTCGCTTACACCGAGGGTGTCGGAGGTTCGAGTCCTCCACCGCCCACCATTGTCATGAGTCGCGACATGTGCGACGCCTGAGTCGCGACATCGGCGACAAGGGTCAGCCGGTCGCTCGCTTGGGGGAAGCGGCGGTCCTGCTCGCTACCGATGAGCGGGAGCTCGCACCCCGACACCAGCGCTCGCGCGGCCCGCCGCCCGTGGCCAGCCGCCGTAGGGGTGGCTACACTGGCTCTCGACATCGCCACGCTCTCCGGAGGCCCCATGGATCTCGCGCCCATCATCCTGATCGCCGTCGTCGTCGGGATCGTCCTCTTCGTCATCGGCATCTACAACGGCCTTGTCACGCGGCGCAACCGGGTGGACGAAGCGTGGGCTCAGATCGAGGTCCAGCTGAAGCGTCGCTGGGACCTCATCCCCAACCTTGTCAACGCTGTCAAGGGCTACATGGGCTTCGAGCAGAAAGTGCTCGAGAACGTGACCAACGCGCGAGCCAATGCCGTCGCCGCCGGCTCCAAGGGACCGGCCGAGGCGGCCGCGGCCGAGAACATGCTCACCTCGTCGCTGCGCTCGCTCTTCGCCGTGGCCGAGAACTATCCGGAGCTGAAGGCGAACCAGAACGTGCTCGAGCTGCAGGAGCAGCTGGCCACGACCGAGAACCAGATCGGCTTCGCCCGCCAGCACTACAACGCCAGCGTGCTCGACTACAACACGGCCATCCAGACCTTCCCGAACCTGCTCCTGGCGGGCCCGTTCGGGTTCAGCAAGCGCGACTTCTTCGACGCCGAGCCGGAGGCCGCCCAGGTCCCCCAGGTCGACCTGACCGTCTGACCGGCAGCCGCCGCCAGGCTTCGCAGGCCAGTCGAGTGCTCGTCGGCCGCGCGCGCCCATGAGGCCCACCCCGCCCCAGACCTTCTACGACCAGATCGCCGCCAACCGGCGCAACTCCGTGCTGCTCATCCTGGTCGTGGCGGCCCTCTTCGCGGCGCTCGGCTTCAGCATCGGTTTCGGCACCACGGGGGAGGCAGCGACTGGCCTGGTCGTGCTGGGCGGGGCCGTCGGCCTGGCCGGCCTCATGTCGGCCGGCTCGTACTTCGCGGGTGACAGCCTCGTGCTGTCGGCCGCCCGTGCCCGCCCCGTCAGCGAGCAGGACGCGCCGCAGCTGATGAACGTGGTGCGCGAGCTGGCCATCGCCGCCAACGTGCCGCTGCCCAAGGTGTACATCATCGACGACACGGCACCCAACGCCTTCGCCACGGGCCGGGACCCGCAGCACGCCTCGGTGGCCATCACCACCGGGCTGCTCCAGAAGCTCGACCGGGAGGAGCTGCAGGGGGTCATCGGGCACGAGCTGGCCCACGTGCGCAACCTCGATATCCGCTTCACACTGCTGGTGGCCGTGCTCGTGGGCAGCATCGCGCTGCTGGCGGACATGTTCCTGCGCATGACCTACTGGGGCGGCGGCCGCTCGCGCGGCAACCGGGACGGCGGGGGAGGGGCGCAGGCGCTGGTCTTCCTTTTCGCCATCGTGCTGGCCATTCTGGCGCCCATCGCCGCCCGCCTCGTGCAGCTCGCCGTGAGCCGCCAGCGCGAGTACCTGGCCGATGCATCGAGCGTCGAGTTGACGCGCAACCCCTACGGCCTGCAGCGCGCGCTGGTCAAGATCGCCAGCGACCAGGAGGTGCTCGAGGTGGCCAACCGGGCCACGCAGCACCTCTACATCGTCAATCCCATCAAGAAGTTCGAGGCTCGGGCGCGCGGCCTCTTCTCGACCCATCCGCCGACCATCGAGCGCATCAATCGGCTGCGCGCGCTGACCGGCCAGCCGCCGCTCGACGAGCCGGCCGCGGAGGCCGTCGCCCGGCTCGACTGAGCCGGCCTCGGGCGCACCGCCGATACGCATAGCGGCTGATTGCCCTTGGCGCGGGCCGGGCGCAGCATCCGGGTCGAGGGTCCGGCGGTTTTCCGTCTTCCCCCGACGATGCGCCGATCGGACCCTCGCTCCCGTCTTCCCGGATGGCGTCAGCCCGTGGCCAGCAGGCGCTCCTCGTCGGCCCCGTAGCGGCGCTGGGTGAAGGAGAACTCGCTGCCGCCCTCGGGTCGGGGCCGTCCGTCCTGCGTGGCGAAGGTGCCCAGCAGCTGCCCGTCGGTGCCCAGGATGGGCGACGACGGGCCCGTCGGGCACGCCAGCGGCAGATTGACGACCGGTCCGAGGCCTGCGCTAGAATGCTGCGCGGCGGCGGGTCGTTCGCGGGCCGCTGTCAGGGCCGACTCGCAGTCATTCTCTAACGGGGCACAGGTCGGCAGAGGCACCGGGCCGAGATAGCTCAGTTGGTAGAGCACGTGACTGAAAATCACGGTGTCGCCAGTTCGAATCTGGCTCTCGGCACCAACCCGGTGTCGGCGGGTCGGTCGGTGGACAAGCGAGCGGAAGTGGCTCAGTTGGTAGAGCATCACCTTGCCAAGGTGAGGGTCGCGGGTTCGAGTCCCGTCTTCCGCTCCACTCTCTCCCCCGAGCAGATTGGCCCGACGGCCGACAGGCTCGCCCGGCCACCGGCCGGCGAGGCATCCCGCTGGCCCTTCGTCTAGTGGTAGGACAGCGGACTTTGGATCCGTGAACCGAGGTTCGAATCCTCGAGGGCCAGCCAGCACCAGCAGCCGGCGACGGCCGGCCCGTCCGGGGCGACGTAGCCAAGTGGCCTAAGGCGGAGGTCTGCAAAACCTCTATTCACCGGTTCGAATCCGGTCGTCGCCTCCACCTTCCCCGACTCGTACCGCGGTAGGCTTGCGCGTGCCCGCCGTCGCGGGCGCCGGCGCCGGAGTGGCGGAATGGCAGACGCGGCCGACTTAAACTCGGCTGCCCGCAAGGGCGTGGGGGTTCGACTCCCTCCTCCGGCACCACGATCACGTCCTGGCGGCGATGAGGGGTGCGATGCGCGCGTTCTACCTACCCGACGAGGGCGGCTTCCTGCGCTGGCTGGAGATCCCGGGCGCCGATCCACCCATCATCTGGCTGCACGGCATCTGGTGCTCCTCGACCGGTGAGCTGGCGACGGCCGCGGTCCAGCCGGCGTTACGGGGCCGGCGTTCCCTGCTCGTCGACCTGTTCGGCTACGGCTACAGCGACCGGCCCGAGGCATTCGGGTATGCGGTCGAGGACCATGCCCGCAGCGTGGTCGCGCTGGTCGACGGGCTGGGCATCGAGCGCTGCGTGCTCTTCGGGCACAGCATGGGCGGCACCATCGCCACGCTCGTGGCCGCGGCTCGGCCGGGGGTCGTGGCGACGCTCATCGTGGCCGAGGCGAACCTCGACGGCGGGCCGGGCTTGATCAGCGGCGGCATCGCGGCCGAGGACGAGGCCGCCTTCGTGGCCGGCGGCTTCGCGGCCAGGCTGGCCGAACAGCGTGCCGCGGCGCGCGAGCGGGGCGAGCTGCCTGCGGCGCACGTCGGCATCACCGCGCTGGTGTCTGCACGCGCGCTCCATCGGGCGGCAGCGTCGCTGGTGCGAGGCTGCGACCCCCCGGCGCGGGACCGGCTGCGCGGCCTGTCGATGCCGCGCTACTACCTCAACGGAGAGCGGAGCGCCGAGTCGGCGCTGCCACCCCAGCCCGACCTGGTGGCGGCCGGGGTCGAGTGGCGCACGGTCCCCCAGGCCGGCCACCCGATGGCCCTCGAGAACCCCGCGGGCCTGGCGGAGATCATCGCCGAGCTGATCGCCGATGCCGGCAGCCGGACCGCTTGAGATGGCGACATGGGGCCCGCGCGCTGGTGGGCGCCGAGTCGGGCCGGCGAGGGTCCCCGGCGCGGCGCGGCGCGGTGCGGAGCGGCGGTTCATCGCCGTGAGGGTCGCAGGATCGGCGGCCAGCTAGAGCGCCCCGCTCGCACCGGTATTCCCAACCTGGGCGCAGCGGAGACGACAATCGGCAGCCCATCGGGCGTCCACGGGCCGACCACGAAGCCGACGAGCGTGGCCGCGGGCCTGCACGACGCGACGCGGCGCTCCTGAGGGCGGGCTCGACGACCGTACGGCCAGCGCAATGCCGTGGATGCGAATCCCGTTGCAGCGGTTCGCCTGAACGCCGTATGGCCCCGTCCGTGTGCCCGTGACCCCTCCGCGGGGCCGGCATCCGCGGAGCCGGCATGCGCGGCCACCAGCGTGCATTAGGCTTCGCTCCGCGGCGCGCGCGCGGACACGCGGGCACGCCCAGCGAACCGGGCGAGCAAGAGGAGGGCAGGGTGGACACGTTCAGGCTGGCGGAGCTCCAGTTCCGCATCGAGCATCGCCACGGCGGGGGCGAGTGGGGCGAGATGCGCCCGCGCGAGCACGGGCCGGCGGACCACGACCAGGAGCGCGCCTGGGGCAAGGGCCGCATCTTCCGCTGCGACCAGTGCCACGAGGAGATCCGCGTGGTGCCCGAGGGTGACCCGGGCGAGGGCTGAGCTGGCGGGAGGCTCTCCTTCGAGAACGATCCGTCACGCCGGCCCCGGGTCGCCACTCCTTGAGACGCGCCGCCACGGCTGGACGCGTCGCTAGCGCTTGAGCAGGCCCCCGAGGCCTTTCTTGCGCTGGGCCTGCTGTCCGTTCCCGGCGATGACCTCGGCGGGCAGATCGCCGATGAGCGTCGCCGCCAGGCGGGACAGGCTGGCGGCGGGCGCGCTGCGCGGCGCGCCACGCACGACGGGGATGCCCTCGTTCACGGCCTTCAGGTAGACGATCGGCTCGTAGGGCAACTCCGTGGTGATCTGCGCCGCCAGTGTGTTCTCGATGTCACGCTGCTTGAGCATCTCGCGCGCAAAGATGTGGTTGAGGACGTAGCTCGTCTTACCACCCACTGCGGCGCCCTCGGTCAGCGCGTCGAGCAGCGAGTGGAGCGCCCGGAGCGCGGCGATCTCGGGGTAGAGCGGGAAGACGATGTTGTCCGCCATCTCCATCACGGCCAGCGTCCGGCCATCGAGCGTGTGGCCGGCGTCCACGACGACCACGTCGTAGGCTCTCGTGGCCGACGAGAGGAAGCGTCGAACATGCTCGGGCTGAACCGCCTCCACCTGGTCCGGCGTGGTCGGCGCGCAGAAGACGGCCAGACCCGACTCGTGCTGCACGGCGTAGCTGCGCAGCAACTCGGGCTCCGCCATCGCCACCTCGTCGCGCGCCAGCTCCGCCAGCGATTGCGGTGGGCGCAGGTCGAGGTGCGTCGCCACCTGGCCCCATTGCAGGTCCAGATCGAAGATGGCCACCCGTCCCGGCAGGCGCTCGGCGGCCGCGACGGCCACGTTGACCGCGATGGTCGTGGTACCCACGCCGCCCTTGGGACTGAAGAAGGCGATGAGCCGCTGTCGCGGGGCGAGCAGCACCGGCGTGAGCGCGGCCTGGCCCGCGTCGCGTGCGTGCTTGAAGCGCAGGAGCAGAGCCTCGACCCGCGCCTCCAGTTCGCGCTCGTCGAAGGGCCGTGCCATGACATCGTCGGCGCCGGCCTCCAGGAAAGCGACCCGCTCCTCGACGTCATCCGTCTGGGCGATGCAGAGCACGGCCACGGACGCCCGGGCCGGGTCGGCCCGCAGTTCGCGGCAGATGTCGGCGGCGCCGCTCTTGCCGGGCACCCGGTCGATGATGACGAGGTCGTACTCGCTTGCCCGCAGCAGGGCCTCGGCGGTGTCCGCCATGTCGGCCACCTGGTGGCCGCTGCGTGCCAGCCCGGCACGGATCGATTCGCCGGCCTTGGCGTCGGCTTCGATGAGCAGGATGGTGCTGGCGGGCACGCGGACTCCGGCTACGGTGGAGATGGGCGATGGTGCCGAGCCCGGGGGTCCCGGGGACGGCGAGAGCAGGATAGCAGGCAGGGCCCCGGTGCTATACTGCGCGGGTCCCTTTCAGCTCTGCCGGGGCGTGGCGGCGTGTCTCGCCGGTCGCCGAGCAGGGCATATCCCATGGGAAGGAGTGAACGGCGCATGCGCCGCTACGAACTGATGCTCGTCCTCCGGCCGGACCTCGCCGAGGACCGCACCCAGGCCACCATCGACCGCGTCACACGCACCGTGACGGGTTCCGGTGGCCAGATGGTCAAGGTCAGCCCCTGGGGCCGCCGACGCCTGGCGTACCCCATCGGCCAGGCCCGCGAGGGCTCGTACTACCTGATCCTCTTCGACGCACCCTCCGAGACGGTGGGCGAGCTGGAGCGCTCCCTGCTCATCACGGAGGAATCGATGCGCCATCTGATCACGCGCATCGAGCGGCCCGCGTCGGCCCGTCGCGCTGCCACCGGCGGCGAGGAAGGCGAAGGCGACCTGGCGCCGCCCGAGGACGAGGCCGAGCCCGAGGGCGAGGTGATCGACGAGTCGGAGAGCGAGGCGGCACCTGCCGCCATCGACTGAGCGCCCGCCACCACCGAGGGAGAGGAGACCGACGTGTCTCTCAACAAGGTCATGATCATCGGCAACCTCGGGCGCGACCCCGAGATGCGCTACACGCCGAGCGGGCAGGCGGTGACGCAGTTCACCGTCGCCGTCAACCGCAACTACCGCGACGGCCAGGGCGAGTGGCAGGAGGAGACCGAGTGGTTCCGCGTGGTCGTCTGGAGGGAGGCCGCCGAGCGAGCCGCCGAGTACCTGCGCAAGGGCAGCAAGGTCTACTGCGAGGGTCGCCTGCAGACCCGTCAGTGGGAGGACCGTGACGGCCAGAAGCGCTACACGACCGAGCTCATCGCCGATCGTGTCATGAACCTGGAGCGGCGCAGCCGCGACGAGGACGGCGACACGCCGCCCGGCGAGGAGCCCGGCCGGGCGCCGGTGCGGGCCGCCAGGCCGGCCGAGGACCGGCCCGCCCCGGAGAGCACCGAGGACATCGACGACCTGCCGTTCTGATCGGGCCGCACCCGGTCGAGGCGACGGCTGAACGAGGAGACCAATGCCGCCCCGAACCAAGAAGCGAGACGACTACTACCGCGACCGGCGCCGGCGCAAGGTCTGCACCTTCTGCGCCGACAAGACCGACCAGATCGACTACAAGGAGGTCAACCGCCTGCGGCGGTACCTCTCGGAGCGCGCCAAGATCGAGCCGCGGCGCAAGACCGGCACGTGTGCCGCTCACCAGCGGCAGCTCTCGATCGCGCTGAAGCGGGCACGCCACGTGGCGCTCCTGCCGTACGCTCCGCAGCACCTGCGGCCCTGATCACGGCCGGCGCGGGCGAGGTGATGCCACCGACCCGAGGCCGCAGCCGCCGGTGCTGATCGCCGCCACGCTTCTGGTCGCGGGCGTGGGCGCGGGCGCCTTCGGGGCCCTGCTCGGCCTGGGCGGCGGCATCCTGCTCGTGCCGGTCCTGACGCTCGGCTTCGGGGTCGACTTCCGGGAGGCCGTGGCGGTCAGCCTGCTGGCGGTCATCACCACCTCATCGGCCGGTGCCGCGGTCTACCTGCGGCGCGGCCTGGCCGACCTGCGCCTGGGCATGACGCTCGAGCTGGCCACGGCTGTCGGCGCCCTCCTGGGCGGGCTCATCGCCTTCGCGCTCGACCAGCGCGTGCTGGCCGGGGCCTTCGCCCTGATGGTGGCCTATGTGGCCATCTCGATGCTGCGCGCCGGCCGGCATGCCGAACGCGCTGCCGCCCCTGACGCAGGCGCTCCAGTCGCCGGCGCGGCCGACCCCGGCGCGGCCGCCGTGCCCGCCCGGACGGCGGATGATCCTCTCGAGCGGCATATGCGGCGGCTGCCGCTGGCGCTCGCGCTCAGCCTCGTGGCGGGTGTCCAGTCGGCACTCCTCGGCGTGGGCGGCGGCACCATCAAGGTGCCCGCGATGCACCTCGTGCTGCGCGTGCCCCTGCGTGTGGCGACCGCTACCAGCAACGTCATGATCGGCGTCACGGCGTCCGCCAGCGCAGTGCTCTATGTGCTGCGCGGAGCGGTCGACCCCTATGTCGCCGGGCCGATCCTGGTGGGCGTCTTCCTGGGGGCGACGGCCGCCTCCCGACTCTCCGAGCGAGTGCCGCTGCGCGTGCTGCGGCTCCTCTTCGTGGTCGTGCTCGCGTGGGTGGCCCTGCAGATGGCCCTCCGCGCGCTGGGCCTCGTCACGTGATGATCCCACCAGCCAGCCCGGCGCCGGCGCCGCCCGGCCCGCCCGATGGCGATCCGGTCACCGCGCGCGTCGGACACCTCCTCGGCGTGGGCACGCTGGCCATCGTGCTGACCGTCAGTGCGGGTACCATGCTCGTGCTCATCGGCGGTCGGACCCCCCTCCACGACCCCGGTCCGCGGCTCGACATCGCGCGGCTGGTCGAAGACCTGGTCGGGCTGCGGCCGGAGGCCGTGCTCTGGCTCGGCCTGCTGCTCACGATCCTGCTGCCGGTGGCACGAGTGCTGGTGGCACTGCTCGGCTTCGTCCGTCAGGGTGACCAGCGCATGAGCACCATCTCAGTCGGCACGCTGGCCGTGCTCGGGATCTCGGTCGGGCTGGCCCTCCTGACCCGATAGCTGGAAGGACCGCATGGACATCGTCCTCCTCGTCATCTCGTTCGTGATCATCCTCGTCGGCGCGGAGCTCTTCACCAACGGCATCGAGTGGTTCGGCCGCAAGCTCCAGCTCGCGGAGGGCGCCGTGGGCAGCGTGCTCGCTGCCGTCGGCACGGCACTGCCGGAGACGATGATCCCCATCGTCGCCATCGCCGCCGCCGCCCTCGGCGGTGACGCCGCGGCGGACCAGGTCTCGCACGAGGTGGGCGTGGGCGCCATCCTGGGCGCCCCGTTCATGCTGGCCACGCTGGCCATGTTCGTGACCGGCTTGGCGGTCATCGGCCAAGCGCGCCGACGCCCCAGCGGCGACGTCATGCCGGTCGACGCGGTCGTCGTCGGCAAGGATGTGAGCTACTTCTTCGTGGCCTATGCCGTGGCCATCGGCGCGGCCTTCGTGCCCCAGGAGCTGGGCGTCCTGAAGTACGTCGCAGCGGCGGCACTGCTGGTCATATACGCCCTCTACGTCAAGGCGCATTTCGAGGCCGACCCGGATGTGGATGCCAGCGACCTTGCGCCGCTGCGCTTCCATCGGCTCGACATCTCCGGCGTGCGCGAGGACCCGCATGTGCCCCGCCTGCGGGTGGTCAACCTGCAGGTGCTCTTCGCGCTCGGGTTGATCATCGCCGGCGCGGTCGCCTTCGTCGACGCCGTGGAGCACTTGGCATCGACGGTGGGCATCGCCCCGGCCATCCTGGCGCTGGTCATCGCGCCCATCGCCACGGAGCTGCCCGAGAAGTTCAACAGCATCCTCTGGGTCCGCCAGGGCAAGGACACGCTGGCCATCGGCAACATCACCGGTGCCATGGTCTTCCAGTCCTGCATCCCGACCGTCGTGGCCCTGCTCTTCGCCGCGGACGCCTGGGCGGTGACGGGCGACTCGCTCATCAGCTTCGCCTCGGCCGGCATCGCCTTCGCTTCGATCGCGGCCATCTTCGTGCCCATGTGGCGGCGCGGATCGCTGACCGGCCGTAGCCTGCTCATCGGCGGCGCCTTCTACGCGGTCTACCTGGGCCTGGTCGTGGCCTCGGTGGTCGGCCTCATCTGACGCCTATACTGCCGGCCATGCTGACCCAGAAGCCCACCACGGAGCCGTCCATGAAGCCGTCCGACGCGAGCGGGGCGCGGCCCATCGAGCGCCAGCTGGTGTGCTGGTTCGAGGGCGACTTCGTGCCCCTCGCCGAGGCCAAGGTGGGCATCATGACCCACGCATTCCTCTACGGCACCGCCTGCTTCGAGGGTATCCGGGGCTACTGGAACCCGGAGCAGGGCCAGCTCTACGGCCTGAAGCTGCTGGAGCACTACCAGCGCTTGCAACGCTCAGCACGGGTGCTCTTCATGGAGCTGCCCGGGACGCCCCAGGAGATGGTCGAGCTGACCGTCGAGCTGCTGCGCCGCAACACCATCCGTGAGGATGCCTACGTGCGGCCTTCGGTCTACAAGTCGACCGAGGCCATCGGTGTCCGGCTGCACAAGCTGGAGCACCGCTTCGTGGTCTTCAGCGTGCCCTTCGGCGACTACATCGACACCACCGCCGGCATCAGCGCCCAGACCGTCTCGTGGCGGCGCAACAGCGACCTGTCCATCCCTGCCCGCGCCAAGATCGTGGGCGCCTACGCCAACAGCGCCTTCGCCAAGACCGAGGCGCAGCTCAACGGCCACGACGAGGCCATCGTGCTCACGCTCGACGGCCATGCCTCGGAGGGCAGCGCCGAGAACCTCTTCGTCGTTCGGGACGGCCGGCTCATCACGCCGCCCGTGACCGACGACATCCTCGAGGGCATCACCCGCGCGGCGCTGATGGAGCTGGCGCGCGGGGAGTTGGGGCTCGAGACGGAGGTGCGCTCCATCGACCGCAGTGAGCTCTACATCGCCGACGAGGTCTTCCTGTGCGGGACGGGTGCGCAGATCTCGCCCGTCACCCGCATCGACCACCGGCCTGTCGGCGACGGCCGGGTAGGGCCCATCAGCGGCGCCCTCAAGGACCATTACTTCGATGCCGTGCGTGGGCGCCTGCCGGCCTACCGCCACTGGCTGACGCCGGTCTACGAGGACCCGCGACCCGACCTTGCCGGCTGAGCGGGCTCCGGCGGGAGCCGGCCAGCGGGGCGCCCGCTCGATGACTCAGTCGGGCGGCGGGGTGAGCGTCGGCGTGCGCGAGCCGGTGATGACGATCACGTCGACCCTGACCTTCGGGTCCGATCCGGTCACCACATCCACGCCGAAGACATCCTCGAGCACGCGGATCGTCTCCCCCAGCTCGGCCTCGGCGCCGTTGTAGACCGTCACCACGGTGCGCGTATAGGTCAGGCGGTCGGCCCGGCCGCCGTTGGTGGCGGGCACCTCCGCATCGAGGCCGCGGTAGGCGAGATAGGCGGCCACATCGGTCGCCTGACCCTGGCGCCCGCTGCCGTTGAGCACCCAGACGCGGGCCCCCTCCTCGGCCACCTTGGCCCGGCTGGACTCGAGCGCCTGGTCGAACGTGAAGGCGTTGCGCACGGCGCGCCGGATGACCTCGACCTTGGGCGTGAGCGAGTAGCACGAGAGGCACTCCACCTGGTAGACCGGCGGCGTGAAGACGAGCGAGCGCATGTTCGACAGGTCGATGGCCTGGCCCAGACCGACCAGGCGCGGGAAGAGATCGGGCGGGATGTCCGTCTTGACGGTCTGCTTGAAGGCCGCCACGAGCGCCTCCAGGCGCCCCGGCGCGAGCAGTGTCGCCAGGTCGGTCTGCTGGCGCAGCGAGACGATGACGCGCTGTTGGCGCTGCGCCCGGTCGAAGTCGGTGCTCTTATGGCGCGCACGGGCGTACGCCAGCGCCTCGTCTCCGTCCATGTGCTGGATGCCGGGCGGGATGTACAGCTTGAGCTTCTTGGTGTCGGTCAGCGGGTAGGCATCGTCGCTGACCGGCAGCTGCACGTCGATGTTGACGCCCCCGAGGGTGTCCACGATCTGGCGGAAGCCCCGGAAGTCGACCTCCACGTAGTAGCGCACGTCGAGCCCGTAGAGCTCGCCCAGGGCGCCCTTGAGCGCCTCGTAGCCGCGCTGGCGGTCGTTGCCGGGGAAGAGCCGCGGGTTGGCCCGCGCGTAGAGCCAGAGGCCGTTGATCTTGTCCGGGTAGACCCCACCCGCGAAGTGGGCGCGGGCTGGGAAGCGGGCCGGCAGCGGCACACGCACCGTGTCGCGCGGCAGGCTGAGCATCGCCACCTGGCGCGTGGCCGGGTCGATGCTGGCCACGATGAGCGTGTCGGTGAAGTGGTGGCCGGCGATGTCGGGCCGCGTGTCGGAACCGATGAGCAGGATGTTGAGCCGGTCGGTGCCGTTCCAGGGCGGACCCTGGCTGGCCGTGGGCAGGGCCGTCTCGAAGGCCGTCGGGCTGGCGGCGCCGGTGGGGCTCGCGTCCGGGCTGCCGATCGGCGCGGAGGGTTCCGGTCCACCACCGCCGATGCCGGTCACCAGGTCGTAGGCGATGAGGTTGTAGCGTGCCGCGGCAACGTGGCCCACGGCCAGGACGGCGACGACCGCCGCCAGCCCCAGGGCCGAGAGCGGGTGTGTCCGGCTGGAGGGCCGGCTGAGCCCGCGCGAGTCGGTGCCGAGGAGGCTGGAGGCGACGGCGGCCGCGCGGTAGGCGTCGACCACGGCCACCACGCGGTAGACGGCGAGGGCCGCGTTCAGCGCCAGCAGCACGAGCAACGCCGTCGGGCTGGTCAGCTGCGCCAGCAGTCCCCGCCGGGTTGGCTCGGCCACGAGCAGGCCAGCGACCAGCGCCACGATCAGCACGGGCAGCGCGGCGAAGGCCAGCGCCCGAGGCCCGAAGCCGGCATAGGCCTGGCCGAGGCCGGGGAAGAGGAAGGAGAGGAAGGCCGCCGCGAAGGGGGACCTGGGTCCCGGCCGCGAGGAGGGGCGCTGCAGCATCGGCGCGCATCATAGGCGACGGGTGCCCGGCGCCGTGCCGGGCGCCGCGCCGGCCGGTGGGAGGGTGGCCTCCGCTATCCTGTTCGGCCCATGTCCCACAGCCCCTTCGAGCCGGTCCCGTCACACCCCGACTTCGCCGCGCAGGAGCACCAGATCCTGCAGCTCTGGCGCGAGCGGCGCACCTTCGAGCGCCTGCGGGCGCAGAACGCGGGCGGCCCGACCTGGTCGTTCCTCGACGGACCCATCACGGCCAACAACCCGATGGGCGTGCACCACGCGTGGGGCCGCACCTACAAGGACCTCTACCAGCGCTTCCGCGCCATGCTCGGCTTCGACCAGCGCTGGCAGAACGGTTTCGACTGCCAGGGCCTCTGGGTCGAGGTCAACGTCGAGCGCGAGCTGGGCTTCACCAGCAAGCGCGACATCGAGGCCTTCGGGCTCGACCGCTTCGTCAACCTCTGCAAGCAGCGCGTGCTGACCTACGCCGCGCAGCAGACCGAGCAGTCGATCCGCCTCGGCATGTGGATGGACTGGAACGACCCCGACGAGCTCCGCCGGCTGCGCGACCTGCTCGCCCAGGATCCCGCCCAGGTAACGACCACGACCGGCCCGGA
>DASSPM010000028.1:0-2400 GCA_035699625.1 Candidatus Limnocylindrales bacterium | reverse complement strand
CGGTTGGCCGTCTCCTGGATGGCCGTGGCCTTGATGATGATGTCGGCCAGGATGGCCGGGTCGATCTTCTCGATGGCCGTCACCAGGCCGCTCTTGGCCTTGCTCGCGGCGTCCTTGAACTGGGCGCCCATCTTCGACCAGGCGACCCTGTCCTCGGCGTGCGCGGCGAAGCCCGCGGCCGCGCCGGGCGGTGGCGCCGCGGACGGGTCGGTGCCGGGCGGCGGTGTCTCGGGCACGGGCTGGACCCAGCCGGGCGCGCCGGGTTGAGCGGGCCCCTGCGCTGCCTGGCGGGCCTGCTCGGCAGCCTCCGCCGCGGCCTTCCTGGCCTTCTCGAGGAAGCTCATCGGACCCCTCCTGCGGGCCGCCGTCGCGCCGCGTCCGCGGCGCCGCCGGAGCATGCTACACCGCTACCATCGGCCCCAGCCACGAGGAGGTCCCGATGCCCGACGACGTCCGAAAGCCGCGCCGCCTGCGCCCGGGCGACCTGATCGGCGTGGTCGCGCCCGCCACGCCCTGGGAGAACCGCAGCGAGCTGCTGCGCGCGGTGGCGGGGCTCGAGCGGTGGGGCCTCCAGGTACGCCTCGGCGAGCACGTCAACGACCGCCATGCCTATCTCGCCGGCCGCGACGAGGACCGCGCGGCGGACCTGCACGCCATGTGGGCCGACCCCGAGGTGAAGGCCATCATCTGCCTGCAGGGCGGCTACGGCAGCCCGCGCCTGACGAACCTGCTCGACGCCGAGCTCATCGCCGCCAACCCCAAGCCGCTCTGCGGTTACTCGGACATCACCACCCTGCACCTGGCCGTCCAGAAGTGGGCCGGCTCGATCAGCTTCTACAGCAACGGCGCCAGCGGCGTCGGCTCGGCCGAGGTGACCGATTTCTCGCGTGGCACGATGCACCGGGCGCTCTTCTCCGACGCGCCCTACGGCGAGATCCCGCCCAACCCGGACGATCCGTACGTGCGCACCATCACCGGCGGCACGGCGCGCGGCCGGTTGACCGGCGGCTGTCTCTCGCTGGTGCAGCAGTCGATCGGCACGCGCCTGGAGATCGAGACCGAGGGCCGCATCCTCTTCCTCGAGGACCTCGACATGCACGCTTTCAGCTTCGACTCGATCCTGACCCACCTGCGCAACGCGGGCAAGCTCGAGGAATGCGCGGGCATCGTGGTGGGCGAGCTCAAGCGTGTCGGCTGGCGGGAGGACTTCGCCAGCTTCATGCAGGACATGTCCGTCGAGGACGTGCTCGAGGAGGTGCTCGGGCCCCTCGGCATCCCGGTCATCCACGGTCTGCCCATCGGGCACGGCAAGCACCACGCCACCGTGCCGGTGGGGGCCATGGCCACGCTCGACGCTGACGCCGGCCGGCTGGTCGTGGAGGAGGTCGTGACCGCGGACGACTAAGGGGCGATCACGCGGGGTCCGGTCCCGCGTCCGGGATGCGCTGGATGCCCGGCACCGGCGAGAGGAGGATGGGCACGAAGGCCAGCAGGCCGCCCAGTGCACCGACCCAGATGGCCGCCGGCAGGCTCGCCAGCGTCCCGATGACGCCGCCCGCGAGCGAGCCGAGGGGGATGGTGCCCCAGACGATGAAGCGCATCGTGGCGTTCATGCGGCCCTGCATCCGCTGCGGCGTGATGGCCTGGCGCAGGCTGACCTGGTTGATGTTGTAGACGGTGCCGGCGAAGCCGGTGATGGCCATGGCCGCCATCAGGAACGCCTCGGCGCCCTGGCGGGGAGCGATGGCCAGGAGCAGCGGCCCGGCCGAGAAGACGACCGCGGCGGCGAGGATGGTGCGGCCCACCCCGAGGCGCGCGGCGATCCGGCTGCCGCTGAGGGCGCCCACCAGGAAGCCCAGCGCGCCGACGCCGAAGACGATGCCGATCGTCGCCGGCGACATGCCCAGCTCGCGCACGAGGTAGACCAGCAGGATCGAGAAGATCACGTTGCTGAAGAAGTTGCTGGTGCCGGTGCAGGCCGCGATGTTGCGTAGGTAGGCGTGGCCGAGCACGTAGCGCAGCCCCTCGGCGACCTCGCGGCGCATGCTCGGGCGCGGCTCGCCCACGGCACGGGGCTCGGGCGCCGGCTCGGCCTTGCGGATGAGCAGCAGGAAGAGGGCCGAGGCGAAGAAGCTGACGGCGTCGACGAAGACGGCGATCGGTGCGCCCAGCCGCTCGATGAGCACGCCGGCCAGCCCCGGCCCGACCAGCTGCGCACCGGAGCGACTGGTGTCCAGCTTGGCGTTGCCCTCGACCAGCTGGTCGCGCTCGACGAGCGAGGGCAGGTAGGCCTGGTAGGCGACGTCGAAGAAGACGGTCGCCACGCCGTTGACGAAGCCGACCACGTAGAGCTGCCAGATGCTCAGCACGCCCGCGAGGTGGGCCAGCGGGATGGAGATG
>DASSPM010000027.1:0-25127 GCA_035699625.1 Candidatus Limnocylindrales bacterium | reverse complement strand
CCAGTACTGGAACCAGGAGAACCCGAAGGCCCACGAGCGGACCACCGGGCCGGAGATCTGGCGCCAGACCGAGGGGCGCATCACGCACTTCGTCTGCTCCGTGGGCACGGGCGGCACGGTGAGCGGCGCGGCCCGCTACCTGAAGGCACAGGACCCGGCGGTCGAGGTCGTGGGTGCCGACCCGGAGGGCAGCGTCCTGTCCGGCGACACGGCTCGGCCCTACCTGACCGAGGGCGTCGGCGAGGATTTCCTGCCGGGCACCTTCGACCCCGCCAGCGTCGACCGATGGGAGCGCGTTTCGGACGCCGAGGCGTTCGCGGCGGCGCGCCGGCTGACGCGCGAGGAGGGCATCCTCGCCGGCGAGTCGTGCGGCACGGCGCTCGTGGCCGCGCTGCGCACCGCCCGCCGCTTGATGGCCGCCGGCGACGCCAGCCGAGCGCTGCTCGTGGTGCTGCTGCCCGACGGCGGCCGCTCGTACCTCTCCAAGCTCTACAACGACGAGTGGCTGCGCATCAACGGCCTGCTCGGGCCGGCGACGGGTCCGGCGCGGGTGCGCTCTGTGCTTGTGGCGCGCCACGCTGATGGCCTGCCGCCGGTCGTCGTGGCACGCACCAGCCAGCGCGTCGCCGAGGCCATCGAGATCCTCCAGCGCTACGGCATCAGCCAGCTGCCGGTCTCCGAAGGCGAGCAGGAGACGGCGGAGGCCATCGTCGGCTCGATCAGCGAGAAGGGCCTGCTTGATCGCGCCTACCGGGACCCCGAGGTCGTCGAGCGGACGGTGGGCGAGGTGATGGACCGGCCACTGCCCACGGTCGACCTCGACGCCGCGCTCGACGATGCCTTCCGTATCCTCTCGGACGGAGCGCCGGCCATCGTCGTCGTGGACGGGGAGCGGCCGGCCGGCGTGGTCACCAAGCTCGACTTGCTCGAGTTCCTGGCGCACCGGGAGAACGGCGCACCGGCACGCTGACGGTGCCCCGGCGTACCCAGCCGCCACACATCCGCAAGGCGGTGTGACCTTCGGCCCATGGCGGATGCGGCCTCGGCGGGTACAATCGGCGGCGACTGCGGAAGCCGACTCTCTTGCCGCGCCGGGCGCGGCCGGGGCACGCGCGGCCGGTCCTGACCCTGCCTGTGCATGGGGGGACGCTGCGAGCCGCCGCGCAAGGAGAGATCGTGACTGCCATCCAGCCAGCCCTGAAGTCCGTGCCCGCGGACGAGCGCATCGGCCGTTCCGTCAAGGCCAACCTCTCGCCCGCCGCCCTCTACGAGGAAGCGGTACGGCGCGGCGAGGGCGTCATCGCCGCCGAGGGCCCGCTGGTCGTGCGCACCGGCAAGCACACCGGGCGCTCGCCGCGCGACAAGTTCCTGGTCGAGGAGCCCACGAGCGCCGGCAACATCTGGTGGGGCGAGATCAACCAGTCCATCAGCGAGGAGCGCTACGAGCGGCTCCGGGCGCGCATCCTCGACCACCTGGCGGGCCAGGACCTCTTCGCCCAGGACTGCTACGTCGGCGCCCACCCTGACCACCGCCGCTCGCTGCGCGTCTACACCGAGACCGCCTGGGCCAGCCTCTTCGCCGACAACCTCTTCATCCGGCCCGGCCGGGCCGACTTGGCCGGGTTCAAGCCCAACTTCACCATCATCAACGCGCCCTCGTTCCGGGCCGACCCCCAGCGTGACGGCGTGCGCAGCGAGACCGTCATCCTGGTCCACCTGGCGCGCAACGAGATCCTCATCGGCGGCACGATGTACGCCGGCGAGATCAAGAAGAGCGCCTTCACGGTCATGAACTACCTGCTGCCCGACGAGGGCGTGCTGCCGATGCACTCGTCCATCAACGTCGGCAAGCAGGGCGACGTGTGCATCTTCTTCGGCCTCTCGGGCACCGGCAAGACGACCCTCTCGGCCGACCCGGAGCGCGTCCTCGTGGGCGACGACGAGCACGGCTGGGGCCCCGACGGCGTCTTCAACTTCGAGGGCGGCTGCTACGCCAAGACGATCAAGCTCTCGCCCATGTACGAGCCCGACATCTTCGCCACGACGCGCCGCTTCGGCACGGTCCTGGAGAACGTGGACATGGACCCCGACACGCGCGAGCTCGACCTCGACTCGGACCGCATCACCGAGAACACGCGCGGCGCCTACCCGCTGCACTTCATCGGCAACGCCTCCAGCACGGGACGCGCCGGCCATCCCTCGAACGTGGTCTTCCTGACGGCCGACGCCTTCGGCGTGCTGCCCCCGCTGGCGCGCCTGACGCGCGAGCAGGCGATGTACCACTTCATCAGCGGCTACACGGCCAAGCTGGCCGGCACAGAGATCGGCATCAAGGAGCCCAAGGCGACCTTCTCGGCCTGCTTCGGGGCCCCCTTCATGCCCCGCCACCCGGGCGAGTACGCGCGCATGCTGGGCGAGCGCCTGGCTCGGCACGAGGTGCCCGTCTGGCTGGTCAGCACGGGCTGGACGGGCGGCCCCTACGGCACGGGCGAGCGCATCAACATCGGCCACACTCGGGCCATGGTCCACGCCGCGTTGGGCGGCAAGCTCGACGGCGTGCGCACGGTGACCGACCCGATCTTCGGCTTCGAGGTGCCCACGGCCTGCCCCGAGGTGCCGGGCGACGTGCTCCAGCCCAGGCGGACCTGGCAGGACCCCGACGCCTACGACCGCCAGGCGCAGAAGCTGGCGCGCATGTTCGCCCAGAACTTCGAGGCCTTCGCCTCGGGCGTGGCGCCCGAGGTGCGTGCCGCCGGGCCGCGCACCGACTGAGCGCGCGGCCCGGCGCCGGGCGACGCTGCTCAGAACTTGACCAGCGGGCTGCCCGTCGTGAAGTTGACCGCGAAGTTCAGGAAGAAGAAACCGAAGAAGAGCGTGTTCGCCAGCAGCACCACGTAGGACCACCAGGTGATGCGTGCGGGGCGCGGCAGCTGCCGGTTGAGGTAGATCACGGCGAAGGGGATGATCAGCGCCGCCAGGTTGGACATGTTGGCCGAGATCTGGATCAGCTGGAGCGGCAGCGCCTGGAAGATCAGGAAGGCGATCACCAGGAAGAGCACGACCATGAAGGGGTAGTAGAAGCGGCGCGGATCGCCACCGGTCAGCCGCTGGAAGCGCCCGCTGGTGGCGTTGCCGGCATCGGTCACGATGCGCACGAGCGACTCGAAGATGACCAGCTGCGTGCTGAAGAGGATCAGGGTGCCCGCGACCAGCGCCAGGTAGAAGAAGAGTTGACCGTGACTGGCCAGCAGCTGGCTGGCGGCGAAGGTGGGCATGTCGGCCGTGGTCGGCACCACGCCGCTCGACTGGGAGAGGTAGCCGACCAGGGTGCTGGGCAGGATCATGCCGAAGATGGCGCCCAGGAAGAAGATCACCCACTGGTCGAAGAGGATGAAGCGGAACCAGCGGCGCCAGACCTGCGCGTTGCGCTCCGTCTCCGGGAAGGTCACGCCCGAGGTGAGGATGGCCTCCTGGTGGCCACCCACGAGGCCGGAGATGCCGCCCACCTTGTGGCCCATGCCGTAGCCCTTGTCGCGGTAGTGGCCGATGATGAAGTAGTTGAGGCCGGAAGCCAGCGCGGTGAAGCCGGCCAGGGCACCCAGGTCCGTGGCCGTGGAGCCGGGCGGCGGCGCGGCCGGGGTGACCAGTGAGCCGAAGGCGCGCAGCCAGACATCGAGCGGCACCACGGCCACGGCCATCACGATGACCGAGACGAGGATGGAGACGACCATCACCCAGTTGGCCAGCTCCATGGTGCGGCTGATACGCCGGCCGAAGAGGGTGATGGTGAAGGCGAGCGCCAGCAGGCCGACGCCGTAGAAGCGCGCCTCGGTGACCTGGGCCGCGTCCTTCGCGTCCTTGACCTTGCCGTGGACCAGGGCGAAGACGCTGTCGCCGGCGCCTGACGCCCAGCCGCCCCAGATGAAGGCCATGTAGAAGAGGGCGACCCCCAGCGGCACCCAGAGCAGGAAGCCGGGCGGCACGCGTCCGAAGGCGACGATGGGTGCCTCGCCCGTGGCCACCGTGAAGCGGGCCAGCTCGACGTTGTAGAAGACCTGCAGCACGGCCGAGACGAGGATGATCCAGCCGATGCCGATGAAGCCGTACTTGGCGAAGTTGAACGGCCCGAGCAGCCACTCGCCGCTGCCGATCGAGACGCCCAGCGCGATGAGGCTGGGGCCGACGATGGCCGACATGAGGACCTTGGGCGAGATCCGGGGGGCGCCGACGACCTCCTCGGGCGTCGGCAGGTCCGTGAGGGGGAGAGGTGGGCGGCTCACCCCGATCTGGTACGTCTCGGATGCCATCGGATGGGTCCTCCCGCTTAACCAGCTTTCCGACGGGGACGCTGGGTCCGATGGTACGCCCCCGCGTCTAGTCCGCGCGAGCCGGTCTATCGCTGCTCGAGGGATCTGTCAGAGCTGACTGCTCAGTGAATCTGTCAGTCCCCACCGATGAGCGGGGCGAAACGCGCGGTGAAGTGGCGTAGCTGGGGTGGCTCCTCGACGATGCGCAGCCCGGGGATCTCGCCGGCGCGCTCGGCCACCCAGCGCACGACCTCGATGACGTAGTCGATGTGGCTCTGGGTGTAGGTGCGGCGCGGGATGGCCAGGCGCACCAGGTCCATCGCCGCGGCCGTCTCCGACCCGTCCGGGTGCCGCCCGAACATGACCGTGCCGATCTCCACGCCGCGGATGCCGCCCTCGACATAGAGCGCGCAGGCCAGCGCCTGGCCCGGATAGGCCAGGGGCGGCACGTGCGGCAGCAGCGCCCGCGCGTCGATGTAGACGGCGTGGCCGCCGATGGGCCGCACGACCGGCACGCCCGCCTCCACCAGGGCATCGCCCAGGTAGGCCGTGGAACGGATGCGGTAGCGCAGGTAGTCCTCCTCGACCACCTCTCGCAGCCCCTGTGCGATGGCCTCCAGGTCCCGTCCGGCGAGGCCGCCGTAGGTCGGGAAGCCCTCGGTCAGGATGAGCAGGTTGCGGCAGCGCTCGGCCAAGCCGTCGTCGTCGAGCGCCAGCCAGCCGCCGATGTTGGCCAGGCCGTCCTTCTTGGCGCTCATGGTCATGCCGTCGGCCAGGGCGGCCATCTGGCGCACGATGTCGGGGATGGGCGTCGTCTCGTAGCCGGCCTCGCGCTGCCGGATGAACCAGGCGTTCTCGGCGAAGCGGCAGGCATCCAGGAAGAGCGGCAGGCCGAAGCGGTCGCAGACGGCGCGCACGGCACGCAGGTTGGCCATGGAGACCGGCTGTCCGCCGCCCGTGTTGTTGGTCACCGTCACGAAGACCACCGGCACGTTCGCCGGCCCGCGCTGCTCGATGAGCCGCTCCAGAGCGGCCACGTCCATCTCGCCCTTGAAGGGGTGCAGCGTCGCCGGCGTGGCCGCCTCGGCGATGGGCAGGTCGACGGCCTCGGCGCCGGTGAACTCGATATTGGCGCGCGTGGTGTCGAAGTGGGCGTTGTTGGGCACCACCTTGCCCGGGCCGGCGATGGTGCTGAAGAGGATCTTCTCGGCCGCGCGACCCTGGTGGGTGGGGATGACGTGGCGGAAGGGGAAGAGCTCCTGCACGGCGTCGCGGAAGCGGTAGAACGACGGTGAGCCGGCATAGGACTCGTCGCCGCGCTGGATGCCGGCCCACTGGCCGGAGCTCATGGCGCCCGTGCCCGAGTCCGTCAGCAGGTCGATCATCACGTCGTCCGAGTGGAGACCGAAGAGGTTCCAGCCGGCCTCGGCCAGCTTTGCCGCGCGCTCCTCGCGGCTGGTCAGGCGGATCGGCTCGACCGACTTGATGCGGAAGGGCTCGACGATGGTGCGCCAACGTTCCATGGGCTGGGCCTCAGGCCCGGTCGAGCGCCTGCGCCACGTCGGCCACCAGGTCGTCGGGGTGCTCGATGCCGACCGAGAGGCGGACCAGGTCGGGCGGCACCTCGAGCGCCGAGCCGGCCACCGAGCCGTGCGTCATGAGCGCCGGCAGGTCGACCAGCGACTCCACGCCGCCCAGCGATTCGGCCAGCGAGAAGAGCCGCGTTCCCTCGCAGAAGCGTCGCGCCCGCTCCTCGGACGAGCGCCCGTCGCGCGCCGCCGGCCGGAAGCTGATCATGCCTCCCGGCAGGGCCATCTGGCGTGCCGCGAGCGGCGCGTGCGGGTGCGCGTGGCGGCCCTCTCCGAGGCCCGGATAGCGCAGCCAGGCCACATCGTCCCGCTCCGCCAGGGCGCGCGCTACGGCCAGCGCGTTGGCCGCGTGGCGGGTCATGCGCAGGCCGAGGGTGCGGATGCCGCGCAGGACGAGGAAGCAATCGAAGGGGCCGGGCACCGCGCCGATGGCGTTCTGCAGGAAGTGCAGTCGCTCGTGGAGGTCCTCGCGCGATGTGGCCAGCACGCCGTTGACCGTGTCCGAGTGGCCGGCCAGGTACTTGGTGGCACTGTGATAGGCGATGTCGGCGCCCAGCAGCAGGGGCCGCTGGCCCATGGGCGAGGCGAAGGTGTTGTCGACGACCAGGATGGGGCGCTCGCCGCGGGCGCCGGTGCGTCCGGCCAGGGCCGCCGCGACGGCGGCGATGTCGAGCACCTTGAGCAGCGGGTTCGAGGGCGACTCCAGCCAAACCAGGCGCGTCCGCGCGTCGACGGCGCCGGCCAGCGCGGCCGCCGGCTCGGTCGATAGGTCGACGTAGGCGGCCTCCACGCCGCTCTCGCGCGCAACGCGCTCGAAGTAGCGGAAGGTCCCGCCGTAGAGGTCGTCGGCCGCGACGATGCGCTCCCCGGGCCGCGCCAGGGAGGCGATGACCTGCGTCGTCGCCGAGCCCGAGGCGAAGGCCAGGCCGAAGCGGGCCCCCTCGAGCGCGGCCACGGAGCGCTCCAGTCGCTCCCGGGTCGGGTTCTGGGTGCGGGCGTACTCGTAGCCGCGCCGCGGCCGCCCGACGGCCTCCTGTTCGTAGGTGCTCGTCTGGTAGATGGGCGGCGCCACCGCACCGGTCAGCTCGTCGGGCTCGAGGCCGGCATGGACGGCGAGCGTCTCCAGCCGCCAGTCGCGGTGCTCCGAACCCGGGGCCCCGCCCGGGCCGGCCGTGCCCGGCCAGTCGGCCGCGACGGAGGGCTCGACCGCGCCGGGGTGGCGCGCGGGCGGGTCGGTAGAATGACGCGACTGGTCCGGCAAGCGGGTCCTCCTCCCTCCCTGGCTCGGCCGCGATGATACCTGCGGGCCCGTCCCCCGCTCCGGACCCGTCCGGCATGCCACGCATGGTCCGCCTCGGGACCTCCACGCGAACCGAAAGGAGCCGCTCCTCCATGCCTCGCCCCAAGGTCACCGTCATCGGCGCCGGCAACGTCGGCGCCACCACCGCGCAGCGCATCGCCGAGGCCGGCCTGGCCGACGTCGTGCTGGTCGACATCGTCGAGGGCCTGCCGCAGGGCAAGGCGCTCGACCTGCTCGAGGCGGCGCCGGTGGTCGGCCACGACTGCCAGGTGCTCGGTACGAACGATTACGCCGACACGGCGGGCTCCGACGTGGTGGTGGTCACCTCCGGCCTGGCCCGGCAGCCTGGCATGAGCCGCGACGACCTGCAGGCGAAGAACGCGGGCATCGTGCGCTCGGTCGTGGAGCAGGCGGCGCGCCACTCGCCGCAGAGCATCCTCGTCGTCGTCACCAACCCGCTCGACGTGATGTGCCACGTGGCCCTCGACGCTTCGGGCTTCCCGCGCGAGCGTGTGCTGGGCATGGCGGGCGTGCTCGACTCGGCGCGCTTCCGGACCTTCATCGCCCAGGAGCTGGGCGTCTCGGTGACCAACACGCACGCCTTCGTGCTGGGCGGGCACGGCGACACGATGGTGCCCCTGCCGCGTTACTCGACCGTGGCCGGCGTGCCCATCACCGAGCTGCTGCCGCCGGAGCGCATCGAGGCGCTCGTCCAGCGCACGCGCGACGGGGGCGCCGAGATCGTGGGCCTTCTGAAGACGGGCTCGGCCTTCTACGCCCCGGCGGCCTCGACCTTCCAGATGGTCGACGCCATCCTCAACGACCGCCGCACCGTGCTGCCCTGCGCCGCCTACCTCCAGGGCGAGTACGGCATCGACGGCCTCTTCGTGGGCGTGCCCGTCAAGCTCGGGCGGGGCGGCCTGCTCGACATCGTCCAGATCGAGCTGACGGCCGACGAGCGGGCCGCCTTCGAGCGCTCGGCGGGGGCGGTGCGCGAACTCGTGGCCAAGCTCGGCTGAGCGCGGGACCCACAGCTCCGGCCCGGCCATGCCCGTCATCACCCTCTCGCGCCAGTTCGGCACCGGCGGCGGCGCCGTCGGGCGCATGCTGGCGGAGCGCTTGGGCGCCGAATATCTCGACCGCGAGCTGGTCGCCCTGGTGGCGGCCCGACTGGGCATCCCCGAGGCCGAGGCCGAGGGCTACGACGAGCGCTTGCCGGGCCTCTGGCAGCGCCTCGTCTCGGCGCTGGCCACCAGTTCCCCGGAGATCAGCGTGCCACCCGTGCCCCAGGAGCTGCTCCCGGGTCCGGCCCTGCAGGAGCGGTTGGGTGCCATCACGCGGGCGGTCATCGAGGAGGCCGCCGACCGGGGCAGCGCGGTCATCATCGGCCGCGGCGCCGGCTGGGTCCTGGCCGGCAGGCCGAACGTGCTGCGCGTGCAGCTCCACGCCTCGCTCGATGATCGCGTGCGCTACCTGGTGGCACGCATCGAGGAGATCCCACCCGACGCCCGCCCGGACGAGGCCTCGTTGCGCGACCTGTGCAAGCGCATCGATGCCGCCCGGGCGCGCTACCTGCGCGACAACTTCGATGTCGACTGGAACGACGCGCGCCACTACGACCTGGCGCTGGACACCGGCCGCCTGGGCCTGGTCCGCGCGGCCGACCTGATCGAGGTCGCCGCGCGGCAGATCGCCGGGCAGGCCTGATGGTCGGGCCGGGGGCGCCCGTTCCGCGTGCCGGTGCGCCGGACGTGCCTGGTCCGCCGGACGCGCCTGGTGCGCCGGACGTGCCTGGTGCGCCGGACGTGCCGGGCCCGCCGGACGTGACGCCCGGCCTCGTTCCTCGTGCGCCCGGCACTCCGCGTGGCCCGGCGTCGCCCTGGCCGCGCGCCCTGAGTGCCTTCCGCCATCGCAACTTCCGCCTCTTCTGGTCCGGCCAGCTGGTCTCGCTGGTGGGCACCTGGATGCAGCAGGTGGCGCAGGGCTGGCTGGTGCTGGAGCTGACCGGCGACCCGTTGGCGCTGGGCATCACCGCCGCCTGCCAGTTCCTGCCCGTGCTCGCCTTCGGGCTCTTCGGCGGGGTCCTGGCCGACGCGTTGCCCAAGCGGCGCACGCTCGTCGCCGCCCAGGCCGGCGCACTGGCGCTGGCACTGGCGCTCGGCATCCTGACCGGTTCGGGACTGGTGCAGGTCTGGCAGGTCTGGCTGCTGGCGGCCCTGCTCGGGCTGGTCAACGCCATCGAGATGCCGGTGCGTCAGGCATTCGTGATGGAGATGGTCGGCCGGGAAGACGTGGCCAACGCGGTCGCTCTCAACAGTGCCGTCTTCAATGGCTCGCGCATCGTCGGCCCGGCGCTCGCCGGCCTGCTCATCGCCGCCGCGGGCATCGCCGTCTGCTTCTTCGTCAACGCCGCCAGCTACGTGGCCGTGATGATCGGCCTGCTCTTGATGCGCGACGAGGAGCTGCGCGCGACGGCGTCGGCCCGCTTCGAGCGGACCATGCGCGGCGTGGGCGGCCAGCTCGCGGAGGGCCTGCGCTACGTGCGCGATACGCCCATCGTGCGGCTCTCCATCCTGCTGCTCGGCTTCGTGGCCACGGTCGGCATGAACTTCTCGGTGTTGATGCCGGTGCTGGTGCGCGTGGAGCTCCACGGCAGCGCCGAGACCTACGGCTTCCTGCTCGCCGCGAGCGGTGTCGGTTCGCTGGCCGCGGCCGTGGGCATCGCGCTGGGCATGCGGCCCACGCCGCGCCTGCTGGTGACGGGTGCCGGCGTCTTCGGAGCCGCGCTCCTGGGCGTGGCACTGTCGCGCTCCGTGCCGCTCACGCTGGTGCTGATGGTGCTCCTCGGCTGGGGCGTCATCGCGCTCGCGGCCACGACCAACACGCTCATCCAGCTCAACGTGCCGGACGTGCTGCGCGGCCGCGTGATGAGTGTCTACACCACGGTCTTCGCCGGCTCGACGCCCATCGGGGGCGTCTTCGCCGGCAGCGTGGCAGCCGCGGCCGGGGTCCCGCTCGCGCTCGGCCTGGGTGGGCTGCTGGCGCTTGGCGCGGCCGCCGTCGCCGCCACGCGCCTGCCACGCCTGGCAGGCGCGCGTGGATCCCAGGCAGCCGGCCCGGAGCCGCGCTGAGTGGCCGTCAGCGGCGTCATCAGGCTCGACTTCGAGCCGTGGCTCGAGCTCGGTGGACTCACCGTCCGGCTCCAGGCCGTGGGCGTCGCCGCGGCGATGCTCGTGGCCATCGTGCTCACAGCCCGCGAGCTGCGGCGGCGCAGCCTGCCCGGCCTGCGCCCGCTGCGCGCGGACGACCTGCTCTACGTCGCCCTCGGCTGCATCCCAGGCGCGGTCATCGTCGGCCGGCTGCTGCACGGACTGGCCTTCGCCGACGTGTACCAGGCAGACCCCGCGGCGCTCCTGGACCCAGCCCGCGGCAGCCTGTCGCTCCTGGGTGCGGTCCTGGGCGGAGCGCTCAGCGGCGCCTACATCGCGCGCCTGCTGGATGGTTCCGCCGGCCGCTGGGCGGACATGGCGGCCGCGCCGATGCTGGTCGGGCTGGGCCTCGGCAAGCTGGCTCAGCTTCTCGGCGGGGGCGGCCAGGGCTTGCCCTCGGACGCGCCGTGGGCCGTGGCCTTCAGCGGCGCCGGCCCCTGGCTCTCGCCTTCACCGGACGTACCGGCCTACCCGAGTCAGGTCCTCGAGGCCCTCTGGGCGATGGCCGGGTTGCCCATCGCTTGGCTGCTCTGGCGGGCGCGCGTGGTGGCGCGGCTGCCCGGCAGGCTGCGGCAGACGGGGCGCTGGGCCGAGGTGCGCGAGGAGCGGCTGGAGGAGGTGGCCCGGGGGGACCTGCGCTTCGGCTACCGCTTCCTGGCCGCGCTCGGTTGGTGGCTATTGGGCCGCGTGTTGGTCGGCACCACGTGGCGTGACGACCGGCTGGTCGGACCGTTCGGGGCGGAGCAGTCCATGGCCCTGGCGGCCCTCGCGGCGCTGGTGCTGGGGATCATCGTGCACGCCATCATCGGTCCCGGGCGAGCGAGTCGGGAGGAGCGCATGCACCTGCGGCATCGCCGCTGGCGCGTGCGACAGTGAGCGGGCAGGGGGGTGACCGACACCGGGGCGTGCCGGGCTTGACGCCTCCCCGCAAGATAGTGCGCGGCCGGGGAGGGGAGCCGGTCCGCCGCCCGTCATCCGGCTGAGCTCCTGGAGGTTCTACGTGGATCCGTTGCTGCTCGTCCTGCGCCTGGCACACATCGGCGCGGGCATCTTCTGGGTGGGTTCGTTCTTCGTCGTCTTCGGCTTCGTGCGCCCGACGGCGACGGCGCTCGGCCCTGCCGGCGGCCCATTCATGGGTTACCTCGTCAACAAGAAGATGTTGCCGCTGGCCATCACCATCGCCGCGACCATCACCGTCATCGCCGGCGCGAGCCTCTACTGGATGGACTCGGGCGGGCTTCAGCTGAGCTGGATCACCTCGCCCAGTGGCATCGGCTTCTCCATCGGCGCCGCGGCGGCCCTTGTCTCCTACGTGCTCGGCTTCGTCGAGCTGCGCCCTGCCTTCGACAAGCTGGGTGCCATCGGCCAGCGCCTCGAGAGCGAACACCGCCCGCCGACGCCCGAAGAGGCAGCGGAGATGGCGCATCTCAACGCCGGCATCGACCGTGCCGCCAAGATCGATTACGTGCTGCTGACGGTCGTGGTCATCTTCATGGCCACCTCGCGCTACCTGCGCTGACACTGGCGCCCCGGGGGCGGCCGGCCGGCCCCGGAAGGCCCGGATGGGCCGACGGGCGACGCGGGTGCACACCGACGACCGGCCCGGATGTACACGCGACTGGCGGCCCGGATGTGCACCACTGCCGGCCCGCATGTACACCAGAGGTGCGCAACGACGGACGAACCCCGGAACGGGGCCCCTGTGGACCGTTTCGGTGACCCTCCTGAACACCACGGGTGCAGGACGACCGACGAAGGCGGCTGAGAGCGCCCCTGCCGACCGTTCCTCCATCCATACGCTCGCCTGGTGTTCAGGCCGACCACCAGGAGGCCGTTGGGCGGCCCGGCCCGCGGGTTCGAGCGTCGACCTGAACGCCAGCTGCACAGAGACGGACCGCAGGACGCCCCAGGCGCAGGGCGACGGACCAGCGAAGGGGTACGATTCCCGTTCCTGACGATCGAAGCATGCCCCGCCTGCTGCGGGCGAGATGAGGGAACGGACGAGGTGCGGTCATGACGCAGGTACTCGAACCCCGCGCGGAGCGGCTCGAGCCGCTCGCGGAGGAGCGGGTCGGCCACTGGATCGGCGGCCAGCGCGTGGCCGGCACATCGGGCCGCTCGGGGCCCGTCTACGACCCGGCCAGGGGGCTCGTCGCCCGCCAGGTCGACTTCGCCTCCGTGGAGGAGGTCGATGCGGCTGTGGCGGCGGCCAAGTCGGCCCTGGCGGGCTGGCGCGCCACATCGCTCTCGCGACGCACCGAGATCCTCTTCCGCATGCGCAACCTGGTCGACCATCACCGGCGCGACCTGGCGGCCATCCTCACCGCCGAGCACGGTAAGGTGCCCTCGGACGCGCTGGGCGAGGTCGCCCGCGGCCTGGAGAACCTCGAGTTCGCCTGCGGCATCCCGCACCTGCTCAAGGGCGGCTTCAGCGAGCAGGTCTCGAGCGGCGTCGACGTCTACCAGATCCGCCAGCCGCTGGGCGTGGTGGCCGGCATCACGCCTTTCAACTTCCCGGCCATGGTGCCCATGTGGATGTTCGCCAACGCCATCGCCTGCGGCAACACCTTCGTGCTCAAGCCGTCCGAGAAGGATCCCTCGGCGTCGCTCTACATGGCCGAGTTGTGGCGCGAGGCGGGTCTGCCCGACGGCGTCTTCAACGTCGTCCAGGGCGACAAGGTGGCCGTCGACCGCATCCTCGAGCACCCCGACATCAGCGCCGTCTCGTTCGTCGGGTCGACGCCCATCGCGCGCTACATCTACGAGACCGCCACCCGCCATGGCAAGCGCTGCCAGGCGCTCGGCGGGGCCAAGAACCACATGGTCGTGCTGCCCGACGCGGACATCGAGATGGCCGCCGATGCCGCCGTCTCGGCCGGCTACGGCTCGGCCGGTGAGCGCTGCATGGCCATCGCCACGGTGGTCGCCGTGGGCGATGCCGGTGACCGCATCGTCGATGCCATCCGGCAGCGGCTGCCCAAGGTCAAGGTCGGTCCCGGCAGCGACCCCGAAGCGGAGATGGGCCCGCTCGTCACCAGGCAGCACCGCGACAAGGTCGCCTCGTACCTCGACTCCGCCCGTGAGCAGGGCGCCGAGGTCGTCGCCGACGGCCGCGAGCACACCCTCTATCGCGAGAGCGACGGCTTCTTCCTGGGCGTCTCGCTGGTGGACGACGTGACGCCCGAGATGGATTGTTACCGCGACGAGATCTTCGGTCCGGTCCTGACGGTGGTTCGCGTCAAGAGCTACGACGAGGCGGTCGGGCTGATCAACGACAACCCCTACGGCAACGGCACCGCCATCTTCACGCGCGACGGCGGCGCCGCGCGGCAGTTCCAGTTCGACGTCAATGTGGGCATGGTCGGCGTGAACGTGCCGATCCCCGTCCCGGTGGCCTACTACAGCTTCGGCGGCTGGAAGAACTCTCTCTTCGGGGACCTGCACATGTACGGCCCCGAGGGGATCCAGTTCTACACGCGCGCCAAGGTCGTCACGGCCCGTTGGCCCGACCCGGGCACCTCCAAGGTGGACCTGGGCTTCCCGCGTACGCGCTAGGTCTGCCAAGAGACGAGCTCCACGCCCCGTCAGGTCCACCGAGCGGCAAGGTCGAGGCCCCGCGTCAGCATCGCGCCCCGAGGGAAGGCCCTCGCCGCCGCTGGTCCGGCATCCGCTAGCCCTGCCCAGCCCCAGGCGACGCGTGTGCCGGCTGCATGGGCACCGTGAGCATGAGGTCGGAGCACATGCTCTCTTGGGGGGCCCGATCCGGCGCCTCGTCGTCTGGATCCCGAGCGTGCGCGGGCGCCACGCAGTGCCTGGCGGCGGCCCTGCGCTGGGTGGCGGCGACATAAGCCGGTGGTAAGAACGTGGAGTGACCATGCAGCCGGCATGGTCAAGCGCAGGTCGCCGGAACTGGCCGCAGAGGCGCGGCGCCTCAACCGCGAGCAGCTGGCGCGGCTGGGTGCCGAGGTGCGAGCCTGGCGCCATCGCCGCCGACTGTCCCAGCAGCAGCTGGCACGTCGCGCGGGCATCGGCCGCTCCACGCTCGGGGACCTGGAGCGCGGGCTGGGTGGCGGCCACACGGTGGATGCCTGGCAGCGCATCGCCCTGGCCCTCGATCGACCGCTCCGGCTGGAGCTCGGTCGCGACCGACTGGAGGACCCGACTGACGCCGGCCACCTGGCGATCCAGGAGCTGATCCTGCGGCTTGCGCGTGCCGCCGGCCGCCGAGGCTGGTTCGAGCTGCCTTCGAGGCCGAGCGATCCGAGCCGCCACACCGACGTCGGCATCCGCGACGACGACCGGCGGACTGCTGCTCGTGGAGTGCTGGAACAGCCTGGGCGACATCGGCGCCGCGGCCCGGGCCACCAGTCGCAAGGCCGCCGAGGCCGCGGACATGGCCGTGGCCGTCGGCGGCGAGCGGCCCTACCGCGTGGCGACCTGCTGGGTCCTGCGTGCCTCGGCCCGCAACCGGGCCCTTGTGGCCCGGTACCCGGAGGTCTTCGCCGCGCGTTTCCCGGGCTCGTCCGTGCGCTGGGTCAGGGCGTTATCGGCGGGGCAGGAGCCTCCGGTCGAGCCGGGACTCGTGTGGTGTGACGCCGCCGCCACACGACTCTTCGCCTGGCGACGCTGACGGCGGGCGCCCTGACGGGCCATCACGCTGCGCCGGCGATCGCCTCCAGGCGCTCGACGTGGGGTCGCGCGTCGAGCGCGCGGAAGACCTCCAGTGCCGCTTCGCGCAGCGAGCGGGCCTCGTCGGTACCGGTCACCGCGAGAGCCAGCTGCTCACGCGCCAGCGCGGCCTCGAACGGCGTGCCGAGCTCGTCGAAGCCGGCCACGGCACGGCGCAGGGCCGCCTCGGCGCCCGCGCGATCACCCTGCGCCAGCAGCATCCGACCCTCTGCGCGGTCCGCGACCGGCCCGATCAGGCGCATCTGGCCGCTCGCTTCGCGCGAACTGGCCAGCACGGCGGGCAGGTCAGCCCACCGGCCCAGCGCCACGAGCGTCTCCACCAGACCCACCAGCACGAAGCGCATGCCGATGCGCGACCGGCCCGCGCTCGAGCCCTCCAGGCGGATCAGCGCCTCGTCCGGGTCGCCCAGCGCCACGTGCGCGAGCGCTGCGATGGCGATGGGCGAGTCGTAGCCGAAGCTGCGCTCGCGCACCAGCGCCAAGAGCGCGCGGGCGCCCTCCGCGTCGCCGCGGTGGGCGCGCATCAGCGCGGCGATGGCGGGGCCGCTGCGCACCGACGAGCAGCTCCGGTCGCGCTCGTCCTCGAAGGCCACGAGGTGCTCAGCGAGGCGCGGCTCGATGTCGTCCCAGCGGCCCAGGTAGTAGGCCGCGATCATCCACTGCGCGGTGCCGTGCATCAGCTCGTGCGGGCTCAGGTGGAGCGCCTCGTCGTAGCTGCGTCGCGCCAACTCCAGGCCGCCGCGGTAGTCGCCGCCCGTGTCGCGCAGGGTATGGCTTGCCTGGTAGTAGGCGAGTGCGCGAGCGGCGCGCGATCCCACCCGCTCGGCCAGCTCCACTTGTCGCCGATTCGACGCGATGGCAGCCTCGAAGTCCCCACTCAGCCAGTGCAGGGCGCCCCGCGCATCCTCCGCCTCCAGCTCGAGTTGCGGCTGTCCCAGGCGGGCGGCGATGCGCACTGCCTCCTCGGCATCCAGTAGGCGACGCTCGACGGGCACCGGATCGCGGCCCTCGAGGCCGTCCCACATCTCCCTGACCCATGAGCCACGCGCCATCAGCAGGCGCGCCCGCGTCTCCGCGTCCTCGACCGCCGCCAAGCCCTCTTCGACCAGCCGCTCGACCGCGGCCGGGTCGGGCCGCGTGGTGAAGGTGCCGATCTTGGTCGAGACCCGCGCAGCCTTGACGGCCATGCGGGCGATGGCCGCGCGGTCGCCACGCGCGCGGGCGGCGGCCATGGCCTCGTTATAGGCCGACCAGGCCTCGTCGCCGTGGAAGGCCGCATCCTCATCGTCGGCGATGGCCTCCCAGGCGACGCCGCGCTCCTCGCCCGTCGTCAGCCGATGCGCCCGCCGATGGTGGGCCAGGGCATCCTTGAGCGCATACCGCCTTCGAGCCGCGTCTCCCGCCGCCATGAGCGTCTCGAAAGCGCGCCGGCGCACCCGCTCACGCTCGGCCGGGTCGTCCGACCAGGCCAGGTCGGCGTCCTCGTCGAGGGCCGCGGCGGCGTAGTGGTTGGCCACGATGTCGAGCACCTCGTCGCTCCGGTCGGGCGCCAACTCCTCCAGCCAGGCGGCCGCGGCCGCGTTGGAGCGCGCGCGGCGGGTCTTGGGCAGGCCGGCGTAGGCCACGTCGCGCAACAGGGCGTGCTTGAAGGTGAACTCGACCTGGCCGCCGATGGTCGAGGTCGGCCGCGCAGCGATGAAGCCCTTGCGCTCGAGGCGCAGCAGCCCGGCCTCGATGTCGCCGTCGCCCAGGGTGCGGCGCACCGGCTCGGGCCAGAAGACGCGGCCCATGACGGCGGCTTCCTGGAGGATGCGCTTCTCGTCCGCGGGCAGGGCGTCGATGCGCGCCGCCAGCAGGCCGTGCACCGTGTCGGGCAGGACGATGCTCCCCGCGGCGGCTGTCGCCTGCCAGCGATCGCCGCTGCGCGCCAGGGCACCCTCGTCGATGAGCCGGCGCAGGATCTCCTCCAGGAAGTAGGGGTTGCCGTCGGCTTTCTGCAGGATCTCGTGGCGGAGGGCCGCCGGCAGGTCGGCCACGTCCAGCAGGCTGTCGACCAGGTCGGCGCTCTGGCGCTCGCTGAGCGGCCGTAGCGGGATGGTGGTCGGCGCGTGGGCGCCGCCGAAGCCCGGCCGTTCGGTGGCGAATTCGGGGCGTGCCGTGGCCACGATGAGCAGCGGGCCGGCACTGCGCGCCAGCGCACGCTCGAGCATGGCCGTCAGCTCGTCGCTCGCCCAATGCAGGTCCTCGACGACCAGCACGCACGTGCCGGAGCGGGCCAGCGCGGAGAGGAGCCGCGGCCAGGCCTGGCCCAGCTCGTCGGCGACGGCCGCCGGCTCGAGCCGGTCGAGCGGGTTGTCGGGCAGCGAGATGCCGGCCGTCGTGGCCAGGGCGAAGATGGTCGCCGCATGCTCGGCCTCCGAGAGCCCGAGCCGGTCCATCGCGGCGCCCGCCCGCTCGCGCAGCTTGTCGCGCGCCGACTCCGCCGGCTCGTCGAGCGAGATGTCGCACAGGCCGCGCAGCACCTCGGCCAGCGCCCAGTACGGCCCGCCCCTGCCTCCGGCGAGGCAGCGCCCGCGCAGGACGGTCGTCGGCCGTGGCAGCGAACGTGCCTGGCGGACGAACTCGATCACGAGGCGGCTCTTGCCGATGCCCGCCGGGCCGGTCACCAGCGCCAGCGACGGGCTGCCCGCCTCGACCACGTCTGCCAGTGCCCGCGCCAGCGACTCGAGCTCACGGTCGCGTCCGACCATGGCCGAACGGAGGCCGGGGATGCCTCGCGTCGCCTCCGCGCTCGCCCCGAGCAGCCGGTACGCCCGCACGGAGGCGCCCTTGCCTTTCAACTCCAGGTCGATCGGTCCTTCGAAGCGGAAGGCGTCGCGCGTCGCGAGGTACGTCCGCTCGCCGACGAGGACGCTGCCGGGCTCGGCCGCCTGTTCCAGCCGGGCCGCCACGTTGACCGCGTCGCCGGTGACGATGAGCTGCTCCATGGCGCCCACGGGCGCGATGACCTCGCCGCTGTTGACGCCGCTGCGCACGGAGAGCGTCACGCCGTGTTGCGCCTCGAAGCGCCGGTTGAGCTCGGGCAGCCGGTCGAGGATGTCGAGCGCGGCGTGGAGGGCCCGCGCGGCGTCGTCCTCGCGCACGACCGGCACGCCGAAGACGGCCATGATGGCGTCGCCGATGTACTTCTCGACCGTACCGCCCCAAGCCTCGATGGCTGCCGAGGCCGACGAGAAGTAGGCCGACAGGACGGCCCGGACGCGCTCCGGGTCGAGCCGCTCCCCGAGCGCCGTCGAGCCGGTCACGTCAGCGAAGAGGATGGTGACGAGCTTGCGCTCCTCGTCCCGTGGGTCGGCCACCGGGGCCGCGCAGGCTGGGCAGAAGCGGGCGCCTGCCGGCAGGTCGGCGGCGCAGCTGCGGCAGCGCCTGCCCTCGAGCGGCGTGGCGCAGCGCGTGCAGAAGCGCGCGTCTGGCGCGTTGGACTGACCGCAGGACGGGCAGGTGCGCATCGCCGCTGAGTGTACGCGCGGCCGTCACGCGCTCCGGGCGGGCGGCGGGAGCCCGCGTCCGGGCGGCCGTCGGGAGCCCGCGTCCGGGCGGCCGTCGCGCGTCCGCCTGGCGTTGCGCCGCCGTGCCACGCCGCGAACACGGTCCGATGCCGCCAACACGGTCCGATGCCGGCTGCATGGTCACCCCCGGCGTCAACGAACCCGCAATGGGTCCGAGACGGATGGCGCACGCGGCCTGCGTACTGGTCGAGGCGCCAGCCGAAGCGTGGCCGCGAGCGTCGACCCAGGCTCGGTGGTCCCGGACCGCGACGTCCCGCGGGTCGGAGATCGGCTTGTCAGGGATCACAACGCTCGTGGTGCCCATGCACCCGGCACGGGGCGGGCTGGGCGCCTCTCGTCGCTCCTCGAGGGTCGGTCGCGGAGGCCGGCCCGGCCGAGCCTCAGGTCAGGAAGGCGCGCGCCGTCGAGCGCTTCAGGAAGCGCCCGTCGCCCTTGCTGCCGCGGTACTCCCCGCCCTCGATGATGATCTTGCCGCGGCTGAGCACGATCTCCGTCGCGCCCTGCACTTCGCGACCCTCGTAGCACGAGTAGTCGACGTTCATGTGGTGGGTCCGGGCGCTGATGGTGTGCCGCTTCCCCGGGTCATAGACGACCAGGTCGGCGTCGGCGCCCGGGGCGACCACGCCCTTGCGCCCGGCCAGGCCGAACATGCGCGCCGGTGCGGCCGAGATGACCTCCACCCAGCGCTCCTTCGTCAGCCGGCCGCCGACGACGCCACCGTCGTGGAGCAGGTCGACGCGGTCCTCGACCCCTGGCAGCCCGTTGGGCACCTTGCGGAAGTCGCCCCGGCCGAGCTCCTTCTGGCCCTCGAAGTCGAAGGGGCAGTGGTCCGTCGAGACCACCTGCAGGTCGTCCTTGATCAGGCCCGTCCAGAGATCCTGCCAGTGGTCCTTCGGGCGGAGCGGCGGCGAGCAGACGTATTTGGCGCCCTCGAAGCCGTTGCCGAGATCGTCGAGCGAGAGGAAGAGGTACTGCGGGCAGGTCTCGGCGAAGGCCATCGCGCCGCGGTCGCGCGCTGCGCGCACCTCGTTCAGCGCATCGCGCGCCGAGAGGTGCACGATGTAGACGGGCACGCCGGCGGCCTCGGCCAGGCGAATCACCCGATTGGTCGCCTCGCCCTCGAAGATGGGGTAGCGCACCACGCCGTGGTAGTACGGGTCGGTCTGGCCAGCGTCGAAGGTCTGGGCCGCGACGACGTCGATGGCCAGGCCGTTCTCGGCGTGCATCATGATCAGGCCGCCGTTCCTGGCCGTCTGCTGCATCGCCCGGAAGATGGCCCCGTCGTCGCTGAAGAACACGCCCGGGTAGGCGGTGAAGAGCTTGAAGTCGGGCACGCCCTCCGCCACCAGCTGGTCCATCTCGGCCAGCGTGGCGTCGTTGACGTCCGACATGATCATGTGGAAGCCGTAGTCGATGGCGCAGTTGCCCTCGGCCTTGGCGTGCCACGCGTCGAGCCCCTCGCGCAGGGACTTGCCGCGCGTCTGGACGGCGAAGTCGATGATGGTGGTGGTGCCGCCGAAGGCCGCGGCGCGCGTGCCGGTCTCGAAGCTGTCCTTGGCGAACGTGCCACCGAAGGGCAGCTCCATGTGCGTGTGCACGTCGATGGCGCCCGGGATGACGTAGCGGCCGCTGGCGTCGATCGTGCGGTCCAGCTGGCCGACCTGCCCCGCCAGGTCCTTCCCGACGGCCGCGATGGTCTCGCCGTCGACGAGGACGTCCGCCTCGACCGAGGCGTCCGCGTTGACCACCGTGCCGTACCTGATCAGCGTGCGCATCTGTCCCTCCAGGCTCCTCCGCGCAGGGTCCCACTCGCCGCTTGCAAGGCGGTCATCCTAGCGTGCGGCGGGCTGGCCAGGTAGCGTACGCCGCGCGTCGTGTCGCCTCAGTGATCTGCAGGCTGAACACGCGGCGTTCGTAACGACCGACGGGCGGTCCTCTTGGCCACAGCTGGACCCTTCGCGGCCCGTTCGAACGCCCGGCGCTCAGCTCTGCCGCAGCGAACGCCGGTCGTCAGTGGGATGCCATGCCTTCGTCGGTCGATGTGAACCTAGGGCGTTCAACCGGCACTCTCGGCACTGCGCCGCAGGACGTACATCAGGCGAGCGTATGGATGGACGAACGGCCGACCTGACGGACTGTGAGACCGTCGATCGGTCGTGGTGCTCACCGGGTGTGCAGGGAGGCGGCCGATCGGGCCTCATGGCAGCCTTGGGTGGCCCTGCTCCGTCCGTAGGCTCATCTGGTGCACACGGGCGACCCAGATGCCCGCGGACCGCGCCTCAGCCTCGTGCCGCGTTCACCTCGCGCAGGGCCGGGATGATGTCGCGACCGTAGATCTCGAGCGTCTGCTCCTCGTCGCCGTTCATGAGGTAGATGTTGAACTGGTCGACCCCCGCGTCGGCCAGCTCGCGCAGCTTGGCGATGTGCTCCTCGACCGAGCCGATGACGCAGAAGCGGTCGACCACCTCGTCGCCCACGAAGGCCGCGTTGGACGAGCCGACCTCGGCGTGGTGGAGGTAGTCGTAGCCCTCGCGCTGTCGGATGTAGCCCGTCAGCGCGGGCGGCAGCTCGGCCGGGTCGTACTTGTTGACCAGGTCGACGACATGGTTGCTGACCAGCGCCGGGAACCAGCGCACGCGGTCGCGGCACGCCTCGCGCGGGCCGACGTGGGCGGGCGCGGCCGCCATCACCTTCACCTCGGCCGGGTCCCGCCCGGCCTCGCGCGCACCGGCCGCGAGCATGCTGCGGAGCCAGCGGATGAGATCCGGGTCGGCCAGTTGGAGCACGACGCCGTCGGCGATGCGCCCGGTCAGCGCCAGCGCCTTGGGGCCGTAGCCGGCGATCCAGACCGGCAGCCGGTCACCGCGCGTCCAGGGGAGGCGCAACTCCGTGCCCTCCTGGTCGACCGCCCGCCCCTCGACCAGGTCGCGGATGAGGCGCGTCGCCTCCTCGAGCCGTTCGAGCGTCGTGGGCGGCTTGCCCATCACTCGTCGCGCCGAGTCTCCCCGGCCGATGCCCAGGTCCATGCGGCCATCGGAGATCTCGTTGAGCGTGGCCAGCACGGAGGCCGTCACGGTCGGGTCGCGCGTGCCGGGGTTGGTGACGCAGGTGCCCAGGCGCATCCGCTTCGTGTTGAGCGCCATGAGCGTCAGGAGCGGGTAGACCTCCTTCCAGATGACGTGCGAGTCGAAGATCCAGCCGTACGTGAAGCCGGCCTCCTCCGCCTGGCGGGTCAGCGCCACCAGGCGCTCCACGTCGTGGTCGGGCTTGAGGGTGATGCCGAAGTCCATGGCGAGGCCCTCCGGGGCTGGCAGTGGGGCGGCCTACGGCCGGACCAGGTCTCCGTACGCGTCGGGCCGACGGTCGCGGTAGAACTGCCACGTCTGGCGGACCTCGGTGATCTTGTCGAGGTCCATGTCGCGCACCAGCAGCTCCTCCTCGTGCGCGTCGCCGACCTCGCCGATGAACTGGCCGCGCGGGTCGCAGAAGTAGCTCTGGCCGTAGAAGTCGTCGTCGCCGATGTCTTTCTCGATGCCGACCCGGTTGATGGTGCCGACGAAGTAGCCGTTGGCCACGGCGTGGCTGACCTGCTCGATGCGCCACAGGTACTCGCTCAGGCCACGTGACGTGGCCGAGGGGATGAAGACCATCTCGGCGCCGTTGAGGCCGAGCGCCCGCGCACCCTCCGGGAAGTGCCGGTCGTAGCAGATGTAGACGCCGACCTTGCCCACGGCCGTCTCGAAGACCGGGTAGCCCAGGTTGCCCGGGCGGAAGTAGAACTTCTCCCAGAAGCCCTTGACGTGCGGGATGTGCGTCTTGCGGTACTTGCCCAGGTAGCGGCCGTCGGCGTCGATCACAGCGGCCGTGTTGTAGTAGATGCCGGAGGCCTTCTCGTCCTCCTCGTACATCGGTACGACCAGGACCATGCCCGTCTGTTTGGCCAGGTCCTGCATGCGTTTGGTGGTCGGCCCGTCCGGGATCAGCTCCGTGTAGCTGTAGTACTGCGGGTCCTGCACCTGGCAGAAGTAGGGCCCGTAGAAAAGCTCCTGGAAGAGCATCACCTGGGCGCCCTGCTTGGAGGCCTCTTGGGCGTACTGCTCGTGCTTCTGGATCATCGACTCCTTGTCACCGGTCCACTCGGCCTGGAGCAGTGCCCCCCGCACGATGCGCGGCATGTCTCGTGACCCTCCTCGGAGCGTACGGGCGGCGCGGCCCGCGTCTGGGGGATGATCGGCCTCGCCGTCACTGCGGCGTCCGTTGCCGACGTACGTCGTGTCTCTGGAGTGGGCAGATTACACCGGCTGGCCAGCCCCGCCGCAGCCATTCCCGCCGCCCCTACAATCCCCCCACCGCCGGGGGGACCGGGACGGCGGCGAGGCGGACAGCAGGAGGCGGTCGTGGCGCACAAGGACATCGAACTGATCCTGGTCCGCCAGCTCGCCAGCCGCCTGGCCGTGCCGGTCTTCGTGGTCGACACCGAGGGCGACCTGCTCTACTTCAACGAGCCCGCAGAACAGCTGCTCGGCCGCCGCTTCGACGAAGTGGACGAGATGCCTTTCGTGACCTGGACCACGGCCTTCCTGCCGCGCGACGAGCAGGGGCGGGAGATGCCGGTCGAGTCGATCCCGCTGGTGGCGGCCATCCGGCGCCGGCGGCCGGTGCACGGCAACCTGCGCATCGTGGGCCTCGACGGCATCGGCCGGACCATCGAGGTGACGGCCTTCCCGCTGGAGGGCTCCGGCGGGCGCCAGCTCGGCGCGGTGGCCATGTTCTGGGAGTCGGACGGCGTGGCGGGCCGGGCGTCGTGAGGGTCGCGCTGTGGGGCACGCGCGGCTCGATCGCCTCGGCGGGGCCGGAGACGGTCCGCTACGGCGGCAACACCTCCTGCGTCGAGGTCCGCTGCCGGGAGGATGACACGCTGCTCATCCTCGATGCCGGTACCGGTATCCGGCGGCTGGGCAACGCCGTCCTGGGCGAGCCCCGCCGCATCGACATCCTGCTCAGCCACGTCCACATGGACCACATCCAGGGCCTGGGCTTCTTCGGCCCGCTCTTCCGGCCCGACTTCGAGATCCACGTCTGGGGCCCGCCGTCGACGACGCTCGACCTGCGCACCCGCCTCGGACGCTACCTCTCGCCGCCGCTCTTCCCGGTCCGCCTGCGCGACGTGGCCTCACGCCTGGAGCTGCACGACGTGCCTCTCGAGCCGTTCGACATCGGGCCGCTGCGCATCGATGCCTCGGCGGTCATCCATCCTGGCCCGACGGTCGGCTACCGCATCAGCGACGGCGACGCCACGATGGCCTACCTGCCCGACCACGAGCCGGCCCTCGGCGCCGACCCCTTCCCGGGACCGCCCGAGTGGACCTCTGGTCTCGACATCGCGCGCGGCGTCGACCTGCTGCTGCACGACTCGCAGTACACCGACGCGGAGTACGACGAGCGGGTCGGCTGGGGCCACAGCGCTGTCAGCCAGACGGTCGCCTTCGCGCGCGCGGCCGGGGCGAAGAGCCTGGTCACCTTCCACCACGACCCCGAGCATGACGACGACGAGCTCGACGACCTGCTGGTCGAGGCGCGCGCCATGGCCGACGGCATGGACGTCTGGCCGGGCATGGAGGGCAGCTGGTTCGACGTCCTGCCGGGCCGGGGCAGCGACTGCGGGCCGGGCCAGCGTAGCCAGGCGGGGCCGGGCCGAGGCTGACGCAGGTCGACCCGCGCCGCGCCGCGCGTGGCGCGCTAGGATGACGGGCGCCGCGGCCGTCGAGAAGGGAGCGGTCGACCGCAGGCTCCGAGGAGGTCGCATGGGTCGCTGGGAAGCGAGGCTGGCTAACGCGCTGATGATGATCGGCGGCGTCGTCGTGACCATCGCGTCGATCCTCGTCTTCGTCTTCGGCCTGCTCAACCTGGGCCACCTGGCGGACTGAGCTCCGCCCAGCGCGAGGAGAGACCATGGCAGTCGGCATCGAGCCGGCGTCGATGACGAGCGAGGAGCTCGTCCGTCTGGCGCGTGAGCACACCTTCTTCTCCTGGTCGATCCAGGGCCAGGTCGATCCCATCGCCATCGACCGGGCCGAGGGGGTCTACCTCTACACGCCCGAGGGCCGGCGCATCCTTGACTTCAACAGCCAGCTCATGTCGGTCAACATCGGCCACGGCGACCGGCGCGTCATCGACGCCATCACGCGCCAGCTGCAGAAGCTGCAGTACGTGCAGCCGGCCTTCGTCTCGGAGCCGCGCGCGCGCCTTGGTGCCAAGCTGGCCGAGATCCTGCCCGGCGACCTGGACAAGGTCTTCTTCGTGCTCGGCGGCGCGGAGGCCATCGAGAACGCCATCAAGCTGGCCCGCCACTACACCGGCCGGCACAAGATCCTGGCCCGCTACCGCTCCTACCACGGGGCGACGGCCGGCGCGATCAACGCCACGGGCGATCCGCGCCGATGGTCGCAGCCGCCGATGCCCGG
>DASSPM010000026.1:0-12767 GCA_035699625.1 Candidatus Limnocylindrales bacterium | reverse complement strand
CTCACTAGGCTCCGGCGCAGCGCGCCAGCGTTACCAGGGCAGCACCGATCGACCCACGGGTCCGTCGGCGAGCGCGGCGGGAGACCGCCGAAGGCGGGTGGCACCGCGGAAGGCACGACCTTTCGTCCCGGGGACGGAAGGTCGTCATGTTTTCCCGGCAGGATGCCGGCCGCAGGACCGAGGGATCGCAGATGCCGCACACCGACCCGCTCAGCCTGGCCGAGGCCCAGCGCTTCGCCGCGGGCGCTGACACGGTCCTCCTGCGCGCCAGCCGCGAGGCTGACCTCGACACGCCCGTCGGCGCACTGCTGCGCCTCGACGATGGCGGCCCCTGCTACCTGCTCGAGTCGGTCGAGGGCGGCGAGCGCCTCGGCCGCTACAGCTTCCTCGGCGTCCGGCCCCGCCGCACGCTCGAGGTGCGCGAGGGGCGCGCCACAATCGTCGACCGGCCGCTCGACGTGGAGGCCTACTCGGCCGATCTGCCCACGAGCGTGGCGCCGGCGAGTGACCCGCTCGAGGCCCTGCGCCGTTTCGTGCCGCGCCGGACGGTCCTGCCGCGCGAGGGGATGCCGCGCTTCACCGGTGGCGCCGTGGGTGCGCTGGCGTACGACGCTGTGAGCGCCTTCGAGCCCGTGCCGCTGCCCGGGCCGGACCCGGTGGGCGTGCCGGCGGCCTACTTCCTCGAGAGCGACCTGGTGCTCGTCTTCGACCACCTGACCCACACGCTCAGCGCCATCGCCTCGCTCCACGCCGGTCCCGACCTCGAGGGCCGCTACCGCATCGCCGAGCGTGCGGTGCACGAGGCGCTCGAGCGGACCGCCCGGCCCAGTCGCGCCGAGCTCGCGCCGCAGGCGGCCGGCCGCAACGGCAGCCCCGATGGCCGCAGCCCCGCCGCCAGCCTGCCCGGACCCGAGCCGGAGGCCGCCATCAGCCTCGACCGCGAGGCCTATGAGTCGGCTGTCGTGCGCGCCAAGGAGGCCATCGCCGCCGGGGAGGCGATCCAGATCGTGCTGGCCCGCCGCCAGTCGCTCGACGCCTCGGCCGGAGGCAGCGCGGTGGACGGCATCGGCCTCTACCGGGCGCTGCGCCGGGTCAACCCGAGCCCCTACCTCTTCTTCGTGCGCACGCCCGCCTTCGAGGTCGTCGGCGCCAGCCCGGAGCTGCTGCTGCAGGTCGAGGGCGACCGGCTGGCGACCCACCCGCTGGCGGGCACGCGCCCGCGCGGGGCCGACCCGGCCGAGGACGAGCGCATCGCCGAGGAGCTCCAGCGCGACCCCAAGGAGCGCGCCGAGCACGTGATGCTCGTCGACCTGGGCCGCAACGACCTCGGCCGCGTGGCCCGCCCGGGCTCGGTGGCCGTGACGCGCTACATGGAGGTCGAGCGCTACAGCCACGTGCTGCACCTGGTCAGCCACGTGGAGGCGCGGCTGCACCCCGAGCGCGACGCGCTCGACGCGCTGCGCAGCGTCTTCCCCGCCGGCACCCTGAGCGGCGCGCCAAAGGTGCGCGCCATGCAGCTCATCGCCGAGCTGGAGGGCGAGCGGCGCGGTCTCTACGGCGGCGCCGTCGGCTACCTCGGCTACGACGGCAACCTCGACACGGCCATCACCATCCGCAGCGCCGTCCTCTCGGGCGGCAAGGTCCACCTCCATGCCGGCGCGGGCATCGTCGCCGGCAGCGTGCCGGAGCGAGAGTTCGAGGAGACCGAGCACAAGGTGGCCGCCATGCGGCGCGCCTTCGTGCTGGCCGGCGAGACGGCCGCGGCGCGGGCGGGTGCCGCAGCGCAGGCAGCGACCGAAGCGGGGGCGGGCGCCCAAGCGGAGGCGGGCGTCGAAGGATGATCCTCGTCGTCGACAACTACGACTCCTTCACCTTCAACCGGGTGCAGGCGCTGATGGTCTCCGGCGCCGAGCTCGAGGTGGTGCGCAACGACGTCCTCGACCGCGCCGCGCTCGCCGACCGGCTGGCCGAGGACGGCCCGCGGCGGATCGCCGGCATCGTGGTCTCGCCCGGCCCGGGCAACCCCGGCACGGCCGGCGTCTCGGTCGCGGCGGTGGAACTGGCCGCGGAGCGCGCGCTGCCCCTGCTCGGCGTCTGCCTCGGCCACCAGTGCATCGCGGCCGCCTTCGGGGCCGGCATCGTGCGCGCGCCGAGCCTCGTCCACGGGGAGGCGAGCCAGGTGCGCCACACCGCGGCCGGCGTGCTGGCCGGCCTGCCCTCACCCTTCCCGGCCGGCCGCTACCACTCGCTCTGCGTCGACGAGGCGACGCTGCCGCCCGAGCTGGAGGTGACCGCACGCACCGACGACGGCGTGATCATGGCCATGCGCCACGCCACGCTGCCGCTGGAGGGCGTGCAGTTCCACCCCGAGTCGGTGCTGACGCCCGAGGGGCCGCGCATCTTGGCCAACTTCCTGCGCCTGGTGGGCGAGGGGAGCGCCGCCGTGCTCGACTCCGACGAGGGCGTCGGCTTCGCCACCCATGGCCTGCGCCAGCCGGCAGGGGCGGCCGGGAGTCCCCGATGAGCGAGCAGGTTCGGGCGGCACTGGCCGCGGTCATCGAGGGGCGCACGCTGGCCCGCGACGAGGCACGCGCGGCGATGGGCGCGGTCATGGACGGCGAGGCCACCCCGGCCCAGCTGGCTGCCCTGCTGGTGGCCCTGCGCATGCGCGGCGAGACCGTGGAGGAGCTGGCCGGCTTCGCCGAGGCGATGCGCCAGCGTGTGCTGCGCGTCGAGGCGCCGCCCGGCACGGTCGACACCTGCGGCACCGGCGGCGATGCCCGCGGCAGCTTCAACATCTCGACCACGGCGGCGCTCGTGGTGGCCTCGGCGGGCGTGCCCGTGGCCAAGCACGGCAACCGCGCCATCACCTCGTCCTCGGGCTCGTCGGACGTGCTCGAAGCGCTGGGCGTGCCCGTCGAGCTGACCCCCGAGGAGGCGGCGGCCTCGCTGCGGGAGGACGGCTTCGCCTTCCTCTTCGCGCCGGGCTTCCACCCGGCCATGCGCCATGCCGGCCCGACGCGGCGCGAGATCGGCGTGCGCACTGCCTTCAACCTGCTCGGGCCGCTGACCAACCCGGCCGGCGCCAGCCGCCAGCTGGTGGGCGTGGCCGACCCCACCGCCGCCGGCCGCGTGGCCCAGGTGCTGCACGCGCTCGGCGTGGAGCGCGCCTTCGTGGTGCACGGCGAGCGGCTCGACGAGCTGCCACTCGACGGCAGCGGCGTGCTCTACGACGTGACCCCGGAGGGCATCGAGCAGCGCGTGGTGACCCCGGCCGAGGTCGGCCTGCCCCGCGCCGCCACCGAGCAGCTCGCGGGCGGCAGCCCGACCGAGAACGCGGCCATCACCGAGGCCGTGCTGGGCGGCGTGAGCGGGCCCCGGCGTGACGTCGTGCTGCTCAACGCGGGCGCGGCGCTCCAGGTGGCGGGCGCCGCGGACTCGCTCGCCGAGGGCATCGAGCTGGCCGCCCGGGCCATCGACTCCGGCGCCGCCGCCGAGCGCCTGGAGCGGCTGCGCGAGCGCCGCCGGCGTCTCGACGCGGCGCACGCGGCGGCCGAGGAAGCGCCATCGACGCCCGGCGCGGCCACCACCGGAACCCCCGCATGAGCGCCGTCGCCCGCCCGCCCCGGGGCGCTCGCCCGGCACGCGCGGGTGGCGCACGGGCCGGCATCCTGGACGAGATCGCCGCCCGCCGCGAGGCCGACGTCGCGCGCGAGCTGGAGGGCGTCTCGCCGGCGGAGCTCCGGCGGGCCGCCGAGCGCGCCGGCCCGACCCGCGACGCCCTCGGGCCGCTGCTGCGGCCGGGGCTGCACCTCATCGCGGAGCTGAAGCGGCGCTCCCCCTCGGCGGGGCGCCTCGCCGCCGACGACAGCGACCTGGTCGCGCGCGCCCGGGCCTACGAGGCGGGTGGCGCGTCGGCCATCTCGGTCCTCGTCGAGCCGCACTGGTTCGGCGGCTCCCTCGACGACCTCGCCGCCGTCCGCCGGGCCGTGGCGCTGCCCGTGCTGGCCAAGGAGTTCGTCGTCGATGCGCGCCAGCTGCCGCTGCTGCGGGCCGCCGGGGCTGACCTGGTGCTGCTGCTCGCCGCCCTCCACCCGGCGAAGCGCCTGACTAGCCTGGTCGCGGCCGCGCGCGAGCTGGGTCTCGAGCCACTCGTCGAGGCGCACGACGCGCGCGAGCTGGAGCGCACGCTCGCGAGCGGTGCGCGGCTCGTGGGCATCAACAACCGCGATCTGCGCACGCTGGCGGTCGACCCGGAGCGGGCCGTGCGCCTTCGCCCGGACGTGCCCGACGACCGCCTGGTGGTGGCCGAGTCGGGCGCTCGCGAGCCGCCCACGCTGCGCGCCTGGCGCGCGGTCGGCTTCGACGCCGCCCTCGTGGGTGAGGCGCTCATGGCCGCCGGCGACGACCCGGCCGCAGTCCGCGCCCGCACGGCAGCCTTCGTCGAGGCCGGCCGGCCGCCGTCGGCCGCGGAAGACCCGGCCGCCGCGGACCGTTCGCCGCTGGTCAAGATCTGCGGCGTCACCGACGCCGAAGGCCTCCTCGCCGCGATGCGTGCCGGGGCCGACGCCATCGGCCTCAACGTCGTGCCGGGCACGCCGCGTTTCCTGGACCTCGAGGAGGCCGTGCAGCTGGCGCGGCTCGTTCGTCGCGCCGGCGCTGCGGCGCGGCCGCAGATCGTGGCCATCACCGCCGACCATTCCCCCGAGCAGCTGGCGGCGATCGTCGCCGCCCTCGACCCCGACGTCGTGCAGCTCTCCGGCGGCGAGCCGATCGAGCTCCTGGCCCGCCTCGACCGACCCGCCTGGAAGGCGCTCCACCTGCCGCGGGAGGTCGCCCCGGGGGCGGTCGAGGCCGAGGCCGAGCGGATCGCGGACCAGGCCCGCCGCTACCTCGACGCCGGTGCGCAGCGGGTGATGCTCGACACCGCCGGCGGGCCGCATCCCGGCGGCACCGGCGTGCTCGCCGCACGTGCCCTCGCGGCGGCCGTGGCCCGGCGCGTGCCGGTCATCCTCAGCGGTGGCCTCGACCCGGCGAACGTGGCCCGGGCGCTGCTCGAGGCGCCTGCCCTGGGCGTCGACGTCGCCTCGGGCGTGGAGGCGCCGCGCGCGGCCGGGGAGCGGGCGCGCAAGGATCCCATCCGTGTCGGCCTCTTCGTCAAGCGCGCCCGCGGCGCGCGCCTCGACCGGCCGCATGCGCCCGCCCGCCCGAGCCCCGTCCACCCCGGCCTGGACGAGGCCGACGCACGTGGCCGCTGGGGCACCGAGCGCCAGTTCGGCGGCCGCTTCGTGCCCGAGACGCTGGTGGCCGCGCTGGTCGAGCTGGAGGCGGCCTACGCCGCGCTGCGCCACGACCCTCGCTTCTGGGCGGAGTTGCGCGAGCTCGGCCTCCGCTACAGCGGCCGGCCGACACCGCTCTACCGCGCCGATCGTCTCGCCGCGGAGCTGGAGCGGCACGTGGGACGCGAGCCCGGCCAGCTGCGCCTCTACCTCAAGCGCGAGGACCTGGCGCACACGGGCGCGCACAAGATCAACAACGCCCTGGGCCAGGCGCTGCTGACCCACCGGTTGGGCAAGACCCGGGTCATCGCCGAGACGGGCGCCGGTCAGCACGGCGTGGCCACGGCCACCGCCTGCGCGTTGCTCGGGCTGCCCTGTGTCGTCTACATGGGCGCGGAGGACGTGAAGCGCCAGGCCCCGAACGTGCTGCGCATGCGCGCCCTCGGCGCCGAGGTGCGCGAGGTCTCGAGCGGCTCGGCCACGCTCAAGGACGCCATCAACGAGGCGATGCGCGACTGGGTCACGAACGTGGCCACGACGCACTACGTGCTCGGCTCGGCGGTCGGGCCGCATCCCTACCCGATCATCGTGCGCGACCTCCAGCGGGTCATCGGCGACGAGGCCGCCGCGCAGCTGGCCGCCGTGGAGGGGCGCCTGCCCGACGCTGCCGTGGCCTGCCTGGGCGGCGGCTCGAACGCCATCGGCCTGCTCAGCCGCTTCGTCGGCGAACCCTCCGTGCGCCTCGTCGGGGTCGAAGCGGCGGGGGAGGGCATCGCCACCGGTCGCCACGCCGCGGCGCTGGCCGGCGGCACGCCGGGCGTGCTGCACGGCTCGCGCTCCTACCTGCTCCAGGACGCCGACGGCCAGGTCGTCGAGGCGCACTCGATCAGCGCCGGGCTCGACTACCCGGGCATCGGGCCCCAGCTCTCGGCGCTCTACGAGGCCGGCCGGCTGGAGGTCCTGGCGGCCACCGACAGCGAAGCCCTCGAGGCCGTCCGGCTCGTCGCTCGATCGGAGGGCATCCTGCCCGCGCTCGAGCCGGCGCACGCGGTGGCCGCGCTGCCGCGGCTGCTGGCGGGGGAGGGCGGCCGGGCGCCGCTGGCCGACGACGCGCTCGTCCTGCTGGGGCTCTCCGGGCGGGGCGACAAGGATCTGGCGGCGCTGGGCGGATGAGCCCGGCCGTGGCCGAGGAGGCGCCGACCAGCGCGCGGGCGACCGCAGGCACCAACGGCACCGCCGGCGCGCGACGCATCGCGCAGGCCCTCGCGCGGGCGCACGCCGAGGGCCGCATCGCCCTCGTGCCCTACGTCGTCGCGGGCTACCCGGACGCCGCGATCGGCCGGCAGGCCGCGCTGGCGGCCATCGACGCCGGCGCCGACCTGCTCGAGCTGGGCCTGCCCTATTCCGATCCACTGGCCGACGGCACGACCCTCCAGCGCGCTTCGGCCGCCGCGCTCCGGGCAGGCGCAACCTTCGAGCGCTCGCTGGAGCTGCTTGCCGACGTGCACGCCGCCCGCCCCGACACCCCCGTCGTGCCCATGGCCTACGTCAACCAGGCGCTCGGGCGCGGCGATCCCGCCGACGCCCTCGGGCGGCTCGCCGAGGCCGGCGCGAGCGGCGTCATCCTGGCCGACCTGACGCCCGACGAGGGCGAGCCGATCGAGGCCGCCGCTCGGCAGGCCGGGCTGGCCGTCGTCTACCTCGTCACGCCGACCACGCCTCCCGCGCGCCGGGCGATGGTGGCGTCACGGACCGGCGGCTTCCTCTACGCCGTCTCGCTGGTCGGCGTCACCGGCGCACGCGACCGGCTACCGGCCACCGTCGGCCGCTTTGTGCACGAGACGCGGGCGCTGAGCCCCGTCCCCGTGGCCGTCGGTTTCGGCGTCTCGCGCCCCGCTCACGTGCGCCGCCTTGCCCGCGCCGGCGCCGACGGCGTCATCGTCGCCAGCGCCCTGGTCGACGCCCTCGGCCCCGACGGCCGCGACGTTGACTCGATGGCGCGGCTGGTCACGGCCCTGCTAGGGGCGACCGGGGGCTGATCCGGCGGCCGTGGGCCGCTGCCATCAGGGCCGCGCCGCCCGAAGCTGCCGCAGCGCGTTGCCGCCCATGACGCCCGCCACGACCTCGCTCCCGAAGCCCGCGTCGAGCAGCGCCTGCGTCAGGGCGGGCAGGCCGGTCACGTCGAAGGGCATGCGCAGGGCGCCGTCGAAGTCGGAGCCGATGGCCACCCGCTCCGGCCCCATCAGCTCGATGGCCCGCGCGAACGCGCGCACCAGCGTCTCCATCGATGACCCACCGAGCAGCTGTGTCGAGAGCGTCAGCCCCACCACGCCGCCGGCCTCCGCCACCAGCCGCAGGTCGTCGTCGCCCACGTTGCGCGTGGCCGGGCTGTAGCGCCGCCAGCGGCTCCGCCCGCCCGCCAGCGAGCGCAGGCCGGTGTGTGACAGCAGGAACGGTCGACGCAGCAGGGGCACCGTGTCGCGGATGCCGGCCGAGGACATGTGCGCCAGGTCGACCGCGATGCCCAGCCGCTCGCACTCGGCCACGACCTCGCGCCCGAACGGGGTCAGGCCGCCCGCCCGCGCGCCGGTGCCCGAGCCGACCAGCTCGTTGTCCATCACGTGCGCCGGCGCCAGCATCCTCACGCCAAGCGCGTGCAACCGCTCCACGTTGCGCGCATCGCCGTCGAGCACGTGGCCGCCCTGCACGCCGATGAAGGCGCCGACCGACCCGTCGGCCCGGGGACGACCCTCCAGGCCGGCGGCGTCCCGGACTACCTTCAGCCCGCCGGCCGACGCTGCGGCCCAGCCCTCGATGCGCTGCACGAGCCACTCGGCGATGGCCATGCCCGACCCGAGCGCCTTGCGCGGCATGCCCAGCGAGCGGAAGTGCGGCGCCGAGAGCGTGCCCCGCAGGTCCGGGAAGCGCGTCGCGATCGAGAGCCCGATCAGGTCGACGCCGCCCTCGCGCAGACGCGGCAGGTCGACGTGGCCGTGGCCCAGCCGGCGCATGAAGGAGCGGCGGAAGAGGACCGTGCCCACGAGCAGGTCGACCACCGGCAGCGAGCGATGGAAGGCGAGCACCTCGGGGCGGACCGGCGGGGGAGCCGCGGCCGTCGTGTTCAGGATGCGGTCGGCAGCCTGGCTGATAAGGCCCATGGCCGCTGACCCGGCTCAGCCGTACCGGGGGCGCGCGCTCCCGCCGCCCATGCCGCGTGCCAGCAGGCCCAGCGCGACGCCGACGACGAAGCCGCCGATGTGGGCCATGTAGGCCACCCCGCCCACCGTCTCCTCCGTGGCGGCGATGGCCCCGAAGCCGTTGATGAACTGGAGGATGGCCCACATGCCGATGGCCACAATGGCCGGCACCACGGTCACGAATCGGAAGAGGAAGACCGTCACCCGGTTGCCCGGGAAGAGCACCAGGTAGGCGCCGAGCACGCCCGAGATGGCACCCGAAGCGCCCAGCGTGGGCACCGTCGACGACGGATCGAGGGCGATCTGGGCCAGGCTCCCGGCGAGGCCCGCGAGCAGGTAGAAGAGCGGGAAGGCGACGCGGCCCAGGCGGTGCTCGACGTTGTCGCCGAAGATCCACAGGAAGAGCATGTTGCCCAGCAGGTGCAGCCAGCCGCCGTGCATGAACATGCTCGTCAGCAAGGTCAGCTGGATCGGCTCGGGACCCGGCGCCTGGGGGATCCGGTAGCTCTCACCGGCCACCTCGACCTCCGTCGGGCGGGTCAGGTCGCGGCCCTCGGTGATCTCGGCCGGCACCGCGGCGTAGCCGTAGGTGAAGCGCTCGTCGGGCAGCTGCAGCCCGACGAAGACGAGCAGGTTGAGGGCGATGATGGCCAGCGTGACGTAGGCGATGCCGCGCCCCGGCTCATTCTCGTCACCGATGGGGAACATCGCGTCCTCCCGTGGCTCTCCGGCGCGCCTCCTGCTCGAGCCGTCGCGTCACCGCGATGAGCCGACGATACAGCGCCAGCAGGTCGGCCTGCGGCAGCGGGCCGCCGTTGCCCACGGTCACCCGCAGCAGCACCTCCCGTTCGCGCTCGGTGTCGCGCACCGGCCGGCCGTCGGATGCCTTGGCCTCGCCCACCTCCAGCGCCAGGCGGGCGCGCTCGTTGAGCAGCTCGACGATGCGCCGGTCGAGCGCGTCGATGCGCCGCCGGAGCCGCCGCAGCTCGGCCGACTCCACCGCCTGGCCGGTGGGCCGCCGCCGCTCAGCCACGCCGACCACCGAAGCGGCGAGCGATCGACTCCAGCGCGAGGGTATAGCCGAGCGCACCCTGTCCGACGATCGACTCGAGCGCGATGTCGGCCAGGAAGTTGACCCGGCGGAACGGCTCGCGCGTGGCCGGGTCCGAGAGGTGGACCTCGACGAACGGCCGCTCGACGGCGAGCAGCGCATCGCGCAGGGCGATGCTGGTGTGGGTGTAGGCGCCGGCGTTGACGATGGCCACCTCGAAGTCACGCTGGTGCAGGCGGTCGATCAGCGCCCCCTCGTGGTTCGATTGGAAGAAGTCGATGGCCAGGCCGAGCTCGGTCGCGCGCCGCCGCAGGCCGTCGTGGATCTCGTCGAGCGTCTGGCGACCGTAGATGTCGGGCTCGCGCGAGCCGAGCAGGTTGAGGTTCGGGCCCTGCAGCACCAGCACGCGCATCACGCCGCTGCCCTCCCGCGTGCCCGGCCGGCGAGCGCCGCCGCGATGCCGCGCGTGACCGCCGCCTCGGGCACGTCGGCGCGGACGTCCACGCCGCCAGCGGACACGAGCACCCAGTGCAGCCGCCCGCCGCGCTGCTTCTTGTCGCCCCCGAGGTGCCCGCCCACCACGGCTGGGTCGAGCTCGAGCGGGGCGGTCGCCAGGCCGAGGCGGTCGAGCAGCTCGAGCAGCCGTCGGGCATGCCCCGCCGGCGTGACACCCAGCTCCATGCCGATGGCCAGTGCGCCGCGCAGCCCGTAGGCCACCGCCTCGCCGTGCAGCAGGCGCCGGTAGCCGGTCGCCGCCTCCAGGGCGTGCCCGATGGTGTGGCCCAGGTTGAGCACCATGCGCCGGCCGCTGATCTCCTTCGGGTCCTCGGCCACGACCGCCACCTTGGCCCAGGCGCAGCGTTCGACCAGCTCGGCCAGCGCGCCCGACTCGTAGGCGGCCTCCTCGCCCCTGGCGATGGCCGGCCCCTCGCGCTCGAGGAGCGAGAGCAGCCGCTCGTCGCCCAGGGCGGCCATCTTGACCGCCTCGCCCAGCGCGGCCCGAACCTGGCGGGGCGGCAGGGTGCGCAGCATGGACACGTCGAGCACGGTCGACTCGGGCAGGTGGAAGGCGCCCACGAGGTTCTTGCCCTCGGGCAGGTCGAGCGCGGTCTTGCCGCCGATGGCCGAATCGATCTGGCCGACGAGCGTGGTCGGCACCTGGATGAGCGGCACGCCGCGCAGCCAGGTCGCGGCGGCGAAGCCGGCCAGGTCGCCCAGGGCGCCGCCGCCGACGGCCACGATGGGCTCGCCGCGCTCGAGCCGGGCACCCGCCAGGGCGCGCACCAGGCGCTCGTAGGCGCGCGGGGTCTTGGCCCGTTCGCCGCGCGGGGCGAGGAACGGGAGCACCGTCACGCCGGCCGCGCTCAGCGCGGCGGCCAGCCGCTCCCCGTGGCGCCGCCACGCCTCGGGCTCGGAGACGACCGCGGCCCGCCCGGCACCGATGCGCACGAGTGCATCGCGCACGCCGGCCGCGGCGACGCCCTCGCCCAGCTCGACCCGCCCGATGGGCGACTCCGCGCGCATCAGCCACGAGCAGCCGGACCCTCCCTCTTCGCTGATGCGTGGAGTGGCATCGGCGCGAGCCGATGCCCCCCGGTCGCCGGCTGCATCCCCCTCCATGATGCGTGGAGTGGCATCGGCGACGGCTGCCGCAGCCTCCACCACCTGGTCCAGCGAACGGCTCGCGTCCACGCGCACGCCGGCCGCGTAGAAACGCCGACGCTCGGCTGCCATCCGCCCGATCGCCTCCGCAGGTCCGTCCCCAGCCAGCAGCGGCCGCACCTCGCCGCCCCGGAGCCGGCCGAGGAGCACCTCGGGCGGCGCATCCAGCCAGGCCACCGCCCGGCCCCGGAAAAGCCGCCAGCGGTTGCGCGGATCGATCACCGCCCCGCCGCCCGTGGCGATGACCCGGCGCAGCCGGGAACCCCCGTCCGGCGCCCCGAGCCCCGCCACCGCGGCCGACTCGCGCGCGCGGAAGCCTGCTTCTCCCTCTGCCGCGAAGATGGCCTCGACCGTCAGGCTCGCCTCGGCGGCGACCGACTCGTCCAGGTCGATGAACTCGGCCCCCGCACGCTCGGCGAGCCGGCGCCCGACGGCGCTCTTGCCGCTGCCCGAGAGCCCCACCAGCACCAGCTCCACGACGGGCCTCAGTCGTCCCCGCCCGAACCGGCCTCAGCCTCGGCCGCCTGGAGGGCCTCCTCGCCGCCGCCGGCCGCGCTCGCGCGCGCGGCATCCCGCCCGGCCAGTGTCCGCTCCCGGTAACGGGCCAGGTTGTCGCGCACGTCGTCGAGCGAGTCGCCGCCGAACTTCTCGAGCACGAAGCCGGTCAGCGTCAGCAGCACCATCGCCTCGCCGATGACGCCGGCGGCGGGCACGACGCTGATGTCGCTCCGCTCGTAGTGGGCCACCTCGACCGGCTCGCCGGTGCGCAGGTCGGCCGAGGGGAGGGGCCGCGCCAGGGTCGAGATCGGCTTGACCGCGCCGCGCACCACGATCGGCTCGCCGTTGCTGACGCCGCCCGTCAACCCCCCGGCGCGGTTGGTCCGGTGCAGCCAGCGGCGCCCCGGCCCGGCGTCGAACGCGCCGCCCGGCCGCGCTGCGCCGTCCTCACCGATGCCCTCGATGACGTCATGCACGGCGGAGCCGCGCTGTCGCGTCTGCTCGAAACCGAGCCCGAACTCGACGCCCTTGACGGCGTTGATGGAGCAGATCGCCTGGGCCAGGGCGCCGTCGAGGCGGCGGTCCCAGTGGACGTAGCTGCCGAGGCCGACCGGCACGCCCGTGGCCACCACCTCGAAGACGCCGCCCAGCGTGTCGCCGGCCGAGCGGGCGGCGTCGATGGCCGCGATCATCGCCTCCTCGGCCTCCGGGTCGGGGCAGCGCAGCGGGCTGGCCTCGGTCTCGTCGCGGCTGCGCGTCGCGCGCGCAGCATCGAGGGCCACGCCGCCGACCTCGGCCGTGAAGGACCAGACGTCGATGCCCAGCTGGGCCAGGAAGGCGCGGCAGACGGCGCCGGCGGCGACGCGCGCCGTCGTCTCGCGGGCACTGGCTCGCTCGAGCACGTCGCGCACGTCGTCGAAGCCGTACTTCAGTGCACCCGCCAGGTCGGCGTGGCCGGGCCGCACGCGCGTCACCGGTCGGGCGCGCTTGTTGCCCTCGGCGGCGAGAGCGGCCAGTTCCGCGGCCTCGGCGGGTGAGAGCGCCTCGACCTGCATCACCCGGGTCCAGTTCTCCCAGTCG
>DASSPM010000025.1:0-13669 GCA_035699625.1 Candidatus Limnocylindrales bacterium | reverse complement strand
CGCCCGTACATCGCCTTGTGCTCGTGGAAGAGCACCGGGTTGTCGTCCCGGATGGCGGCGCGCAGCAACTCGTATGCGGCGCCGGCGCTCGAGGCCGTGACCACGCGCAGCCCGGGCAGGCTCATGAACCAGCTCTCCCCGGTGGCGCTGTGCTGGGTGCCGAAGCGGCCCAGGCCACCGCTGATGGAGCGGACCGTGACCGGCACCGCGAACTGACCGCCGCTCATGAACCGGTACTTGGGCAACTGGTTGACGATGGCATCGCCGGCCGTGGGCAGGAAGTCGGCGAACATGATCTCGACCACGGGCCGCAGTCCGGTCAGGCTCATGCCCAGCGCCACGCCCATGAAGCCGTTCTCGCAGATGGGTGTGTTGCGCACACGTTCGGGCCCGAAGCGCTCGACGAGACCCACGTTGGTCTTGAAGACGCCGCCGTCCGCCTGCACGTCCTCGCCCAGCAGAACGACCGACGGGTCCGCTGCCATCTCGTCCTCGAGCGCTGCGGTGATCGCCTCGCGATAGGTCAGCTCGACCTCGGTCACCGCGTCCGGGCGCGTCACCTCAGTCTGCGTAGACATAGCGCCTCGTCTCCTCGAGTGTCGGGTAGGGCGCCGCGGCGGCGCGCTCGGCGGCAGCGTCGATCTCCGCCTGCACCTCGGCTCGCAGGGCTGCCTGTGCCTTCTCCGACAGGCGGCCTTCATCTGCCAGCGCTCGGCCGAGCAGGTCGATCGGGTCGCGCGCCTTCCAGGCCTCGAGCTCGCCGGCCGGGCGGTACTTGGCCGGATCGGAGCGCGAGTGGCCCCGGTAGCGGTAGGTCTTCATCTCCAGCAGCGTCGGGCCGCCGCCGCCCCGCGCCCGCTCCACCGCCTCGCTGGTCGCGGCATGCACGGCGTCGACGTCCTGGCCGTCCACGATGAGGCCGGGGAAGCCGTACGGGTCTGCACGCCGCGCGAGGTCCTCGATCGAGGTCGTCGTGCGCAGCGGGCTGTACTCCCCGTAGAGGTTGTTGACCACGATGAAGACGACGGGCGCCTTCCAGATGGCCGCCATGTTGAGCGCCTCGTGGAAGGTGCCGATGTTCGTGGCGCCGTCCCCGAAGAAGGTGAGCGCCACGTTCGGCCGGCGCTGGATCTGGAACGAGACGGCCGCGCCGACCGCGATGGGCAGTCCCGCCCCGACGATGGCGTTGGCGCCAAGGTTGCCCTTGGAGGCGTCGATCAGGTGCATCGAGCCGCCGACGCCGCCCGAGCCGCCGGAAGTGCGGCCCATGAGCTCGCCGAAAGCCGTTTCGGGCGGCATGCCCAAAGCCAGTGCCTCGCCATGACCGCGGTAGGTGTTGGTCTGCACGTCCCCCTCGCGCATGGCGGCGATGGCGCCCACGGAGACGGCCTCCTGCCCCTGGCAGAGATGCGTCGTGCCCTGGATGGCGCCGCTCATGAAGAGCTCCTGGACCTTCTCCTCGAAGAGCCGGATCTCGACCATCTTCCGATACCAGGCGATGCGGTCCGGCGTGGAGCGGTGGGTCATCCGTGGCATCCTCGTGCAGCCGGGACGGAAGGCGCGGTCAGCCGCCCGCAGCGCTCGGGACGGTACCGTTTCCGGTTACGATTGCCGTATCGTCGCATCGGGGTCTCCGCCCCGTCAACCGCGCCCGGGAGGGTCCGCTGCTCAGGATCGAGGCGATCGAGACCATCCCCATCCGCGTGCCCCTGCCCTTCACGTACCAGGGCAGCACGTACCGGATGCGCAACCGGTGCACCATCGTGACCCGCATCCGGACGAGCGCGGGGATCGTCGGCGAGGCCTACAACGCCGATGAGGACGAGCCGCTCCAGTCCGCCATCCGGCGCATCCTGCACGAGGAGCTCGCGCCGCGGGTGATCGGCCTCGACGCGCTCCAGACCGAGCGGGTCTGGCAGGCGATGCTGCCCGCCACCTTCGACCAGCTGCGGCCACGCTGGTACGCCATGCAGGCCATCGCCTGCGTCGACAGCGCCGTCTGGGATGCCGTGGGCAAGGCCTACGGACAGCCGCTCTGGCGCCTCTGGGGCGGCTACCGCGATCGCCTGCCGATGATCGGCATCGGCGGCTACTACATCCCCGACTCGAAAGAGGCCAAGGGCCAGGAGATCGAGCGCGAGATCGATTTCTTCCGCTCCGAGCAGGGCATGGTCGGCATGAAGTTCAAGGTCGGCGGCAAGCCGCCCGAAGAGGACGCGGCGCGCCTCGCCCGCGCCAGGCGGCATGCCGGCGACGAGTTCCTCTTCGTGGTCGACGCCAACCAGGGCTACACGCTGTCCGAGGCGCTGGCCTTCCTGTCCGCAGTGCGCGCCGAGGGTATCGAGCCGCGCTGGTTCGAAGAGCCCACCCGGTGGCACGGCGACGTGCGCTCGCTGCGCGACGTGCGCGCCCGCGGCAACGTCAACGTGGCCGCCGGCCAGAGCGAGATCAGCCGCGTGGGCATGCGCGAGATGATGGTCGCGGGAGCCATCGACGTGAGCAACTACGACGCCTCGTGGGGCGGCGGCCCGACAGAGTGGCGGCGCGTGGCAGCACTCGCCGCTGCCTTCGAGGTCGAGGTCGGCCACCACGAGGAGGCGCAGCTCGCCGCACACCTGCTGGCCTCCGTCCCGCACGGGACCTACGTCGAGGCCTTCTCGCCGGCGCGCGACCCGATCTTCTGGCAGATGCTGGCCAACCGGCCCGCGCTGGTCGAGGGGCAGCTGCCGCTGCCTGAGGCGCCCGGCCTGGGCTGGGTGCTCGACGAGGCCTTCATCGAACGTCATCGCGTGGATCGCTGAGTCGCTTCGGGGGCGCGCGACGAGCGCGCCCAGGCACGGGCGCAGCCCGGCGGTTGTGCTAGCCTCCCTGCAACCGTTACCGGAACACGCGCCCGCGGTTCCAGCCGGCCAGCACGATGGGTGCGCCCGATGACCGAGCCCAACCACCGCGCGCCGCGGCGAGCGAGCATGCGCGAGGTCGCCGACCTGGCCCAGGTCGCCATCTCGTCCGTGTCGCGGGTGCTCTCGGGCCATCCGGACGTGAGTGCCCCGATGCGCGCCCGCGTGCTCGACGCGGTGGCCCGGCTCGAATACGAGCCGGACTTCCTGGCCCAGAGCCTGCGGCGTGGTCAGACGCTCTCGGTGGGCTTCGTGCTCGCTGACATCTCGAACCCGCTGATCGCCGAGATCGTGCTCGGTGCCGAAGCCGTGCTGCGCGCCGCAGGCTACTCGCTCATCCTGATGAACTCGGAGAGTCGAGCCGCGCTCGACGCAGCGCATATCCGCTTCTTCCAGAGCCGCCGCGTCGACGGGCTCATGCTCTCGCTCGCCGACGAGGCGTCGCCGGCCACACTCGAGGCGCTCGGACAGGGGCGCCAGCCGGCGGTCGTGGTGGATCGAGAGTTGCCGGCAGCGCTGGGCGTGAGCGCCGTGGTCAACGACCATGGCGCCGGCATGCGCGCCGCCGTGAGCCACTTGGTGTCCCTCGGCCACCGGCGCATCGGACTCATCGGCGGGCCGTTGGGCACGCTGCCGGCGCGCGAGCGACTCGAGGCCATGAAGGCCGTCATCGCGGCCAGCGACGGCGTCGAGGGCCGCTACCTCTCGGGCCCCTTCTCGAGCGAGCACGGGCGAGAGGCCACGCGCCAGCTGCTTCGTGGCGCGGAGCCGCCCACGGCCATCGTGGCCGGTGGCAACCAGCTGCTCATCGGCGCGCTCGAGGCGCTCCAGGAGGCGGACCTCGAGGTCGGGCGTCAGATCTCCATCGTGACGTGCGACGACGTGCCTCTCAGTCGCCTCTACCGGCCGCCGATCGCCTCCATCTCGCGCGACACGGTAGGCCTGGGGCGGACCGCCGCGGAGCTCCTCCTGCGCCGCATGGGCGACGACCCCGGGCCGCCCGAGCGGGTGGTGCTGCCCACGACCTTCGTCGCCCGGGCGTCCTGCGCGCCACCGCCGGGCGCGGCCCCCGTCGAGCATGCCCGCACCGGGCCAGTGGAGGGAAGGCGATGAGCAAGGTCGCACGCGTCGAGGCCATCCCGGTGAGCTACCCGGAACCGAACGACTTCGACGCCCTGCGTCACCTCTGCCTGGTCAAGGTCACCACGGACGACGGCGTCGTGGGCTGGGGCGAGTCGATCACCCAGTTCCCCGAGGCCAGCTTCGCCACCCAGGCCATCATCGATGGCATGGCCGAGCGGGTCGTTGGCCGCGACCCGCTCGACAACGTCGCCATCTGGTACGCCTTGCGCGACCAGAAGTGGTGGTACGGCCATGGCGGCGGCATCGCCAGCTACGCTGTGGCGGCCATCGACATCGCCCTCTGGGACATCAAGGGCAAGCTGACCGGCCTGCCCGTGGTGCAGCTGCTGGGCGGAGCGGTGCACGAGCGCCTGCCGGCGGTCGCCTCGTGCCACGCCCATTACGAGGACATCGGGCGGATGGTCGAGGAAGCCCAGGAGTGGGTCGCGCCGGGGTTACACGGAGTGAAGGTGGGGCTCGGCAAGCGGGGCAACGCACGCCTTGGCTACGAGCACGACCGCGATGTCGAGTACATGCGGCGCATGCGCGAGGGCCTCGGTCCGAAGGCGCTGATCATGCTCGACTGCGGCTGGAACGTGAAGTGGGACGTGACCACGGCCGTCCGCCGGGTGCAGGCCTTCGACGAGTACGACCTGCACTGGATCGAGGAGCCTCTGGGCGCCTGGGATCCCGAGGGCTATGCCAACCTGCGCAGCAAGACCACGGCGCTCATCGCCTACGGCGAGAAGGAGTGGGACCTCGATGGCTTCGAGCGCATCCTCGAGACCGGCACCGTCGACGTGGTCGGCGTCGACCCTGGCCGGGCGGAAGGCCTGACCGGCTTCAAGCGCGTCGCCGACCGGGTCGAGTACCACCGGCGGCAGGCCAACGCACACGCCTGGTCGTCCGCCATCGTCACCGCCGCCAGCCTGGCCATGAGCTTCAGCTCGCCCGCCTTCAAGCTGGTCGAGGTCAAGCCGCTGCGCAACCCGATGCAGCACGAGCTGGTGAGCGAGCCGATCGACCACACGGACGGCTGGTTCCGGCCGCCCAGCAAGCCAGGCCTGGGCATCGAGGTCATCGACGAGGTCGTCGAGCGCTACCGCAGCGAGCGCGTGCTGGCGACGATCTGAGCGCCCGCGCAGAGCCCAAGGAGGGAGTCATGCCCTGGAGCGTCGGCGCCGGCCTCGACGGCAAGGGTGTCCTGGTCACCGGAGCCGCGGGCGGCATCGGCCGAGCCGTGGTCGAGGCATTCGCCGCCACCGGCGCCAGGGTGATGGCGGTCGACATCGACCAGCGCGCGGTGGACGAGGTCGTCAGCGGCCTGGAGGGCAGCGGTCACCTGGCCGTCGGCGCCGACCTGCGCGACCTGGGCGGCCACGAGGCGCTGGTGGCCCGTGCGCGCGCCGGCCTGGGCAACCTGTACGTGCTGGCCAACCTGGCGGCGGTGCTGCGCCGGCGGCCGTCGCTCGACGAGGTGAGCGAGGACGACTGGGACTTCCAGCACGACGTCAACCTGAAGTCGGCCTTCTTCCTGGCACGGGCTGCGGCGCGGGTGATGATCGACCAGGGACAGGGCGGCCGCATCATCCTCTTCACCTCGCAGGGCTGGTGGACGGGCGGCTTCGGCGGCTCGGTCGTCTATGCCTCCACCAAGGGCGGCGTGACCTCGATGTGCCGCGGCCTGGCGCGCACGCTCGGCCCGCACCGCATCACCGTCAACTGCGTCTCGCCGGGGCAGGTGCACACGCCGATGCTGATGACGGGGCTGGCTCCGGAGGTCTACGAGGCGATGCGGCAACAGACGCCACTGGGCTACGTGGCAGAGCCTGCCGAGATGGCCGGCCCGGTCGTCTTCCTGGCCTCGGACCACGCCAGCTACATCACCGGCGCGACCATCAATGCTTCCGGCGGGCTGTTGATGTATTGAGCCCCTGGGAGGGCTCAGCGGGGGCCGGACCGCGCCGCGCTTGACACCCGGCGCGCGGCAGGTATCGTTTCCACCCGCGGCCGGCCCAAGGGCACCGACGGCGCCGCGACCGGGTGGCGAGGGACACGCGTGACGATCCAGCCTGCGCAGGCGCTCGAGCCCGGCGTGCCGTCGGAGGCCGCCCGGCGGCGGCGCTCACTCCCCGACGAGGCCGGCGTGATCGTCGCGCTGGTCGCGCTGGTGGCGGTCGTGGGCGCCCTGCGGCCCACCTTCCTGCAGCCTTCGACGCTCTTCCAGCAGCTCTCCGGGGCCGCCTTCATCGGCATGCTCGCGCTGGGCATGGTCTTCGTCGTCGCGGTGCGCGACATCGACCTCTCCGTCGGCTGGACCTTCAACTTCGCCGCCGTCGTCGCCGCCAAGTCGATGGTCGGCGGCCTCGACCCCTGGCTCGGAGCGATCGTCGCGGTCGGCTTCGGCGCGCTGCTCGGCCTGGTCAACGGCGTGCTGGCCGTCCGGCTGCGCATCCCGGTCATCATCATCACCCTGGGCACCTTCTCCGCCTTCCGCGGGCTCTCGCTCGTGCTGAACGAGTCGCGGGCCGTCGTACCGCCGCAGAAGGAGCACCTCTTCTTCACGCTCATCCAGGTCAAGCTGCTCGGGCTCGTGCCGATGGTGGCGGTGGCCTTCGTGCTGCTGGCCGTGGCACTCCACGCGCTGCTCCATCACACGCGCTTCGGCTACCGCGTGCAGGCCCTGGGCTCGAACCCCGACGCGGCCCGCCTGGCCGGCATCCCAGTCGACCGGACGCGGATCCAGGTGCTGGTGCTGATGGGGGCCCTCGCCGGGCTCACCGGCGCGCTCTTCCTGGGCTTCCGCCAGGCCATCGATCCGGTCACCGGCGGCGACTACCTGCTGCCCGTCGTGGCCGCCGTGATCATCGGCGGCACCCCCCTCTCCGGGGGGCGCGGCACGATCGTCGGCGCCGTCATCGGCGCGCTCATCATCCAGGTCATCACGACGGGGATCCTCTTCCTCGGCGTGGACGTGAAGTGGAGCACTTTCGTCACCGGCGCCGTGATCGTCATCGCGGTCGCCGTGGACCAACTCGTCCGTCGCCAGCGCGAGCGGCGCCAGCGCACGGCCATCGACGCCCTGTGAAGGGCGGCCCGCCGGGCTGGCTGCCCGGTGGGTCGCGTGGGTGGACGGGAAGTCCTCGTCACCCGGCGAACGTCACCATCGAGGAGGACCCGACATCGTGGACCGACATCGCAGGCTGGCACTGCCGGCCCTTATCGCCGTCCTGCTGGCCGCCTGTGCCGGCCCGGCGGCGACAACGCCTCCGCCCCCGACCGGCGGTCAGTCGCCCAGCGCTCCGCCGACCCAGGCGAGCCCGGATCCCAACGCCACGCGCATCAAGCTCGGCTTTGTCACCCACGTCCTCGGCAACCCGTTCATCCAGCAGATCATCGACGGGGCGAACGCTGCGGCCAAGGACCTCAACGTCGACCTCCAGGTCACCGGGCCCGAAGGCGGCGACGCCGACGCGCAGCTCAAGGCCGTGCAGAGCCTGGTCGCCGCCGGCGTGCAGGGCGTGGCCACGTCCGTGCCCGGCGAATCGATGGCCAGTGGTCTGAACGAGATCATCGCCTCGGGCACGCCCATCGTGCAGTTCAACCTCCTGGTCACGTCGGTCAAGGCGCCCTACGTCGGCGAGCGATCGGTCGAGAGCGGCAGGATCCTCGGCACCAAGGTGCTGGAGAAGCTCGGCGGCACCAGCGCAACCGGCAAGGTCATCATCGGCAACTGCTTCCCGGGCTTCCCGGTGCTCGAGAACCGCGCCAAGGGCGTCCAGGAGTCGCTCAAGAAGGCCGCCGGCATCCAGATCGTCGGGCCCTTCGACGTGAAGGTCGCGGCCAACGAGAACTACGCCGCCTGGGAAGCACTACTCCAGGCGAACCCGGACGCCAAGGCTCTCGTCGGCCTGTGCGCCCCCGATATCGCCAGCCTGGGCAAGCTCCAGGCCGCCAACAAGGACAAGCCATTCGTCTCGGGCGGCTATGACCTGACGGCCGAGAACCTGGCCGAGATCAAGGCCGGCAACGCCTACGTCAGCCTGGGCCAAACGCCCTTCATGCAGGGTTACCTGCCCATCAGGATGCTTGCCGACACGGTGCGCAAGACCACCACCGTCGACCTGTCGAAGGGCGGCTTCATCGACGCGGGCACGGAGATCGTGACCGCCGACAGCGTCCAGGAGCCCTACGCCCTGCCGGCGCTCACCTTCGCCCAGCTGGAGGAGTTGGCGGCATCCCCGGAGAAGGCCCGCCAGTACTACCAGCCCCTCGTGGACAAGCAGATCGCTCAATGGCCCACGCTGTTGGAACCGATCGAGAACGAGTCCAAGTAGCGGGCGTTCCGGCCGGAAAGCGGTACTCGTCCTGACCGGCCAGAGTCCCGCCCAGCCGCTCCCCGGGGACGGTGCCGTGCCGTCCCCGGGGACACCTCCTGCCGTCGAGGTGCTGGGCCTGCGCAAGCAGTACGGCGGCATCGTCGCGCTCGACGGCATGGACCTGTCGGTGGCGCGCGGCACCATCCACGCCGTGGTCGGCGAGAACGGGGCCGGCAAGTCGACCCTGATGAAGGCGCTCGCCGGGGCGGTCGTGCCCGACGCAGGCGAGATCCGCATCGACGGCCGGACCGTGGAGTTGCCCACGCCGCTGGCCGCCCGTGAGCACGGCATCGGCATCGTCTACCAGGAGCTGAGCCTCTTCCCCGAGCGCTCGGTCCTGGCCAACCTGTTCGTGGACCAGCTGCCCACCCGGCGGGGCATCGTCGATGGCCGGGCCATGCGACGCGCCGCCGCGCCCGTCCTGGCGCGCATCGGGCTGCGCATCGACCCTGCCACGCCAGTCGGCCTGCTGGGCATCGGCGAGCGCCAGCTGGTGGAGTTGAGCCGGCTGCTCATCGAGCGCCCCGCGGTGCTCATCCTCGACGAGCCCAACTCCGCCCTCGACGAGCGCGAGACGGCGCGCCTCTTCGCCATCCTGCGCGAGCTCTCGGCCGACGGCATCACCATCCTGTATGTCTCTCACCGTCTCGAGGAGGTCTTCGCCATCGCCGACCACGTCACGGTCGTGCGCAATGGTCGGGCGGTGCTGGACCGCGAGCGAGCCGCCCTGACCATCCCGGCGGTCGTGCGGGCGATGATCGGCAGCGCCCAGGAGACGCTCTTCCCGCCGCGCGCACCGGTGGCGGCCGCCGACCCGGGCCTAGAGATCAGCGACATCCGGGTCCCGGGCGAGCTGGCCGGGGTGTCCCTCACCGCCCACCGGGGCGAGATCGTCGGCCTCGCCGGGCTGGAGGGCTCCGGTGTCTCGACCCTGCTGGGCGTCCTCTTCGGCACGCGCAGCGCCGAGTCTGGCGCGATCCGCTTCCCGGACGGCCGCGGCGCTCCACGCTCGCCGACCGACGCCGCGCGGCGCCGCGTGAGCCTGCTGCCGGCGGACCGGCGGACCCACGGCCTGATGCTCGAGGCGAGCGTTGCCCGCAACCTCGCCCACGTCTCGGTGGGCGCGCTGCGCTCGGTCACGCCGTGGCTCCGGCGGCGCGACCTGCTGGGGCCAGCCCGGCGCCAGATCGCCGCCCTGCAGATCCGGGCCGACTCGCCGGCGATGCCGGTCGGCCAGCTCTCGGGTGGCAACCAGCAGAAGGTCGTGCTCGGCAAGTGGCTGGAGATCGCGCCGGAGGTGATGCTCCTCGACGACCCGACGCGCGGCGTGGACGTCGGCGCCAAGCGCGAGATCTACGCGCTGGTGCGCCGCCTTGCGGGCGAGGGCCGCGTGGTCCTCTTCCGATCGACGGAACTGCCCGAGCTGGTCGGTCTCGCCGACCGCATCGTGGTCTTCCATCGCGGCCGCGTGGCGGGCGAGGTGCGCGGCGGCGAGATCGACGACCACGGCCTGCTGCATGCCATCAACACAGGCGAACTGCCCGACAACGTCCGGCCGGCCGCTGCCAGCACGCCACCGGACGCATCAGGCATGCTGTCCACGTCCACCTAGCCTGGGAGGTCGAGATGATCCGTCGCGCCTTCATGATGCGCCTCAAGCCCGGTGGCCTGGCCGAGTACAAGCGCCACCATGACAACATCTGGCCTGAGCTCGTGGCCCAGATCGAGCGGGATGGCATCGCGCAGATCACCATCTTCGAGCGCGATCCGATCCTCTTCCTCTACTCCGAGATCACCGACGAGGATGCCTGGGACCGGCTCTGGCACTCGGAGATCCACGATCGCTGGGGGGAGATCATGAACCCGCTCATGGAGTTCAACGCCGAGGGCATCGTCGATGCCAGCCCGGTCACCGAGGTCTTCCACCTCGAGACCGGCGCGGGCAAGGACTGAGTCGATGGCGGACCAGGCCGGTCGCGTCGCGGTCGTCACCGGCGGCGGCCGAGGGCTCGGCCGCGCCACGAGCCTGGGCCTGGCAGGCCGGGGTGCGACCGTCGTGGCGCTTGCGCGCAGCGAGGCGCAGCTGGCCGAGACAGTCCGGCTCGCGGCAGGGGCCGGCGGGACGGTCGTGCCGATGGTGGGCGACGTGGCCGACGTGGACGTCGTCCTGGCGCTCGGGCAGCGCGTGCAGGCCGAAGTGGGCCGGCCGACCATCCTGGTCAACGCCGCCGGGACCTTCGGACCGATCGCGCTGGTCCACGAGACCGACCCGCACGAGTGGGTGCGCACGATCCTCGTCGACGCGGTGGCGGCCTACCTCACCGTGCGTGCCTTCCTGCCGGGCATGCTCGACGAGGGCTGGGGCCGCATCGTCAACATCACCTCGGCCGCCTCACTCCACCCGCCGGGCCCGCTCAATAGTGCTTATGGCACGGCCAAGGTGGCACTCAACCAGTTCACGCGTCACCTGGCCGCGGAGATCGCCGGCAGTGGCGTGACGGCCAACGTCATCCACCCGGGCGACGTGCGTACCGACATGTGGGCCTACATCCGCGACACGTGCGCCGGCATGGGCGCCGTGGCGGAGGGCTACCGCGCCTGGGCCCAGTGGGTCGACGAGACCGGCGGCGATCCGCCGGCGAAGGCGGTCGACCTCATCCTGCACCTCACCTCGGACGCGGGTGGCAGCATCAACGGCCGCTTCAACTGGATCGAGGACCCGCTGCAGGCGCCCATCCCCAGCTGGGACGAGCCGAGTGACGAGCGGCCCTGGATCAAGCAGTAGCGGACACGGAGGCGACATGGCGCGTATCGCGATCGAGATGCCCAAGCTCGGCTACGACATGGAGTCGGGCCGCGTCGGGTCGTGGCTCAAGCAGGTCGGCGACACGGTCGCCCGGGGCGATGTCATCGCCGAGATCGAGACCGACAAGGCGACCGTGGAGATGGAGTCGACGGCTGCCGGGACGCTGGTCGAGATCGTGGCCCTGCCGGGCGTCGAGCTCCCGGTGGGCGAGGTCATCGGCTACCTGGACGACGGGGCCTGAGCGGCCATGACCGAGGGCCGCCACCCGGTCACGGCGACCCCCATGCGCACGGCCATCGCGCGGCGCATGGTCCAGAGCAAGCAGCAGGCACCCCACTTCTACGTCACCACGGAGGTCGAGCTCGACGCGCTCGCGGCCGTCGTCGATGGGCGCGACGCGCCCGGTGGGTCCGGGGAGCGGGTGACGCTCACGGCGTACCTCATCCGGGCCGTGGCGCTGGCGCTGACGCGGCATCCAGAGCTCAACGCCGTCTGGGCGGGCGAGGTCCTGGAGCGCTGGGACGCCATCAACATCGGCGTGGCCATCGCCCTCGACGACGGGCTCATGGCGCCCGCGCTACTCGATTGCGCCGGGCGCGACGTGGATGACATCGCGGCCGGCCTGGCCGATCTCGCCGCGCGCACGCGGGCGGGCAGGCTGCGGGCAGCCGAGATGACCGAGGCGACCTTCACGCTGAGCAACCTGGGCATGTTCGACGTGGCCCAGTTCACGGCCATCATCACGCCGCCCCAGGTGGCCATCCTGGCCACCGGGCGCGCCTACGAGCGACCCGTGGTGCGCGACGGGCAGATCATCGTCCGGCGCATCTTGAGCGCCACACTGTCCGCCGACCATCGGGCCCTCGACGGCGCCGCGGCGGCTCGCTTCCTGGGCACGCTCAAGGGCCTGCTCGAGGCGCCCGGGGGCTGGGCGCCCGGCGCGGCGTGAGCCCGCGAGGGACTCTCGCCGAGGCCGTGGCCGCGGCGCAGGAGCGGCGCGCCGCCCTGCTGCCGCTGCTCGCCGCGCACCGGACGGAGCTGCCGCTCCGCTTCTGGCGCCAGGCGGCCCACTACACCACGCCGGCCAGCGATGGAGTCATGGCGCGCAAGGCGGTCGAGGGCGGCACGGCGCCGATGGGCCGCCTCCTGGAGCGGTTCGGGGTGACGCCGGTCGATCTCGCCGAGCGGCTCGGGGCGCCGCTCGCGTCGGTCGAGGCCCTGCTCGCACGGCCCGAACGCGCGCCGCTGGTGATGCTGGACGCCGAGGACGCGCTGGCCCTCCGGGATGACGTGACCGCCGCGGGCCAGCGCGAGGCAGTCGCCGCGCTCGCCGAGGCCGACTGGGCCGGCGATGGCCCGTCGGCGCTGCGCTTCTACCGGCCGCCCGGCATCGCCCTGGGCGGCACCGCCGAGAGCCTCGCGGCGGTGCTCGAAGGCCTGGCCGAGCGTGGCGCCACCGACCGGCTCGACGGCATCGTCTACCCGAAGGTCGAGCAGCCCGAGGAGATCGAGGCGCTGTACGCCTTCCTCGACGCGGCCGAGGCGGCGGTCGGCATCGCGCCCGGTTCGATCCGGGTCGCCGTGCTGGTGGAGTCGGGCTGGGCCGCTGCGCGTCTGCCCGACATCGCGCTGGCCGCCGCTCCTCGCCTGGCGGCCATCGTCTACGGCCTCGCCGACCACGCCGCCGATATCGGCCTGCCGGCCATCGCCGGCGAGCACGACCTCGCCACGTGGGTGCGCTGCCAGATCGTCAACGTCGCCGGGGCGCTGGGCGTGCCGGCCATCGACGGCATGACGCTCGCCTATCCCGTGTCCGACTCGCGGCTCGACGCGGCGGCCGATCGTGAGCGCTTCCTCTCGCGTGTCGTCCTTTGCCACAGCGAGGCCCTGCGAGCACGCGACCTGGGCATGCTCGGCAAGTGGGTCGGCCACCCGGCACAGCTCTTCGCCTGCCTGCTCGCCTTCGCCGCCGCTTGGGAACCCGAGGCCTTGGAGGCGGAGGCGGGCAAGCTCGAGGCCTACCGATGGTCGGTCGAGCACGAGGGCCGCGGAGCGACCATCATCGGCGGTGTGATGAGCGACCGTGCCACCGACCGCCACGCGAGGACCTTGCTGCGGCGAGCGGTCGCGCAGGGCCGCTTCGAGCCGGCGCGGGCCGCCGCCCTGGGCGTCATCTCCGACGCCGAGCGGCGCGAGGCGGAGCCCATCTGGCTGGCCACGGAGGGCCGCACGTGAGCCCGGGCGAAGGTCGCATCGTGCCCGGCTGGGAGGGCCGCTTCTTCGAGGACTTCCGCGTGGGCGACGTCTACCGCCATTCCGGGGGCAGGACCGTGAGCGAGGCCGACAATACCTGGTTCACCCTGCTGACCTCGAACACGCATCCGATCCACGTCAACGCCGACTACGCCGCGAAGACCGAGTTCGGGCGACCGCTCGTGGTCTCCACGCTCACCCTGGCCATC
>DASSPM010000024.1:0-2053 GCA_035699625.1 Candidatus Limnocylindrales bacterium | reverse complement strand
AGCGCGTCGATCGAGGCGATCGTGACGACGCCCTCCACGCTCCGCGCCAGCGCCTCGTCCATGGTCACGAAGGCGTCGGCCTGCAGCTGCGTGAGCGCGAGGTACTCGGCGTCGTAGGTCGAGGCCCAGCCCAGCCGGTCTGCCAGCTCCCACGCGCGGCGCCGGAGCACGGCGTCACCGAGCAGCCGGATCGGCAGCCGCCCGATGCGGGCCAGGCGGTCGCGTGCCACGTCGGCCGGGATCTGGCCACGATGCACGGCCTCGTGCAGCGCGGAGAGCGTCTGCGAGCGAAGCAGCGTCGGCGCCAGCAACTCGTGAGCCGGCGCCACCTCCATCCCCTCGCCCGCCAGGTGGAGCACGGCGCTGGCGTCGACGACGAACCTGGTCATAGGGCACCTCGATCGTGACTGGAAAGGCCAACACTACCCATGCCACGGGGGAGGTGGCTTGATGGCCGCCGAACGGGCAGGCGTGTCCAGGCGCTCTACGATGGCCGCGTCATGGCTGCGCCCGCGCTCGATCCGGCCATCGGCTGGCTCCTCGGCTCTGAGGAGCCAGTGATCCGGTACCGGGCGCTGCGGGATCTGCTTGATCTGGGCGACGAAGACCCGCGCGTGGCCGAGGCACGGGAGGCCATCCCGGCCGGCCGGATCGTCGGCGCCCTGCTCACCGACACGCCCGACCGACACCCATACAGCAAGTGGGTCGGCGCCCACTGGCGACTGGTCTCGCTGATGGACCTGGGCGTCCCGCCCGATCTGCCCGGCGCGCGCCAGCAGGTCGAGCGGGTCTTTCGCTGGATGCCCGGTCGGAGCGATCCGCGGCACGTGGCCGTGGTGGCGGGGCGGGGTCGCTTCTGCGCCTCGCAGGAGGGGAACGCCCTGGCCGTCGCGGTCCACTTCGGTCTGGCCGAAGACCCTCGTGCGCGGCGCCTGGCCGAGACACTGACCCGCTGGCAGTGGCCCGACGGCGGCTGGAACTGCGACCGCCGCCCGGAGGTGGAGCACGCCTCGGCCAACGAGTCGCTGGCGCCACTGCGCGGCCTGGCGGCCCTCGCGCGTGCGACCGGTGATGCCACGGTCCGGGCCGCCGCCGACCGCGCGGCCGAGTTCTTCCTGCGCCACCGTGTGGCCTACTCGGAGAAGACGGGCGCGCCGATGCATCCTCGCGTGGTGCGACTCCATTACCCGCCCTACTGGCACCACGACTTCTTCGCGGGCCTCCGCGTGCTGGCCGAATCGGGCCACATCGGTGATCCGCGCACCGCGCAGGCGCTCGACCTGCTGGAGTCGAAGCGCCGGCCCGACGGCACGTGGGCCCCCGACGCCAGGCACTACAAGTCGCCCGGGTCGGCGACCTCGCTGGTCGAGGTGGTCGATTGGAGTGGGCATCGCGGCGCGCCCATAGAGCCGGTCACCCTCTTCGCGCTCCTCGTGCTCAAGGCCGCCGGCCGAGTACACCCGGTGCCCGCCGTCACCTCTGCGTAGGGGCCAGTAGGACCATCGGCGGCCCGGGCCTGGTACTTGCCAGCTGGCACCGGTGCGTGCGAGCACAGTCCTGTTCCCTCGTTCCATCCGCGGTGACGACCTTCTCTCTCGGCGGCCGCACGCTCAGCGCATACCGTCGTGGCCTGCGAAGTCATCGGAACTGCCATCGGCCGCTCACGGTGCTGCAGCCGGCGGCAGGACCGAAGAGGGACTTTCGAGAAGCAGGTCCCAAGCACAGAGGGGACAGATGGGATCACTCGGACGCTCACGACAAGCGCGCATCGCAGCAGCTCTTGCCGGCGCCCTCCTCGTGGTGGCGGCCTCGCCTGGAATCTGGGCCGGCTCGACGGCGCTCGCGGCGCCGCCGGCCGACCCGCCCGGCCAGGGCACGCCTCCCACGGACCCGGGCAACGGCACGCCTCCCACGGACCCCGGCAACGGCACACCTCCCACGGACCCGGGCAACGGCACACCTCCGACGGACCCCGGCAACGGCACGCCTCCCACGGACCCGGGCAACGGCACGCCTCCCACGGACCCCGGCAACGGCACACCTCCCACGGACC
>DASSPM010000023.1:0-18141 GCA_035699625.1 Candidatus Limnocylindrales bacterium | reverse complement strand
GGTCCCGTGCGACACGCGTGACGGCATGCAGCACCTGGACCGCGGCTTCAGGCAATGCGGTCTCCTGGTGGGCGGACGGCCGGTGGTGCGCGGGGGCAGGCGGGGTGCTGGCCGTCCGGACGAGCGGTATGGAGCTGGGGGCCTCAGTGCCGCTGGCTCAGCGCACCCGACCCGACCGTCTCACCGGACGGCGGACCTCCTTCGGGCGCCACGAACGCGCTCGACCATAGCAGTCGTGCGCGGCGAGCGTCAACCGCACTCAGGAAGGGAAAGGGACACGACGGACGTCCAGCGCGGCTCGTAACGCGCTATCCGTGGCGGTCGGGTCGAGGCCCGGCAACAGCGCCCCGAGCCGTTGCCAGAGAGAGGCCGCGAAGGTCGCCGTCAAGTGGTGGGCATCACGGTAGACGATCATGCCGTCGAGCAGGACCGGGCAGGGATCGCGCGGGCAGATGCGCGCCGAGAGGTTGACGATGCGCGCCCCCGTGGCTGCCGCGGCTGCCTTCTCCAGGCGCAGGTAGCGCCAGCCGAAGGCAGTACGTCGCGTCGTCTCGCAGCGCCGCACGTCGTTCACGTTGCGCGAGATGCAGGACGGCACCACGTAGGCCGACTGGGGCGTGTCGACGATGATGGCCGCCGGCGCCGGGATGCGCGCGAGGAGCCGGGCCAGAGCTTCTCCCTGGCGGGTCGGATCGTTGTCCCTCTCCTCGACCGGCTGCATGGCGCGCGCCACGACGACCACCACGAGGTCCGGCTTCAGCGCCTGGAGCCGCTCCACGACCCGCTCGCGCCAGGTGTGGCACTCGGTGTAGACGCGCTTCAGCTCGCGCGAGTACATGGGCAGGTCCACGAAGCGACAGGAGACCTTGGTCAGCGGCACCAGCCGCCAGCCGCGCTCCCGGGCCAGGCGGTCGAGGGCAGGGAACCACTGCGCGGCGTGCGAGTCGCCCACCAGGGCGACCGTCTTCGCGCCCCGCCGGTCGCCGTAGAGGCACTCCGGCGGCCGAGTGCCCGGATAGCCCAACCCGCAGCCGTCGCGCAGCAGCGGCTCGCTATCGCGCGGCGCGTCGGCCAGGGAGGGGCGCACGGTGCGGGGCAGCGGGATGGCGCCCAGCGGTGGCGTCTGCGTGGCACGCGGCGTGGGCGAGGCGCTGGCCGACGCCCCGGGCGTGCCGCTGGCCGAGCCGAGCGGCGTCGGGCTCGGCTCGACTGCCGGGAGCTCGTCCTCGAGGTCGATCACCTCCCCCGGATCACCCAGCCCAGGCTCGGGGTCGAGGGCATCCGCGGTGCCGTCGCCGGTCGCCGGTGGTTGTCCGATGAGGCCGCCAGAGAGGCCCTCCTCCACCACGCGCCACGACCCGGCAGCCGCGCCGGCGGCGAAGACGACGGTCATGGCCACGGCCGTGCCTGCCACGGCCAGTGTCCGGCCCGGGGAGCGGGCCAGTCGCGGACCGCGATGGAAGGGCTGCTCGACCAGCCGCCAGCAGAGCCAGCCGAGCAGGACGGCCCCGGCGGCCAGACCCACACGGGTGGCCAACGGCAGCTCGGCGCCGAGTGGCAGTGTCGCCGCGGGCAGCACGAGCAAGGGCCAGTGCACGAGATAGAGCGAGTAGGAGATGCGACCCAGGAAGCGCAATGGAGGGAGCATCAGCAGGCCGCCCGGCGAGCCGCTCCGGGCGCCGGCCAGGATGACGCCCGCGGCGCCCAGCGTCGGCGCCAGGGCCGCCAGCCCCGGGTACGGAGTGGCGGGGTCGAGCAGGGCGGTGGTAGCCACGATCGCCGCCAGACCGACCCAACCGGCGCCCGCGGCGAGCCCATCCGGCAAGCGGGCGTACCAGGAAGCCGTCGCGGCCAGGAGCCCGCCCAACGCAAGCTGCCAGGCGCGTGTCGGCAGCGAGTAGAAGGCCCAGGCGGTCGAGGCCTCGGTGAGCAGCAGCGCCGCCCCGTACGAGGTGACCAGGATGACCAGTAGCCAGGCGGCGGCACCCCACTTCGGCCGGCGGCCGCGTGTGGCGAGGATGAGCAGAGCGGGCCAGGCCAGGTAGAACTGCTCTTCAACGCCGAGCGACCAGTAGTGGAGTACGGGCGAGGGCGCCGTGCCGGCGGCGAAGTAGTCGGTCGCCTCGAGGGCGAAACGGATGTTGCCCACCGAAAGTGCCGACGCAACGACGTCCCCGGCGACGCGCGGCACATCGAGCGGCGCGAGCATCACCACCGAGGCGGCCAGGGCCCCCACCAGCACGACCGCGGCAGCGGGCAGGATGCGCCGTGCGCGACGCGCATAGAAGCGGCGCAAATCGACGCGTCCCGTCGTCTCGCGCTCCCGGATGAGCAGGCCGGTGATGAGGAAACCCGAGAGGACGAAGAAGACGTCGACGCCCACGAAGCCGCCGGCGGCGCCCGGCAGGTCGGCGTGGAAGAGCAGCACGAGCAGGATGGCCACCCCCCGCAGACCCTCGAGCTCGGGCCGGAATCGTTCGGCCGCCCCCTGCTGCTGATGCTGCACGTGTGCCCCCGCTGGCCGGGGCGACCGCATCCCTGAGCGATCCCTCCGGTGGGTGACAGCCGGTCCACGACCGGCGTACCTGCCGTGACGAGCAGGCCGTCGACGATGTTACCCGGGCCGGGCAACGTGGGTTGACGCCGCCATCCGTCGCAGCTACGCTCGCCGCCAGTGACGCGCAGCCCGCTCCGCCACGCCTGCCGCCCGCGTTGAGCGCCTCCGAGTTCTTCTTCCTGGCTCTCGGACTGCTGCTCGGCATGGCGGTCGGCGCGGCCCTCCTCGACGTCATCCGCTCTCGACCGCCCGCCCCGGAGGTGCGCCTCACCGTCACCCACAACGCGCTGCCACCCAAGCTGGGCCCGACCCTCACCCCTGTCGGCGCCGCGATCGCCAGCGGCGGCCTGACCGTGCCTGCTGCCAGCGTCAGCACCGCCGCCGCTCACCGCGCGCTTCGCGCGGCCGGCGTCGTCCGGGCGGCGGCGCTGCGCGCGAACGGCCCGGAGTCGGAGCGCGTCGGTCTGCCCGTGGCCCGCGGCGTCGATCCAGCACTGGCAGCGCTCCGCCCCGCGGACGGCGCGGAGCAACGCAGGACCGGCGCCCCCGGGCGCGGCTTGGCCACGGTCCGTGACGAGGCGCCACAGGCGCTGGCCGTGGTGGGGCGGGTCGGGGGCGTCGCCCTGGCCAGCGCGGCCGAGCCACGGGGCAGCGGGAGCACGCCCACCGCGCGCGACCTGGACGAGGCCGCCGGGCCGTGCGCCACCGAACGTGTCGTGGCCGATGAGCGCTGCGCGGTGGCGGCACGAGCGCGCGAGGCGGCCGAAGTCGCCGCCAACGAGGTGCGCGCCGCTCAGCGCGCCTATGACGAGTCGACGCGCCGCGAGGAGGAGGCCGCGCGCGCGGGCGACCCCCGCGCGCTGCGCGCGGCCAAGGACGCGGCGCAGCACGCGTTCCACGAGGCGCGGCGCACGGCTACCTCGCCCGCCGAGCTCGAGCAGGCTGCCGCTGCCTGGCTGGCCGAGATCGACCGGCTCAATCGCCTCGCTCGCGATTCGGGCACCATCCTGGCCAGGGAGCGCCAGCAGGCGGCGGAGCTGGTGGCACGCGTGGAGCAGCTCTCGCTGCGCGCCGACGCCGCACGCATCTCGGCCGAGATGGCCGCCGAGGCCTGCCAGCAGGCGCGCCAGGCTCTGGCCGACTGCGAGGAGCAGCGCGTCGGCATGCCGGCCGGCGTGAACTGGGGCTCCGGGGCTGCGGGGCCGGTCTCACCCGGCGCGCGGCTGCTCGACGACGACGTTCCGGGCGGCTCGCTGGCCGACGGTCCTCAGCCGGCGATCCTGCGCGTGTTGCGCGGCGACCGGACGGCGCTGGTGCGCATCGTCGACGAGATCACCGGCGGCGTGCCCGAGGAGCGGCGGCGCTACCAGCTGCTGCTGACCGACCTCATCGACGCCATCGTGGCCCGGGCCATCGAGGAGTCATATCTCGACTTCCCGATGGAACACCCGTTCTGGGAGACCTTCTCCCACGCCCAGGCGCGAGACATCGCCGCCGCCCTGGCCAGCCTCGGCTACCACTTCGACGGGCTGGGCGGCTGGGCGGCCGGACGCCAGCCCAGCCAGCGCGACCTCTCACTGGCCGTGGGCTACGCCGGCCTCGAACCGGTGCGCATCCGCCACTGGCCGACCGAGAGCCAGATGAGCGAGCTCTACCGCGAGGTGCGCGTGGCCGCAGACGAGTACCTCTCGGCCTCTGCCGCCGCGGACCTCTCGATGGGCGAGATGATCACGCTGCTCGGACGGCGCGCAGAAGGTCTGGCCGAGCTCTGGAACGCCTGGGGACGGGTACGACCACTGCTCCTGGCGACGGAGTGACGGCGACGGAGTAGCGGCTACTCGATGCGCACCAGGCGGAAGGCTTCCGCGGCAGCCACGCCGCAGCGCGCGCCCTCCTCGGCAGCCCATTCTCGGATGCGCGTCTCGAGCTTCTCCGGCTCGCGGATCTGGCTTGCGTGGGCGCGCAGGGCAGCCACCTTGCGCTCGAGCGTGGCGCCGATGTCGAGCCAGATGTTGGGGCGCTCCGACCAGAAGAGGTAGACGCGCGGCACGACGTGCGCCGCGAGGCCCTGCCGCGCCAGGTGGGGGAAGGCCATCGGGTTGCGCGCTGCCGGATAGACCGCATCGAGCGCCGCCATGCCGGCGGCCCGGTGGTCCGTGTGCTGGATGTAGCCGTCGTCGTGGATGAGCACCGTCGGGTCCATGGCCATCACGGCGTCGGGCCGGAACTCGCGCAGCAGGCGCACCAGCTGCTCGCGCAGGGCGAGGTCATTCTCGAGCGCGCCGTCGGGGCGGTGCAGGAAGACGACCTCCTCGTAACCCACGATGGCGGCCGCCGCGCGCTGCTCCTGCTCGCGCAGGTGCGCCAGCTCGAGGGGGTCGAGCTCGGGGTCCTCGCCGCCGGCGTCGCCGCTCGTGCAGCACACGAGCCGTGCCACGCTGCCGCCGTCCACCCAGGCAGCGACGGTCGCGGCCGGCCCGAAGTCGGCGTCGTCCGGGTGCGCCACGATGACCAGGATCCGCTCAGGCCGGTCGCTGTCCGGCGCCTGCGCGCGGGGCCCGGGGGCGGCAGAGGGTTCGGCCCGCCCTGCGCCCGACTCGGCCGCAGCGGCATCGGCCTCCACGCCCGGCGTCGCCGTCTCGCGCTCGATGGTCACGGTGGACAGCTCGCGGGGACGGCCTGAGAACCGCGCTGGACGCGGTGTATCATCCCGCCCGAGGCATCACTCGTCTCCCCCCACGAGCGATGCCTCATCTGCTGTCCAGCGCAGCTGCCCGCGGTGTGGGCCCCACGTCCGCGCACGTCAGGCCGCCAGGGCGTCGAGCGCCTGCAGCACGTCGCTGGCATGGCCGTCGGCCACGACCTTCTCCCAGACGCGCGCGATGCGACCCTGCGGATCGACCAGGAATGTCCGCCGCGCGTTGCCCCAGTAGGTGCGGCCGTAGTTGGTCTTCTCCACCCACGAGCCGTAGGCCTCGGCGACCTGGTGATCCTCGTCGGCCAGGAGAGGGAAGTCGAGGTCGTACTTTGAACGGAAGGCGCGCTTGCTCGCGGCACCCTGCGGGCTGATGCCCCAGACGACCGCGCCGCGGGCCGCCAGCTCGGCGCGTGCATCGCGGAAGCCACAGGCCTCGGTGGTGCAGCCGGGCGTGTCGTCGGTGGGGTAGAAGTAGACGACGACCCACTTGCCCCGCTCGTCGCTCAGGCGATGGACGACACCATCGGCATCCATCAGCGCGAAGTCGGGCGCCGGGTCGCCCACGGTCGGCATCGTCATGGCCGGAGACTAGCAGCCGACCCGAAGGTCGTCAGCCTGGCCTGCCTCCCAGAATGGCGCCGGATCAGGCCACCGCCCGAAGGGCGAGCAGGCCGGCCAAGCCGATCGATCCCCAGACCAGGTCGGGCCAGCCCAGCGTGACGGGCCGGAAGGTCGTGCGCGATCCACTGCCCAGCCCGCGCGCATCCATCGCCGTGGCCAGCCGCTCGGCACGGCGCAGGGCCAGCACCAGCAGCGCCAGCAGGACGCGCGGGTGGCGGTCCGCGCGCAGGCCACGGATGCGGCGTGCCTGGCGCAGGGTGACCAGGTCCGCGGCCAGGTGCGGCGCCGCGCCGTACGCGGCCAGGGCGCCGTAGGCGAAGCGCGGCGAGAGGCGGAGCTGCTGCACCAGGGCGTCGGCGAGCCGGGTGGCAGTGGTGGTCAGCGCGAAGGTCGCCCCGAGCAGTGCCAGCGCGGCCACGCGCGATGCCAGCGCCAGGCCGGCGGTGACGCCCGGCTCGGTCAGGCGCAGCAGCCCGAGGCGCCAGAGCTCGCGCGCGGCCGGGTCCGCGTTGGCGGCCGCGAAGAGCGCGTTGAAGAGGCCCACCGCGGCTGCGGCGAGCAGGAGCGGCGCCGCCAGCCCCGCCAGGCGATGCGGCGGCACGCCGCCGGCGAGCAGCGCCGCCAGGACGGCCATGCCGCTCGCCAGCAGCGCCCGGCGCGGATCCAGGGTCAAGACCACGGCCACGGACCAGGCCGACAGCACTGCCAGGGTCACCAGCGGGCTGGTGCGTTGCAGCAGGCGGATCCGAGGGCCGGCGAGAGGGTGCATCAGGTGGTGCGCCGCTCGCTCAGCCGCCCACCGCGCATCTCCAGCGTGCGCGTCGCGACGTCGGCCACGAAACGGGGGTCGTGGGTCGCGGCGACGACGGCCGCGCCCTCGGCCAGGCGTCCCTCGAGGATGCGCAGCAGCCCCTCGTAGCCATGCCGGTCCTGGCCATAGGTGGGCTCGTCCAGCACCAACAGCCGCGGCCGGCGGGCCAGCGCGCAGGCCAGCGAGAGGCGGCGCTGCTCGCCGCCCGACAGGCGGTACGGGCTGCGTGGCCCGAAGCGCTCCAGCGGCAGGCCGAGCGACGACATCAGCTCCGGCAACCCGACCCGCTCGCCCTCGTCGAGGCCGAGCGAGACCTCCTCCGCGACCGTCCGGGCCAGGAACTGGCGCTCTGGATCCTGGAAGACGAGCCCGGCGCGCCGCGCCAGCACGGCGGCCGGGAGCCGATGCGGCTCCTCGTCACCGAGGAGGACACGGCCATGGAGCGGCCTTTCGAGGCCGACCAGCAGGCGCGCCAGGGTCGACTTGCCGGAGCCGTTCGGGCCGACCAGGCAGAAGCGTTCGCCCGCCGCAACCTCCAGCGAGACGGCCTCGAGCACCGGCACCCCGGGCTGATAGGCGAAGTCGACCCGCTCCGCCCGTACGACCGGCTCGGCCGACGCCACGGCTGCGCCTCCGGGGGCTCCGGGCAGAGTCCGCGTCGCGATGGGACGGCCCAGGGCAACCTCCACCGCCCGTGGCAGCCAGACCCCCGCCGCGAGCAGCGCCGGGCCACTGCGGGCAACGACCGCGCCGGGCGGGCCCAGGTCGATGGGCCGGCCGTCGCTGCCCAGGACCAGCAGCTGGTCGGCCATGGGCCAGGCCGACTCGACGCGATGCTCGACGAGCACGATGGTCGTGCCGTCCACCCGTCGCGCGCCGTCGAGGCGAGCCAGGAACGCGGCGGCGCCATCGGGGTCGAGGTTCGCCGTCGGCTCGTCGAGCACGAGCACGCTCGGGCGCGGTGCCAGCGCCCCGGCCAGGGCCAGGCGCTGCTGCTGGCCGCCCGAGAGGCCGTCGGGATGGCGCGCCTCGAGCCCGGCCAGGCCGACCTCCGCCAGCACCTCCGCCACCCGAGCCGGCATCGCCGCGGGCGGCCAGGCGCGGTTCTCCAGCCCGAAGGCCACGTCATCGTCGGCCCGCTCCATGACCAGCTGGCTGTCGGGGTCCTGCATCACCAGCCCGACGCGTGCCGCCAGCTCTGCGCGGGCAGCGGCCCAGGCATCGACGCCGCCGACCTCGAGCCGGCCGGAGCGCAGAGCGCCCTGGCCGCGGGGCAGCAGCCCGGCGATGGCATGCGCCAGCGTCGACTTGCCCGAACCCGAGGGCCCCAGCACGAGCAGGCACTCGCCGGCGCCGAGCGAGAGATCGACGCCGTCGAGGGCCGGCGCCGGAGCGCCGGGGTAGCGGTAGCCGAGCGCCTCCGCGCGGATGGCGCTCAGACCGGGAAGCCTTCCAGGACTCCCGCGCGACGCAGCGCTCGCGTCAGCAAGGTGCTCGCTGCCGGGATGACGACGACGGCCGACGCGCCCATCAGCAGGCCCACCACGACCATCGCCTCGAAGGCCGCGGTGGGGAACCAGACCACCCAGTCGTGGATCCAGGCCGCTGCCGCGCTGGCCAGCGAGGCGACGGCCAGCACGGGCAGCGACCAGGCGCGGTAGAGGGTGAAGGCGAAGACGAGCTCGGCGGCGGCTCCCTGCAGGAAGCCCGAGAGCAGCACATCGGGGCCCCACTGGCTGCCCAGCAGCGCGGAGAGCGCGGCGGCCACCATCTCGGTGAAGAGGGCGGCACCCGGCCGCCGCACGATATAGGCGGCCAGCACCGCGGGCAGCAGCCAGACGCCATACAGCAGGTTGATCGCCGGGCCCAGGACCTCGAGCCCCTTCCAGGCCACGCCGAAGCCCCAGAAGACGACGCCGAAGACGACGCCCAGCACGGCGGCGACGGTGATGTCGCGCGTTCGCCAGCGGGAAGCTTCGAAAGGGCTCGGCGTGTGCTCGGACCAGCGTGTGTCGGTCGTGGACATCTCGATCACTCCTTCCGTGGGGTCGGTGTCGCGCCGGTCTGGGACCGGGCGCGTCTGGTGTGCACGATGAGCAGGGCGCCGCGCCGCAGCGAGAGGCTCGCGCGAGGCCCGCTGAACTCGTTGGAGAGACCGCGGCTGGTCGCCGGCGGCAGCGGCTCGTCCGTCAGCGGGTAGCGCAGCCCGTCGGTGGTGACGCCGTCCGCCGGGCCCTGCCAGGCGAAGAGCGAAACGTGGTCGCCCGGCCGGCCATCGAGCGCCATGCGGGCAGGGCGAGCGGCGCCGCGTGCCACCAGCAGCCGGATGCAGCTGCGCGCGTCGAGGATGCGCACGTCGCGCCCGGCCAGCTCGGGCAGGGCCAGCAGGGCCACGTTGGCCAGGGCGTGCTCAACGCGAGGTCCGCCCAGGGCGCCCAGGAGCGTGATCGGGCCCGGCACCCGCTCGAGCGCGCGCCGCAGGGCGAGCTCCAGGTCCGAGGCGTCCTTCTCGGCCGGCAGGAGCTCCAGCGCGATCCCGGCCCCTCGCAGCTCCTCCAGCTCGGCCGCGGAGAGGGAATCCGCGTCGCCGACCACGAGGTCGAGCCGCAGGCCGAGTCGAGCGGCTGCGCGGGAGCCACCGTCAGCCGCCACCACCGAGCCCACGCCACGCCGCCACTCCGGCCAAGCAGCGGTGAGCGCACCTCGCGCGGGCACATCGCCGTCACCGATGACGATGGCCGCCTCTGCCTGCGGGACCTGGGGGACCTCCGACAAACGAACACCTCCGTGCCTGACGGGACGGAGGTGCGAGTGGACTCCCTTCGCTGGCATGATCCAGATCAGGTCCCGAGGGTCTGCGGCTCGATACCGCACTCTCAGCGCTGCGTCGCGCTCCCCTGTCCCGTATTCGGTTGTGGCCCGATGCTACACCTCAGGCCAGCGCAGCGCGCACGACGGCCTCGGCCGACTCGGCCGTCCAGCGGGCGCCGGCCGCCCGCAGCGCCCGTCGATCGGAGGTGCCGCTGAGCACGCCGATGGGCAGCGCGCCGGCGCTGGCGGCCATGCGCATGTCGTCGGGATGGTCGCCCACCATCACCAGCCGGCGCGGATCGACGTGCAGGTAGCGCCCGGCGAGGGTCATGGAGGCCGGGTCGGGCTTGCGCCGCGGCACCTCGTCGCCGTGCACCAGGGCATCGAAGAAGCCCTCTAGGCCGTTCGCGCGCAGCTCGAGCTCGACGCGCCGGCGCTGCCCGCCGCTGACCAGTGCCAAGGGCACACGGCGGGCGCGCAGCGTTTCAAGCGCCTCTCGGGCACCCGGCAGGAGGGACGAGACCTCGCTCTCGTAGAGCGCCAGCCAGCGGTGGTCGGCCTCGGCCCAACGCTCCTCGGGCAGGCCGACGGCACGGTAGAGCTGCCGCCAGTCGGGCGCCTGGTGGCGCCGGAAGAGCGCCTCATCGAAGGGCACGCCCAGCTCCGCGAAGAGGACCCGGTAGGTGGCGAAGGTGCGCCCGATGGAGTCGAGCAACGTCCCGTCCCAGTCGAACGCCCAAGCGCCGGCCGCGCTGAGCCGTTCGAGGACGGAGCGGGGAGGGCGACCCCGACGAAAGATGCGCATCGCGGCCCATCGTAGCGGCCGGCAGAGGGCCGCCGGGGCCCCCGGGCGCCGCCCGGCGTCGCCGGGGCCGGGTGCTAGACTCGCCGCCGTGCCCCACCCCGCTCATCCCGCGCATCGGCGCGTCCGCGACGCGGCTGCCCGAAAGGGCGTCGAGATCGAGGTCGTGACCTTCGAGGAGAGCACGCACACCGCTCCGGAGGCGGCCCGCGCCGTCGGGGCGGAGTTGGCGCAGATCGTCAAGAGCCTCGTCTTCGTGGCGCCGGACGAGGCGGCGGGCCAACTCAGGGGCTACCTCGTCCTGGTGGGCGGCGCCGACCGGGTCGACCTGGCCCGCCTGGCGGCCGTTACGCGCGAGCCCGCCATCCGTCGCGCCACGGCGCGCGAGGCCGGGGATCTGACCGGCTTCAGCATCGGCGGCATCCCGCCCCTCGGTCACGCCCGAGCGCTGCGCACGGTGATGGACCCTGGCCTCCAGCGCTTCCCGACCGTCTGGGCCGCCGCGGGCACCGCCAACGCCGTCTTCGAGGTCTCCCCGTCGACGCTGCACATGCTGGCCGACGCGACGCTCGCGCCCATCGCCGAGGACGCCCGGTGACCGCCAGCGCCCCGCTCACGCGGCGCTCGACGGTGCGCTACCCGGGCGGCCTGACGGTGCGCTACCGCTGGACCGGCAGCGGCGGCGGGGACGAGCTCTTCGCCCTGAGCGAGGCGAGAGGCCATCTGCGGGACCTCGGTCCGCTCGTCTCGCCCCATCCCGAACGGCTCTGCCGCGCCGAGCTGCGCGCCGAGGGTCCGCAGGGGGAGTGGACGGTGCGCCTCGCCTCGGTCGTCTACGACGAGCCCCAGGCCGCCACCTGGGATACCCCGGGGCTCCTCGCGGTGGCCTACGGCATGCGCCTTTACGGGCTCGACGCCCGCTCCGGCGAGCTGCGCTGGTCGTGGGCCGGAGGCAGCCCGCTCATCGCGGTCATCAGTTCGCCGCGCCTGCCCCATGTGCTGGCCCAGGGCGAGATCGAGACGGCCGCCCTGGACGCCGCGGGCGAGGTCGCCTGGCGGCGCACGCACAGCGAGGTGGTGGTGGCGGCCGAGCTGGTCGGCGGCCGCCTGGTGCTCACCGGCTATGCCGGCCAGCGCATCGCCATCGACCCGCTCAGCGGTGAGGAGATCGGCTGATCTCTCGGAGGGGCATGCTGTGGACAACTCGCCAGGATGGCACCGGCCACCGATGAGATTCGTGGATAACCCGCCTTGACCGGGGCACGAGCCGGCGGCTACCGTGGCGGCAGCCCGGAGGGGCCCACGTAGACACTGGTGGCGGAGATCGCATCAACGCCCACGTGTCGAAAGTTCCTCCGGGTCTTCTCTTGTCCGTGGCTGTCGGCGAGCATGACCGGCGTCCGAGCCGACAGGCGGCGCCTGCTACCATCCGCCGCGTGATCCCCCTGCTGAGCGCGGTCGTCGGCTGCGCGCTGCTGGTCGCGGGCGCCCTCCTGCTGGCACGCCTCGGGACCGCCTTCCGCGTCGCCCGCCTGCTGCAGGCGGCGCCGGCGGTGGATGTCGCCGAGGCGGTCCGCCTGGCACGCACCGGCGAGTCGCGCTACGTGCGCGTGCGGGGCCGCATCTCGAGCGAGGAGGAGTTCCCCGACGAGCACGACCGGCCGCTCGTCTTCCGCCGCCGCCGGCTGGAGGTCGCCGACGGCCCCGGTTGGCGGACCATCGAGGACGAGCGCCTGGCGGTGCCCTTCGGCGTCGAGGACCGCGGCGCCTTCATCGCGGTCCACGTGGAGGCGCTCGACGAGGGCCTCGTGGTGCTGGGCGGCGAATCGACCGGCACGGCGGGCGAGGTACCCGAGCGGATGCCGCCGGGCACCGCCGGCACGGCCCCCGTGCGCCACCGCATCGAGCAGGTCTCGGCCGTGGAGCATGCCCATGTGGTGGGCGTGCCCCGACTCATCGACGAGGGTCCGGCCATGAGCGAGGGGCTGGGCCGGCCGCTCATCGTCTCGACGCTCGACCTGCCCGACGCGATGCGCGTCCTGGCCGGCGGCCGGCGGGGCCGCGTCGCCGCCGCGGCCGGCCTGCTCGTGGCCGGCTCTGCGGCGCTCGCCCTGGCGCTGGCGCTGGCGGTCACCTCGCTCGCTGCGCCGGCGGCCGTGTTGGCCGCCACGCCGAGCCCGACGGCCGTGGCCACGGCCACGCCCACGGCCACACCCGTGCCCACCGTCGTGGGCGGCGGCGACACGCGCAGCGAGGGTGAGGGTGCCGGACTCGTCGGCACTCCCCTCCTGGCCCTCGGCGCGGTCATCCTGCTGGGCGTGCTAGCCGCTGGTGCCGCGACCGCCTACGCCCGCCTGACCCGTGCCGACTGAGCCGCAGCGGAGCCGCAGGGCGGTGAACCCCGGCCTGCTGCGCCTCGGCCTGCTGGGCGCCTCGCTCGTGCTGCTCGTCATCGGCGCCACGGGCTTTCCCCCAGCAGGCGATGCGCCCGGGCCAGGTCGCGCGACGTCGGCTACGCCGACGCAGACCACCGCCGCCGGGTCCGCGGCGCCGAGCCCTTCCCCCCGCACGAGCGCCCCGTCGGCCGGCGTTTCCCCGGGCTCCGGCCCGAGTGCCAGTCCCTCACCGAGCCCGCCGCCGGATGCCGCTCCGACGTCGCCGAGCGGCTTCTCGCTGCGGCGCACGGTCGTGCAGATGGGCTTCCCGTTGCCCCGAAGCAGCGCGTACCGCTACGCCAACAACTTCCTGCAGCGCCGCGGCGGCGTACCCCGCTGGTACAACCACGTCAAGGCGGTGCTGGCGGACGGAACCCTCGTGCGCGCCCACGACGGCGTCGACCTCTTCGCCAGGCGCGGCTCGCCGGTCGTGTCGCCCTTCGACGGCGTGGTCATCGACCCCGCGACGCGCTGGAAGCCATGGAACCCGGGCCGCTATGGCCTCAGCGCGGTCATCGTCAGCGAGGAGCCGACCAGCCGGGGCTACGCCGCGCTGCTGGTCCATCTCGACCGGCTCATTGTGCAGCCCGGCGACCGTGTCGCGCGCGGCGAGGTGATCGGCACGGTGGGCGTCACCGGCAACGCCATCGGCACCCCCATCCACCTCCACTTCGAACTGCGGGCGCCCTTCCTGCTCCGCGTGCGTGAGGCTGGGCTCGTCCGCCGCATCGACGCGTTCGACCCCTACCCGAGCCTCGTCGCCGCCGACCCCAAGCGCGACTGAGGCGCGCGCCCGGCGCGCGCTGGACGGTGTGGCGGCATAGGACTTTCGTCACGTGGCGCGCCGCGAGGCGATAGCCGATTGTTGACGGAACCTACCAAATCCTCCGCGAGGGAGACCGTCACGACCTCCGTCCGCGACCGGCAGCCGGCGACCGTTTCGGTGACCGGAGCCGCGCACATCCTGGGCGTGCACCCGAACACGGTCCGGACCTGGACCGAGCTCGGGCGCCTGCCGTGCCTGCGCATCAACGACCGCGGCGACCGGCGCTACCGCGTCGAGGACCTGGCCGCCTTCATGACGGCCGCCGAGCAGGCGCCGCCGGTGCCGCGGCCCGGCCGTCCCTGGCAAGCAAGCGCGGGCGACGCGGCCGGCCTCGAGCCCGACCCGGCTGAACGTCGAGCGCGGCCCCACCCTGAGCGCGACGCGGACCGCGGCCGGCGCGCCGTCGAGCTGCACGTCCTGGCCGAGATCTCGCGCCTCACCGGCAATGTGGTCGATCTCGATGCCACGTTCCGGGCGGTGGTCCATCTGCTGCGTGCGGCTTTCGGCTATCGCGTGGTCATCGTCGGTCAGCTGCGCGACGGCGCCATCGAACCGCGCGTGGCCGAGGGCATCGACCTCTCCGCCCTCTACCCGCTGCCCATCGAGCGTGGCCTCATCGGCGCCGCCGCCCGCGAGGCTCGGCCTATCTTCGCCCCGGACGTGCGGCTCGATGGCCGCTACGTGGAGGCCGTGCCCGGCATCGTCTCCGAGATCGTCGCGCCCATCATCATCGGCGAGGCCGTCTGGGGCGTGCTCTGGGTGGAGGACGACCGCGCAGGAGCGCTCGAGGCGGCGGACGTCGAGTTCATCGAGACCGTCGCCAACCAGCTCGCGGTGGCCGCCGACAACCTGCGCCTCGTCGAGCGCGTGCGGTACCAGCTCCACCAGGCCGATGCCCTGCGGCGCATCAGCGCCGACATCAGCTCCAAGCTCGAGCTGTCGGTCCTCCTCTCTGACCTGGTCGACCACGGCATGCGCCTCTTCGGCGCTGACCGGGGCGCCGTCTTCCATCGTGCAGCGGACGGCTCGTTCGTGGCCGACGTCGCGCGGGGCCTCTCGCCGGCCTTCCTGGAGGCGACCCGCCAGCCGGCGCCGCGATCGCTGGAGGCCGAGTCCCTGGCGCGCCGCGGTGCCCGTTTCGCCGTCGCGTACGCCCAGGATGCGCGCGCCGGTGCCGCCCGGGAAGCCGTCCTGGCGGAGGGCATCGACACCGTCGCTGCGGCACCGCTGCTGGCCGGCGACGAGCAGCTTGGCGTGCTGACCCTCTACCACGACCGGCGCCACGACTGGGAGTCCTCCGAGCTCGATGCCCTGGACGCGCTCGCCGTGCAGGCAAGCATCGCCATCGCCAATGCGCGTGACTACGCCCAGATGTCGCGCTGGACGGCGCACATCGAATCGATCCAGAAGCTGGGCGCCAGACTGAGTCGTCTGGCGACCGTGCGCGAGATCGGCCTGGCCATCGCGGCCGAGCTCAACCAGCTCATCGACTACCACAACGTGCGGGTCTATCGCGTCCGCGGCGACGACCTCGATCCGGTCGCCTGGCGGGGCGAGATCGGCGAGTACACCGATGAGGTCGAGGAGCAGCTCCGGCTCAAGGTCGGCGAGGGCATCACCGGCTGGGTGGCTCGCGAGGGACAGGCCGTCTACCTGCCGGACGCGGCGAACGATCCGCGCGCGGCGACCATCGCGGGCACCGAGGAGGACCTTCCGGAGTCGATGCTGCTGGCGCCGATGGCCTATGAGGACCGCACCATCGGCGTCATCGTCCTTTCCAAGCTCGGTCTCCACCAGTTCTCGCCGGACGACCTGCGGCTGCTGGAGATCTACGCCTCCTTCGCGGCGCAGGCCATGGCCAACGCCGACACCACCGAGCAGCTGCGGGCGCAGTCGGATCGCCTGGAGCGCCAGCTGCGTGGCCAGCGCGAGCTGCTGCAGGTGACCGAGTCGCTGCTCGGGACGCTCGACACGCAGGCCGTGGTCGAAGAGATCGGGGACCGACTCGGCGCCCTGGTGCGAGTGGACAACCTCGGCGTCGATCTCTATGAGCCCGAGTCAGGGATACTCCGCCCGCTCACCGCGCGCGGCGTCCACCGGGAGCTCTATATGAGCGGGCCCATCTCCGACACGGTGGGAGTCGCGGGCTGGGTGATTCGGCACGGCGAGGCACAGTTGATCAACGATGAGCTGGCCGACCCCCGGGTGCGCGAGTTCGGCGAGTTGGGCCCCGTCGCGGGCGCGCTCATCGTCGCGCCGCTGCGCAGTCGCGACGGCATCGCCGGCGTCTTGACGCTCGAGCGCCTGGGCCACGAGGCCTCGTTCACCGAGGACGAGTTCGAGCTGGTCAAGCTTTTCGCGGCGCAGGCGTCGATCGCGCTCCAGAACGCCCGTGCCCACCAGGCCGTGGAGCGACGAGCCCGCCGGGACGCGCTGACGGAGCTGGGCAACCAGGGCAGCTTCCAGGAGGCGCTCGCAGCAGCCGTGGCGCGTGCCGAACCGTTCAGCCTGGTGCTCCTCGACCTCGACGACTTCAAGGGCTACAACGACAGCCTGGGCCATGCCGCCGGCAATGCCCTGCTGCATCGCATCGCGCGCGCCCTGGAGACGGCCGGCCGCGGCGGTGACGCCACCTTCCGCTATGGCGGTGACGAGTTCGCACTGCTGCTGCCGGGCACGGACGGACCAGGCGCCCTGGCCGTAGCCGAGAAGGTCCGCCAGGCGGTCCGCTCGGCCTCGCGCGCCCCGGGTTCGCGACGGGTCGTGGGCTGCTCCATCGGCGTCGCCAGCTTCCCCACCGACGGCGACGACGCGGAGGCGCTGGCGCTGGCCGCCGACCGGGCGCTCTACGTGGCCAAGCGCGGCGGCCGGGACCGCGTCGCGACTGCCCAGGAGGGCCTCGCCCTGGCGGCCGAGTTCCTGCCCACCGGCCCGACGCCGGTCGACGAGGCGCTCGAGCCGGAGCGGCCGTAGCCGCGCGGGCCGGAGCACCCGTCGCCGCGTGGACCGGCGAGACGGCCGGCAGCGTCCGTTACCCGGGCTGGGCCCGGCTCGTCATACTGCGCGACTCGGGTCGATACCGGACCACTCCGGCGTCCCGGCCCGATCGCGACAGGACATCGGCCATGCCTCCGGCACGCTCCCCAGTCCCCCGACCGGCCGCGCACGGCCGCGCGCCGCTGTTGCTGATGCTGGCGCTCCTGGCGGCCTGCACCGCCGGACCCGGCCCGACCGCCACAGCAGCCGGCACGCCGACCCCGCCGCCCGCCAGCCCGACAGCATCGGCCGTGCCGAACCCGACGCGCACGCCCGTGCCGGAGCCGACCTTCGTGACCCACACCGTGGCCGCGGGCGAGACGCTCACCTCCATCGCCCGCCGTTACGGCACCAGCTGGCAGAGCCTCATCTTCTGGAACCGGGCGGCCTATCCCTCTCTGGACCCGGCCGCTCCCGCCTACGACCCGAACGCCATCCGCGCCGGCTGGCGACTCCAGCTCCTGCCCGGCGTGGTGCTCGACTACGAGCCCGTGCCGGGCGGCGCCACGCCCACGCCGACCCGCGAGCCGGCCACGCCGACGCCGGCGCCAGGTGAGGCGAGCCGGGTCATCAGCCACGGCAGCCGTGCGCGCAACCTGGTGGCGCTGACCTTCGACATGGGCGGTCGGGTCGACCCGGCCGTGGACATCGTGCAGTGGCTCGTCGACCACGAGGTGCCGGCCAGCATCTTCCTCACCGGCGCCATCGTCGAGAGCAAGAACACGGACGCCGGCCGGCGCGTGCTGGCTGTCGTGGACGAGAACTCGGGCCTCCTGCGGCTGGCTCACCACAGCTATACCCACGCCGACTTCCGGACGCTGACCGCGAGCCAGATGACGGACGAGATGCGGCGCACCGAGGCGGCCTTCGCGGCGCACAGCAGCCTCAGCGCGAAGCCCATCTTCCGCCCGCCCTACGGCGGCTACGACGCCGAGACGCTGGCCACCGTGGGCGCCCTCGGCTACAGCCGCACCGTGCTCTGGGACGTCGACACGATCGACTGGAAGCCGACCAGCGACGGTGGCCCGACGGCGGACGACATCGTGGCCAAGGTCGTCTCGCAGGCGCAGGGCGGGTCGATCGTGCTGCTGCACCTGGGCGGGTACCACACCCTGGAGGCCCTGCCGCGCATCGTCAGCGAGCTGCGTGCCCGCGGCTACAGCCTGGTCACGCTCGACGACATGCTCGGCCTCTAGGCCAGCGACGCCTACCATGGACGGCATGAGCCTGGCCCGATCGACCGACGGTCCTGCACCCGCGATCGTGGTCACACTGCAGGCGCCGGCACGCGCCGCGGACCCCGAGCTGGCGGAGCGCAAGAACGGCCTCTACCTGGCGGCAGTGGAGCGCGCCGGCGGGCGGGCCCTGCCGCTCGACGAGACCACGCCGGCCGCCGAGCGGGCGGCGGCCCTGGCGGAGATGGAGGGGCTCCTCCTCTCCGGCGGCGCCGACCTCGACCCGGCCCGCTACGGCGAGGCGCCGGCCGGCGCGCGCGACGTGGAGCCCGGCCGCGACGAGCTGGAATGGCAGGCCTGGCAGGCGGC
>DASSPM010000022.1:0-6357 GCA_035699625.1 Candidatus Limnocylindrales bacterium | reverse complement strand
GGTCCCGTGCGACACGCGTGACGGCATGCAGCACCTGGACCGCGGCTTCAGGCAATGCGGTCTCCTGGTGGGCGGACGGCCGGTGGTGCGCGGGGGCAGGCGGGGTGCTGGCCGTCCGGACGAGCGGTATGGAGCTGGGGGGCCTCTCAGTGCCGCTGGGTCATCACGCCCGACCCGACCATCTCACCGGACGGCGGACCTCCTTCGGGCGCCACGAACGCGCTCGACCATAGCAGTCGTGCGCGGCGAGCGTCAACCGCACTCAGGAGTTGGCGGCGGCGCTCTTGGTCAGGCTGGCCAGGAACTCGGCGTTCGAATCGGACTTGGCGAGCCGGTTGAGGAGCAGCTCGATGCCCTCGTTGGTGCCCACCGCGGAGAGCATGCGGCGCATCGTCCAGACCATCTTGAGCGTGCCCTCTTCGAGCAGCAGCTCCTCGCGCCGGGTGCCCGAGCGCTGCACGTCGATGGCCGGGAAGATGCGCTTCTCGGCCAGCTTGCGGTCGAGGATCAGCTCGCTGTTGCCGGTGCCCTTGAACTCCTCGTAGATGACGTCGTCCATGCGCGAGCCGGTGTCGATGAGGCAGGTGCCGATGATGGTCAGCGAACCTCCCTCCTCCAGCTTGCGCGCGGCGCCGAAGAAGCGCTTGGGCGGGTAGAGCGCGATGGGGTCGATGCCACCGGAGAGCGTGCGACCCGAGGGCGGCAGGGCCAGGTTGTAGGCGCGCGCGAGGCGCGTGATCGAGTCGAGCAGGATGACCACGTCCCGGCCGGTCTCGACCAGCCGCTTGGCGATCTCGAGTGCCATCTCGGCCACGTGGGTGTGGTTCTCGGTCGGTTCGTCGAAGGTCGAGCTGATGACCTCGCCCTTGACCGAGCGGCGCATGTCCGTGACCTCCTCGGGCCGCTCGCCGATGAGGGCGACCATGAGCAGGATGTCCGGATAGTTGGCCGTGATGCCGTTGGCGATGCTCTTGAGCAGCATCGTCTTGCCCGCCTTGGGCGGCGAGACGATGAGCGCGCGCTGGCCCTTGCCGATGGGATTCACCAGGTTGACCAGGCGCTGCGAGAGGTTCTTGGGATCCGTCTCCAGGTTGATCAGCTCGATGGGGTGGATGGGCGTCAGGGCATCGAAGTGCGGCCGGCGCTTGGCCGTCTCGGGGTCGACCCCGTTGACCGATTCGACGCGCAGCAGGCCCCAGTACTTCTCGCCGTCCTTGGGCGAGCGGGTGACGCCGGCCACGCGGTCGCCGGGACGCAGACCGAAGCGGCGCACCTGGCTGGAGCTGACGTAGATGTCATCCGGGCTGGGCATCAGGCCGTGGCGTCGCAGGAAGCCGTAGCCCTCGTCGACGATATCGAGGATGCCCGCGGCGTAGACCTGGCCCGTGCGCTCGACCTGCCGCTGCAGGATGCGCTCGACGAGGTCCTCCTTGCGCATCTCGCGCGCGTCGGAGACGTCGAGGTCGCCGCCGATCTCGACCAGCTCCTTGATGTTCTTGGACTTGAGTTCGTTGATGTTCATGGGAAGACCCCTTCAAGGACGCCGGGTAGGGTGCGGCTTGGGCGAGGCGAGCCTGGGACCCGGCCGCCCGGACCGTCGCGAGACCGCGGTCGCGTTCACGGGATGCCCCGAATCGGACGGCAGAGCCGGACCGTTGGGGGGTGTGGCGGGGTCACGCGGATGATAGCACGCAGCGCAGGCCGGTCAACGGCCGCTGCGGAGCGGGCGGACAGCACGAGAGGGAGGCCGTCGGACCTCCCTCTCGTGGCGGCAGGGGTGGACCCGGCTCAGCCGGGCGTGGCCTCGGTGACCGCGCCGGCGGCCTGCCGGACCGGCTCGGTCTCGCCGCCCACCTCGTCCCAGATGCGCGTGGCTCGGGTCTCGCGGATGAAGAGCCCACCGACGACGACCGACATCAGGGCGACCACGATGGGGTAGGCCAGGCCGGCGTAGATGTTGCCGGTGGCACCCACGATGGCCGTGGCGATGAGTGGCACGAAGCCGCCGAACCAGCCGTTGCCCAGGTGGTACGGCACGGACAACGAGGTGTAGCGGATGCGGGCCGGGAAGAACTCGACCAGGAAGGCCGCGATGGGCCCGTAGACCATGGTCACGTAGAGCACCTGGATGGCCACCAGCAGGATGAGCGGCACGAGCTCGGGCTGGGCTCCGCCGAGCACGAGCTTGCCGTCGGCGCCGTACGTGGGATGCGCGAAGGCGGTCATCAGCACGTAGAGCGGCACATAGGTCAGGGCCGCCACGAGGCAGCCGGCCAGGATGATCTTCTTGCGCCCGATGCGGTCGCTGAGAGCGCCGAAGACGACGAAGAAGGGCGTGGCCAGCAGGATGGCCGTGCCCACGATGATGTACGAGTCGAGGAAGCTGACGCCCATCTGCTGTTGCAGGAAGAAGAGGGCGTAGAACTGGCCCGTGTACCAGACGACAGCCTGGCCGGCCGTCATGCCCAGGAGGGCGAGCAGGATCAGCTTCCAGTTGCGCCGGTTCCCGAGGCTTTCGGTGAGCGGCTTGGTCGAGGACTGGCCTGACTCCTTGAGCCGCGAGAAGAGCGGCGTCTCCTGCAACCGCAAGCGGATGTAGAGCGCCAGCGCGACCAGCACGGCCGAGAGCAGGAACGGGATGCGCCAGCCCCAGGCATCGAACTCGGCCGCCGGCATCAGCAGGCGGGTGGCGCCGATGACGAAGAGGGCCAGCAACAGGCCCAGGGTGGCCGTGGTCTGGATGAAGCTGGTGTAGAAGCCTCGCTTGGCGTCGGGCGAGTGCTCTGCGACGTAGATCGCCGCGCCGCCGTACTCGCCGCCGAGGGCCAGGCCCTGCAGGAGCCGGATGCCGACCAGGATGATGGGCGCCAGCAGGCCGATCGAGGCATACGTCGGCAGCAGGCCGATGACCGCCGTGGCGCCACCCATCAGGGTGATCGTCACCAGGAAGGTGAACTTGCGCCCGATGAGGTCTCCGATGCGGCCGAAGACGACGGCACCGAAGGGACGCACGGCGAAGCCGGCGCCGAAGGTGGCCAGGGCCGCCAGGAGGGCGGCCAGGTCGTTGCCCTGGGGGAAGAAGTGCTTGGCGAAGAAGGTCGCCAGCACGCCGTAGAGATAGAAGTCGTACCACTCGATGGTGGTGCCGGCCGAGGAGGCCGCGATGACGAAGGGGATCTTGAACTTGTAGCGCTCTGGAGCTGCACGGTCCGCGGTCGTCGCCAAGGAAACACTCCCCTTTCCTCAGTCGCGCTGCAGCCACGCCAGAGGGAGGCGGGCGCGCGCGGACGCTGGGACGCACGAAACGAATCTGTCTGTCGGTGGTGGGCACCACCTCCTCTGGCCCGGCTGGGCAAGCTGCGCCGCGGCGGCATTCGGGCGTTGGAGGCGCTGGGGTCGCCTCCGTTGCGCGATGTTGTAGCGGCCGGCGGGCCGCTCGTCAACTCCCCCGCCGCGGCGCGGGGGTCAGGCCTCGGCGCGGGCGCCCTTGGCCGCCGCCTGGCGCGCCTTCTCCCAGTCCTCGCGGAAGGTCTTGATGCCCGTGTCGGTGAGCGGGTGGTGGACCATCTGGCGCAGGACCTTGAAGGGCAGCGTGGCCACGTGTGCGCCGGCCAGCGCCGCATCGGTCATGTGGCGCGGATGGCGGATCGAGGCCGCCAGCACCTCTGAGTCGATGTCGTGCAGCTCGACGATGGCCACCAGCTCGCGGATGACGTCCATGCCCTCCTGGTTGATGTCGTCGAGGCGGCCCACGAAGGGTGACAGCAGCGAGGCCCCGGCCTTGGCCGCCAGGAGCCCCTGGTTGGCCGAGAAGATGAGCGTGCAGTTGGTCTTGATGCCCTCCTCCGCCAGCTGGAAGATGGCCTCCAGGCCCTCCTCGCTCATGGGGATCTTGACCACGATGTTGGGCGCGATCTTGGCGAAGTGGCGCCCCTCGCGGAGCATCCCCTCGACGTCCTCGGCCACCACCTCCGCGCTGACGGGGCCCGAGGTGAGCTTGCAGATCTCGGCCAGGATGTCGTCGTAGCTGCCGCCGCCGGCCTTCTGGAAGAGGGTCGGGTTGGTGGTCACGCCGTCGAGCACGCCCCAGCGCGCGGCGATGCGGATCTCCTCGATCTCGGCGGTGTCCAGGAAGATCTTCATCGGCGCTCCTCCGCTGGCCTGCGGGGCGACTCGCGCACCCGCGGGGTACTTCTGCGGGGCTAGTGTACGACCGGCCGCCGGTTCGGCCGAGGCTTCGGGCCGCCGCTCGAGCCGCCAGGGCTCAGCCGCGCGTGGCGATCTGCCGCACCTCGCCCGCCACGCGGACGGCCTCTGCCGCGGCCTCGTTCAGCCGCCCCGCTGCGGACGCCGCCCCGCCGGTCTCGAGTGCCGCCGGCGGGAGGGCGAAGACGGTCGCCTCGAGGCGCCCGTAGGCGCGGTGCACCAGGCGCACCAGGCGCTCCACCTCGCGCAGCTCGCGGCCGATGAAGCCGAGCGTCTTCTCGACCTGCACGGTGTGCTCCTGCAGGTGCGACGACCAGCGCGCCAAGCGGAAGCCGACGCTGACCGGGAAGCCCGACCAGCGAGCGCGGGCCGCCAGGCCGTCGTCGTCGAGACCGCCCAGTCGTCCGGCGGCCAGATCGAGGATGGTGTCAAGGCGCGCCCTGACGTCCGCCAGGCTGCCCGGCGCCTCGCTCGACTCATCGGGGAAGCCGGGCACGGCGTCGTCGGGCACCCGCTCGGGGAAGTCGGGCGCGTCCCGCCGGCTCAGCCACCAGGCGGTGAACCAGGCATAGGCGCGCTGTGCGCTGATGATGTGGGCCAGTGTCTGGCGCACGGTCCACTCGCCACCCCCGGGGTCGGCGTCGGACTCCCCGTCGGAGAGGCTGGCCAGCAGGCCGTGCAGGTCCCAGCGTGCCTGCGTCGCCGCGGCGGCGAGACGCGAGGCTGGCGCCCGCTGGATGCCGGCCTCGTCGAGCGATCGAGCGGCGGCATGCGCGGCGGCCTCGAAGGCCTCGAGGACGCGGTAGAAGCCGTAGCGCACGTCCGACTCGCCGGGCGGCCCGCTCCAGGACCACTCGCGCTCGAGGGCCGCGCCGTCCGGGATGGCCAGCAGGTCGCTCGTCGCCCTGGCCAGTGCCGCGCGCGCGTCGAGCACGGCGGGGTGGAGCTCGATGGTCGGCCCAGGCGTGTGCTCCAGCAGGAAGGCGTCGAGGATGGCCACGCTCAGCCGACCGGCTGCTGTGACGGCTGGCTCGGCGCCGCACTGGCTGCGCGCTCCGGCCGATCGCTCGGACTGCTGGTGGCCTTCGCGGCACGTTCGATGGCCGCCTTGACGAAGCCGTCGAAGAGCGGATGCGGCCGGTCGGGCCGGCTCTTGAACTCGGGATGGAACTGGCTGGCCACGAACCAGGGGTGGTCGCGCAACTCGACGATCTCGACCAGCCGGCCGTCGGGCGACTGGCCCGAGACGAGCATGCCCTGGCGCTCCATCTCGAGGCGGTACTCGTTGTTGACCTCGAAGCGGTGCCGGTGCCGCTCGTAGATGACCTCCTGGCCGTAGGCCTCGGCGGCGCGGGAGCCCGGCGTCAGCTTGGCCGGGTAGAGGCCGAGGCGCATCGTGCCGCCCTTGTCCTCCAGCTCGCGCTGGTCGGGCATGTAGTCGATGACCGGATGCTCGGTGAAGAGGTCGAACTCGGTCGAGTTGGCGTCGGCCTTGCCGACCACGTTGCGCGCGAACTCGATGACGCCGCATTGCAGCCCGAGGCAGAGGCCCAGGTAGGGGATCTTCTGCTCGCGCGCGTAGCGGGCGGCGAGCACCTTGCCCTCGATGCCGCGGTGGCCGAAGCCGCCCGGCACGACGATGCCGGCCACGCCGGCCAGCCGTTCGGGGGTCTCCTCCGCGGTCAGGCGTTCGGAGTCGACCCAGCGCACGATGAGTGTCCGCTCGTTGGCCCAACCGGCGTGGCGCAGCGCCTCGGTCACCGAGAGGTAGGCGTCGGGCAGCTCGATGTACTTGCCCACGAGCGCCACCTCGAGGGCGGGCTTGGGCCGCTTGATGCGCTCGACCAGCGCCTGCCAGGCGGTCAGGTCGGCCGGGTGGGCCTGCTCGCCCAGGCCAAGGTCGCGCACGATCAGGTCGCCCAGACCCTGCGCCTCGAAGAGCAGCGGCACTTCGTAGATCGTCTCCGCCGTGGGCGCCGGGATGACCGCTTCGAGCGGCACGTCGGTGAAGAGGGCGATCTTCTCGCGCAGGTCGTCGTCGACCGGCTCGTCGGCGCGCGCGATGATCACGTCGGGCTGGATGCCGATGCCGCGCAGCTCCTTGACCGAGTGCTGCGTGGGCTTGGTCTTGAGCTCGCCCGTGGCGGCCAG
>DASSPM010000021.1:0-2075 GCA_035699625.1 Candidatus Limnocylindrales bacterium | reverse complement strand
CGTCGCGGCGTCGCTGGCCGGGGCGCCGGTGACCCTCGCCTCGCCGGCCCCGCAGGAGGCCGGCCCGGTGGCGCAGATCGCTCGCGGTGTCGACGTGGCTCGGGCCGAGGTCTCGGAGACCGACGCCGCCATCGTCTGGCCGGCACGCATGGCCTGGGTCGACGCGGAGACCGTCACCTCGCTCATCGAGGCGCACGGCACGGGCGACGGCGCATTGCTGCGCCCTGCCTATCACGATGTGCCCGGCTGGCCGGTGCTGCTGCCGGTGCGGCACCTCGACCAGCTGCGTTCCCTGCCGCCGGACCGGATGCCCGACCAGCTGCTGACCGACCTGGAGGCCGCCGGGGTCCCCGTCCGCACGCTCGAGCTGGGGGACCCGGGCACCGTGCACGACGTGGAGACGCCGGCCCTCGACCTGCCACCCTACGAGGGCCCGCCGGAGCCGGCCAGCGGCCATGTCCACGAGTGGGGCAGCCCGGCCGCCGATGCCTCCGACGACGCTCCGCTCGAGGGACCGGCGCTCGCCCCCTACGAGCCGGTCGGTCGCGCCGAGTAGTGGCTAGGGCGCCTCGCCCGCCAGGAAGCGCTTGAAGGCGTCCTCGTCCAGCACCGGCACACCCAGCTCCTGCGCCTTGGCCAGCTTCGAGCCGGCATTCTCGCCCGCCACCAGGTAGTCGGTCTTGCGGCTGACCGAGCCGCCCGCCTTGCCACCCGCAGCACGGATCGCCTCCTCCGCCGCCTGGCGGTCGAAGTCGACCAGGGTGCCGGTGACCACCACGGTCCGTCCCGCGAGTGGCCCCTCCCCCGCCGCGCGACGCGACTGCGGCCGCTCGGGCTCCACGCCGGCCGCCACCAGGTCGTCGAGCACGCTGGCCGTCGGCTCCTCGGCGAAGAAGCGGCCGATGCTGGCCGCCACCGTTGCGCCCACGCCCGGCACCGCCTCGAAGCGCTCCGCCGGCGTCGCCCGCAGCTCGCGCGCCACCCGCGCCAGCCAGCCCTCGCGGCCGCCCATCGGCTCGTCCTCGCCGGGCGGCCACTGCTCGGCGATCCAGGCCGCGAGGTCGATGGCCGTCTGCTCGCCCACCTGTGGGATGCCCAGGCTGTTGAGGATGCGCGCCAGCGGCCGTACGCGCGCCCGCTCGATGGCCGTCCTGAGGTTCTCCGCGCTCTTGCGCGCGAAGCGGTCGAGCGATTCGAGCTGCTCCACGCCGAGGCGGAAGAAGTCGCCGCGCGAGCGGACCATGCCCCGCTGCAGGAGCTGCTCCAGCACGGCCCAGCCGGCGCCCTCGATGTCCATCCCGCCCCGCCCGACGAAGTGGGCGTACTCCTGGGCCACGCGCGCCGGGCAGGCCAGGTTGGGGCAGTAGTGGCGCACGGCGCCCTCGTCGCGCACGACGGCCGTGCCGCAGACCGGGCAGGTCGCCGGCATCTCGAACTCGCGCTCGGCGCCGGTGCGCTTCTCGGGCAGCGCCCGGACCACCTCGGGGATGACGTCGCCGGCCTTCTGGAGGATGACGTGGTCGCCCACGCGGATGTCCTTGCGGCGCACCTCGTCGAGGTTGTGCAGCGTGGCCCGGGCGACCGTCGAGCCGGCCACCCTGGTCGGCGTCAGGTGCGCCACCGGAGTGAGCGTCCCGGTCCGGCCGACGTAGGGCACGATCGCCTCGACCACCGTCTCGACCTGCTCGGGCGGGAACTTGTAGGCGATCGCCCAGCGCGGGGCGCGCGCGACCATGCCCAGGCGGCGCTGCTGCGCGAAGTCGTCGACCTTGACCACCACGCCGTCGGTCTCGTAGGGCAGCTCGTGGCGCCGCTCACGCCACGACTCGGCGAAGGCGATGACGGACTCGATGTCGAGCCCGACGGCGCGCTCTGGGTTGACCGGCAGGCCGAGCCGCTCCAGGCGCTCGAGTGCCGCCGACTGGCTGGCCACCGTGCTCGCGGCGCCCGCCTCCGAGCCCTCCGGCGGGTCCTCGACGAGCATGTAGCACCAGGCCGAGAGCCGGCGGCTGGCCGTCACGCGCGGGTCGATCTGGCGCAATGAGCCCGCGCCGCTGTTGCGCGGGTTGGCGTAG